>JAEKLB010000062.1 GCA_019510095.1 Acidobacteriota bacterium | reverse complement strand
CTTCCTGACCCAGGTCCACCAGCCCCAGGCCGACCCCGATGGTCGGCCCGGGGGCAGCTGACTCGTCCTAGTCGACCTCGTCGGCAGCGGGCTCGACCGGCGCCTCGGCTGCCGCAGGCTCAGCAGCTGCTTCGGGAACGTCGACGGCTGCCGCCTCGGTCGCCTCCGTCGCCGCAGCAGCGGCAGCGGCCTCGGCGGCCGCCTCGGGATACTGCTCGTAGTACTCGGCCCAGGCCTTCTCGGCCTCCGAGGTCGCCTCGCTCGACCTCGCCGCCTTCGGCGGCCTGCTTGATCGACAGGCTGATGCGGCGGCGGGCGAGGTCGAGGTCGATGATCTTGACCCACAGCTCCTCGCCGGGGGTGACGACCTGCTCGGGCAGGTCGACGTGGTGCTGGCTCATCTCCGAGATGTGCACCAGGCCCTCGATGCCCTCGCCGACCTGCACGAAGGCGCCGAACGGCACCAGCTTGGTGACCCGGCCATAGACGAGCTCGCCGACGCGGTGGCTGGTGGCGAACTCCTGCCACGGGTCCTGCTGGGTGGCCTTCAGCGACAGGCTGATGCGCTCCTTGTCGAGATCGACGTCGAGCACCTGCACCTCGATCTCGTCGCCGACCTGCACGACCGAGCCGGGGTGGTCGACGTGCTTCCACGACAGCTCCGACACGTGCACGAGTCCGTCCATGCCGCCGAGGTCGACGAAGGCGCCGAAGTTGACCACCGAGGAGACGACGCCCTTGCGGACCTCGCCCGGCTTGAGGTTGGTGAGGAACTCCTCGCGCTGCTCCTTCTGCGTCTCCTCCAGCCAGGCACGGCGGGACAGCACGACGTTGTTGCGGTTCTTGTCGAGCTCGATGATCTTGGCCTCGAGCTCCTTGCCCACATAGGGCTGGAGGTCGCGCACCCGGCGCAGCTCGACCAGCGAGGCGGGCAGGAAGCCGCGCAGGCCGATGTCGAGGATGAGGCCGCCCTTGACGACCTCGATGACCGGGCCGCGGACGACGCCCTCGGCCTCCTTGATGCGCTCGATGTCGCCCCACGCCCGCTCGTACTGGGCCCGCTTCTTGGAGAGGACGAGCCGGCCTTCCTTGTCCTCCTTCTGGAGGACGAGGGCTTCGATCTGGTCGCCCAGGGAGACGATCTCCGACGGGTCGACGTCGTTGCGGATCGAGAGCTCCCGCGACGGGATCACGCCCTCCGACTTGAACCCGATGTCGAGCAGGACCTCGTCCTTGTCGACCTTCACCACCGTGCCGGTCACGATGTCGCCGTCGTCGAACTCGACGATGGTGCCGTTGATGGCCTCGTCGAAGCTCATGCCCCCGAGGTCGTCGCTCACCACCTGTCTCGGCGTGTACTCCCCGGAGACTTCGTCGAAGCTCCCCATGGGGTTCTCAGTGGTGGTGGTCGAGGGATCGGACATCGGTGATGGGCCTTTGGGTTTTCCGGACAGCGCCGACCGTCGGCGCAACCCGGAGAGGTTACGTCAGTTCGGTCGATGGCCGACCAGCAGCAGCTCAGGGCGCTCGATCGTCGGCGCCCGTCGGCCGTAGTCGCCCGGCGTCACCGACCAGATGTCGTCCACCACCAATCCGCCCCGCTCGGCCAGGAGGCGGAGCTCCCGAGGGGTGAAGCACGTCGTCCAGAGGTCGAAGTCGCGGTCCCGCCCGGCCTCGTCCTTGACCGTCGTGCGCTCGTGGTTGACCCCGGTGGCGGCGTCGAAGGCGTCGGTCTCCTCCAGGAACCGGACCTGGAAGTAGGCGGAGAAGGCGCTGATGCCGACCCGGCCCCCCGGCCGCAGCGCTCGGGCCATGCCGGCCAGCACGTCGCCGTCGTCACCGAGCGGTCCGTTCGCCACGGAGGCGGCCCCCAGCAGCCCGAAGGCGCCCTGGCACAGCGAGATGGCGGCGTCGAACTCGCCGTCGAAGGCCAGCGCCCGGGCGTCCAGCCGCTCGAAGGTCGCGCCCTCGACCGCGGCCTGGCGCCCGAGATCGACGAACCGCTGGGCGATGTCGACGCCGTGGGCGACGATCCCACGGCTGGCCAGCTCGAGGCAGTGCCGCCCGGGACCACAGCCGACGTCGAGGACGCGGTCGCCGGGCATGAGACCGAGGGCGTCGACGAGGAAGTCGACCTCCTGCGCCGTCCCCTTGGTGAAGGAGTAGCGGAGGTAGGCCGCACCCGTGTGCTCGGCGATGTCCTCGAACCAGTGGTCGATGGCCACCTCTCTAGCAAGATGGCGGCATGACTGACGACGAGCTGGTCGACCAGCGCCTCGACGAGCTCCTAGCCCAGTTCCCCGACCTCGCCGCCGCCGACGTGGTGGCCTTTCGCGGCGCTCAGTTCGACCTCGGGCTGGCGTTCGTGCACTTCGAGCGTGGCTTCGGCGGGCTCGGCCTGGCTGCCGGCCTCCAGCTCCGCATCGACTCCCGACTGCGCGAGGTCGGCGCGCCCCCTCGGAACAACGACTACATCGGGATGCACCAGGGCGCGGCGTCGATCGACGCGGTCGGCACGCCGGAGCAGAAAGGTCGCTTCCTGCGCCCGCTGTTCACCGGCGAGGAGCACTGGTGCCAGCTGTTCAGCGAGCCGGGCGCCGGATCGGACCTCGCCGGCCTGGCCACCATGGCGGTACGCGACGGCGACGAGTGGATCGTCAACGGCCAGAAGGTCTGGACCAGCGGCGCGCACGAGTCGGACTTCGCCATCCTCGTCGCCCGTACCAACCCCGACGCGCCGAAGCACCGCGGGCTGACGTTCTTCATCTGCGACATCAAGGCGCCGGGAGTCGAGATCCGGCCGCTGCGCCAGGCTGACGGCCGCTCGCACTTCAACGAGGTGTTCCTCACCGACGTGCGCATCCCCGACGGATGGCGGCTGGGCAACGAGGGCCACGGGTGGGGCATCAGCCTGACCGGACTTCACTCCGAGCGAGAAGGCATCGGCGACGCCTTCAGCCGACCCATCGAGACGCTGCTCGACCTGTGGCGCGGGCGCGACGACCGCACGTCGGCGTACGCCTTGGCCCTGCGCGACCGGGCCATGCAGGCCTGGGTCGACAGCAAGGTGGTCGAGCTGAACGGCATGCGCATGAGGGCGGCGCTCGGGCGAGGTGGCGCGACGCCCCTCGGCTCCCTCGCCAAGGTCGCCCATGCCGAGCTCAACCAACGGCTCAGCGAGATCGAGAGCGATCTCATGGGCCCCGCTGCCCAGGTCGGACTCGACTACGACGCCCTCCTCCGCGGCGAGATGGACGAGCCGGCCTCGTCCCAGTCACCGCAGCTGTTCGCAGTCCGCTCACGCGCCATGTCGATCGAGGGCGGCACCAGCGAGATCCAGCGCAACATCGTCGGCGAGCGCGTCCTCGGCCTCCCCGGCGACATCCGCGTCGACAAGGACCGCCCCTGGCGCGAGGTCCCCCGCAACTGACCCCGTTCTCGGTGCACCAGCGCCGGAGGTAGCGGCGCTAGTGCACCGAGAAGCCTGAAAGCTCGGCGAAGGCCTCCCGTACTGCCTTCGCGACGAGCCATGGCTGATACCACACGTACTCCTCCGGAATGCGGAGCACCTTGCGGAAGCCGGCCGCGAGGAGGTCCGCATCGCGCTTCTCGTCAGCGGCGACGTCCATCGGGCTGCTGTGGTGGAGGATGCTGTCAACCTCAACAAGCAAGCCCAGCTCCAAGTCGACGAAGTCGATCCGACCGATCCACTCATGACCGCCGAGGTCGACCTGTCGTCGGAGCAGGCGCAGTCCCGCCTCACAAAGGATTGCCTCGAACCTCATCTCAAGGCCAGTCGCCGGCAGCACTGACCCGACAGGGCGTTCAGCCAAGACCTCGCGCATGACGGTGATTCCCGGCCTACCTCTCTGCGCCAGCTCCTTGAGCGTGCGATGGAGGGCAGCCAGGGTGCCCGAGCTCTTGTTGGCGATCATGTTGACGAGTCGGGCGATCCGCTCCGGCTTCACACCCGTACCGGCGAGATCGAAGATCGTGCGCGCCAAGGTGGTGACCGGGAGGCCTCTCGTGTGTGTGCAGTGGTGAGGCAGCAGCAACACGGGACGATGCAGGACCGCGATTGGTGGCGTGCGGCTCTTCCGCCGGCCACCTCGAGTCACCTCCAGCCTCGTGAGGCCGAACCCCGGTAGTTGCCAGAGCGCGGCAGCCGTGCCATGTGACGCCACCGCACCTTCGCCGGCGTCGAGCACCGCCGCCATCACGCGCTGCTCGGGTGTGCGGGGGCTGCCCGCTCGACGGAGGACCGTCGGCGTGATCGATTCCCAGTGACCACGAACCGCACGTTCACCTGGCCGCGCCCGCCCCTCGAGCTGCCAGGTCGCGACAACCCCGTGCTGCCGCTCGGCCATCCGCCTCCACACCTCGTCGTCCATCGGCAAACCCTGCCAAGGGGGTGTGACGGTCTCCGATCCCAGCGTTCTCGGTGCACCAGCGCCGCATCCTCCGGCGCTGGTGCACCGAGAAGGGCAAGGGCGGGTTACTTGGCGGTGGCCCAGCTGTCGCCGAAGGAGAGGTGGACCTCGAGGGGGACGGAGAGCTGAGGGCAGGCGGCGGCCATCGTCTCGCGGACGAGGGTGGCCATGGCGTCGTGCTCGGCGGGCGGCACCTCGAGGATCACCTCGTCGTGGACCTGGAGGATGAGCCGGCTCTCGCACCCCTTGTCCTCGAGGGCGCGGTCGAGGGCGACCAGGGCCACCTTGAAGATGTCAGCGGCGAGGCCTTGGATCCCAGCGTTCATGGCCTGGCGCTCGCCGGCCTGGCGGATGCGGAAGTTGGGTGACGACAGCTCGGGAATCGGTCGGCGCCGACCCATGAGCGTCTCGGTGTAGCCCCGCTGGCGCGCCTCGGCGACCGTGCCCTCCATGTAGGCCTTCACCGCCGGGAACGCCTGGAAGTACGAGTCGAGGATCTCCTGGGCCTCGCCCACCGCGATCGACAGCCGCTGGGCCAGGCCGTAGGACTCCATGCCGTAGGCCAAGCCGTACGAGACCATCTTGGCCTTGGCCCGCTGCTCCGACCGGACGGCATCGGCGGCAACGCCGAACACCCGGGCGGCCGTCGTGGTGTGGATGTCCTCGCCGTTGGTGAAGGCGCTGATGAGACCGGGGTCCTGGGCCAGATGGGCGATAACGCGCAGCTCGATCTGGTTGTAGTCGGCGACGAGCAGCTCGAAGCCGTCCTCGGGGACGAACGCCCGGCGGAACTGCCGACCCTCGTCGGTGCGCACCGGGATGTTGTGCAGGTTGGGCTGGTCGGATGACAACCGCCCGGTGCGGGCCACCGTCTGGTTGAAGGTCGCGTGGATCCGACCGTCGGCGGCAACCTCGGCGATCAGCCCCTCGCCATACGTCGAGCGCAGCTTCTCGACCTCGCGATAGCGCAGGAGCTGGTCGATGATCTCGTGCTGGCCGCGCAGCTTCTCCAGCGACGCCGCATCGGTTGAGTACCCGGTCTTCGTCTTCTTCTGCGGCGCCAGCCCGAGCTCGTCGAACAGCACGGTCCGCAGCTGCGGCGTCGAGTTGACCTTGAAGGGGTGACCAGCCGCATCCTGGATCGACTGCTCCAGCTCGGCTGCCTCAGTGCCCAGTCGGCTGTTGAGGGCGCGCAGGTAGTCGGCATCGACGGCGACACCGAGATGCTCCATGCGCGCCAGGACCCGCACCAGTGGCCGCTCGATCGTGTCGTACAGCTCGGCCGATCCCTGCTGGGTCATGGCCTCGGTGATGGCCGGCGCCAACCGCGCCACTGCTGCCGCGAACCGACCGGTCTCGGTGGCGAGGTCGACGGCAGTGCCGTCGAGGTCGAGCGTGCCCTCGGCCGCTTGCGCCTCCGCCGCGTCGAGGCCCAGGCCCACGTACCGCAGGAGCAGGTCGTGGAGGAGGTACGACGACTGGGCCGGGTCGAGCAGGTAGCCGGCCACCTCGGTGTCGATGTCGAGGGTGTGCACGTCGACGCCAAGCGCGAGCATGCCCCGCATCAGCGCCTTGGCGTCATGCGTCGACATCGGTCGACCGCCCGGCGCCACCACCCGCTGCAGCGCCGCGATGACGGCAGGGTCCCGCAGCACGTCGCCGTCGATCCACGTCGCCTCGCTCGGCTCCATCGAGGTGATGAAGGCGATGCCGGCAAAGGGCGAGCGACCGGGCGCTCCCTCCCACGCGGCGGCCAGCGACAGTGGCATCGACGCGTCCGCCGCCAACCGGTCGAGCACGGCAACCGCCTCGGCGGCGTCGGCCACCGCGGTGGTGCCGCACTCGAGCCGGCCGACGTCGTCGTTGGCGGGAAGGTCGATGCCTTGCACGGCCTCGGCCAACCGGTCGTAGAGGGTGCGGAACTCGAGGAAGTTGAAGAGCTTGTGGACCTCGTCGGCGTCGAAGGGCTCCATGGCGAGATCGTCGGGCCCGACCTCGAGCGGCACGTCGCGCAGCAGGACCATCACCCGGGCGTTCTGCCGCACCTGGTCCTCGTGGTCGATGAGGCTCTGGCGCAGCTTCGGCGTGCACTTCTCGACGTTGGCGAAGATGCCGTCGAGGCCGCCGTAGTCGTTGATGAGCTTGGCCGCCGTCTTCTCGCCGACGCCGGGGACGCCGGGCAGGTTGTCGGACGGGTCGCCCCGCATGGCCGCGTACTCCGGGTACTGCGCCGGGGTCACACCAGTGCGTTCCTTGATGCCGGCCTCGTCGTAGAACGCGTAGTCGCTCACGCCTCGGCGGTTGTAGAGGACACGGACGTACGGGTCCTCGACCAGCTGGTACGTGTCACGGTCGCCAGTGACGATCACGACGTCGTCACCGCGGTCACGCCCCTCGGTCGCCAGCGTGGCGATGATGTCGTCGGCCTCGTAGCCGGCCAGCTCGACCATGTGCAGCCCCAACGCCTCGCACACCTGCCGCACCAGGCCGATCTGCTGGCGCAGGATGTCTGGGGCGGCCTCCCGTTGAGCCTTGTAGGTCGGGATCTCCTCGTGCCGGAAGGTGGGCTCCGGCCGATCCCAGGCCACGGCCATCGCCGTCGGCTGGTGGTCGCGCAGCAGGTTGATGAGCATCGACGTGAAGCCGAAGACGGCGTTGGTGACCTGGCCCGAAGCGGTGGCCATGTCGGTCGGGAGGGCGAAGAACGCCCGATACGTCAGCGAGTTGCCGTCGAGCAACAGGAGCTTCGCCATGCTGCACCGAGCCTATGGGCCGGCTTAGGGGACGAGCTCGCCGTCGATCACCTGCTGGGCGACCGCCTTCATGGTGGTGCGGTCGCGCATGGCCGTCTTCTGGATGAAGTTGAAGGCGTCGTGCTCCGTCTGGCTGTGGTGGTCCATCAGCAAGCCCTTGGCCCGGTCGACCAGGCGCCGGGTCTCGAGCTGGTCCTCCAAGCTGTTGACCTCGGCTTGGAGGGCCTTCATCTCCTGGAACCGGCCGAGCGCCACCTCGACGGCCGGGATCAGCTCCGACCGCTGGAACGGCTTCACCAAGTAGGCGAGCGCGCCGGCGTCGCGTGCCTGCTCGATCAGGTCGCGCTGGGAGAAGGCGGTGAGGATGAGCACGGCGGCTTGCTTGGCCTGGGAGATCTGGCTGGCGGCCGCCAGGCCGTCCATGCCCGGCATCTTGATGTCGAGGATGGCCACGTCGGGCGAGAGCCGGCTGACCAGCTCGACCGCTTCGTCGCCGCGGCCGGTCTCGCCCACGACCTCGTAGCCCTCCTCCTCGAGGGTCTCCTTGAGGTCGAGCCGGATGATCGCCTCGTCCTCGGCGATGACAACGCGGACCGGCACTACTTCAGCTCGTCCATCAGGCGGTCGAGGAGCTCGTCCTGGGCCCGTTCGAGCTCGGCGAGCTCGGCGGCCACGTCGGCGCGGTGGCGGGCCATGGCGTCGGCGTGGCGCTGGGCCTCGTCGTGCTCCCGCTCGGCGATCGGCGTCTCCGACACCAGGGCGCGGAGCCGAGCGTCGTCGGCGGCGTCGGCAAGGACGGCGAGCTGCTCCTCGGCCACGGCGAGCTCGTCACGCAAGGCGCGAAGCCGCGCAGCGACGTCGTCGAGCCTGCGCTCGAGGAGCGACCTGGACATGGACGGGAGTGTAGAGGCGGGCCCGTTTGGGCCTGGTTTCAGAATCGGTACCTTTCGGGTCTGATGGACCTGGGCGCCTGGGGTGTGGACGCCGGCTACTGGGACGTTTCGGGCCACTGGCACGAACCGCCGTCCGCCACCCTCGACGCCGTCGCCACCGCCGTCGGCGCCACCGAAGGCGAGGGACCCCCGCCCGGCCCGCCCCTCTGGTTCGTGCGGGCCGGCACCGTGGAGTACCTCCAGGGACCGGCCGACCTGGTGCTCGAGGACGGCTCCACCTTGCGGGCCACCGACGCGCTGCCTCCCGACCTGGCGCCCGGCTACCACCGCCTCGTGCCCCTCGACGGGGGGCCGGTGACCCGGCTCATCGTCACCCCGGGCCGTTGTCACCTCCCGCACGACCTCCGGACCTGGGGATGGGCGGTCCAGCTCTACGCCGCCCGGTCGACCACGAGCTGGGGCATCGGCGACCTCGGCGACCTCCGCCGCCTCGGGGCGTGGGCCCGAACCCAGGACGCTGGCATCCTGGCCGTCAGCCCGCTGCACGCGCCCGGGCCCGCCGGCGCGCCGGAGCCGAGCCCCTACTACCCCTCGAGCCGCCGGTTCCGGAACCCGCTCCACCTCCGCATCGAGGACGTGCCGGGGGCGTCCTCGCTCGTCGTCGACCTCGACGCCCTGGCCAAGGAAGGCCGGGGCCTGAACGACGACCGCCGCATCGACCGGGCCAAGGTGTGGCAGCTCAAGCGGGCCGCTCTCGAGGCGATCTTCGCGGCCTCGGCCGATACCCGGCCGGTCGACCGCCACCGCGACGAGCAGCGCCCGGATCTCCTGGCCTGGGCCACCTACTGCGCCATCGCCGACGAGCACGGCAACGACTGGCGGGACTGGCCGGGCGAGCTTCGCCACCCGACCGGACCAGCGGTGACCGCCTACGCCGATGCCCACCCCGCCGCCATCCGGTTCCACGCCTGGGTGCAGCGGGCCATCGACCGACAGCTGGCCGCCGCCAGCGAGCCCGTTCCCCTGCTCCAAGACCTCGCGGTCGGGTTCGACCCCGGCGGGGCCGATGCCTGGAGCTTCCAGGACACCCTCGCCCTCGACATGCGGGTCGGGGCGCCCCCCGACGAGTTCAACGCCGATGGCCAGGACTGGGGCCTGCCCCCGTTCGTGCCCTGGAAGCTCCGGGAGGCGGCCTACGAGCCCTTCATCGAGACGGTCAGGAGCGCCTTCGCCCACAGCGGCGGCCTCCGGATCGACCACGTGATGGGCCTGTTCCGGCTGTTCTGGGTGCCCCCCGGCAGCGGGCCCGCGTCCGGCACCTATGTCCGCTATCCGGCGGGAGAGCTGCTCGACATCCTCGCGCTCGAGAGCTACCGGGCCGGCGCCTTCGTGGTCGGCGAGGACCTCGGCACGGTGGAGGACTCGGTGCGGGCCGAGCTGCACGAGCGCCAGGTCCTGTCCTACCGGCTCCTGTGGTTCGAACCGGGGCCGCCTGCCACCTGGCCCGGTCAGGGATGATCCCGCCGCCGCCGAGATGGCGCCCGTGCGCGATCGGCTGCAACGGGTGACGGGTGCCCCCGACGACGCGTCGGTCGACGAGGTCATCATCGCCGCCCACCACTGCCTCGCCCAGTCCCACTCCAGGGTGCTGCTCGCCACCCTGGAGGACGCCCTGGCCGTCACCGACCGCCCCAACCAGCCGGGCACGGTGCAGGACACCAACTGGTCGCGTGCGCTGCCCCTGCCCATCGAGGACCTGGAGGACGAGCCCCGGGCAGCCGCCATCGGCGAGGCCCTGTCCCGCCGGTCGTAGGATTTCGCACTTCGCTCCCGTAGCCCAACTGGCAGAGGCGACGGATTCAAGTCCCGTTCAGTGTGGGTTCGACTCCCACCGGGAGCACCCCTCTCCCGTTCTTTGGTATCCCGACACCCCCTACGGGGGTCCGGATACCAAAGAACGAATGGGCGGGGGCGTAACCTCGTCGGCTTCCGCGTGGTCGGAACGGCGGGTCGGCGGAGAGGGACTGGATGCTCGCGTTCACATTCCCAGGGCAGGGATCACAGAAGCCGGGCATGGGCGCGCCCTGGGTCGACCACGAGTCGTGGGAGCTGGTGGCCGAGGCATCACAGGTGGCCGGGCGGGACATCGCCCGCCTCCTGCTGGAGGCCGACGCCGAGGAGCTCCGGCAGACCCGCAACGCCCAGCTGACGACGTTCGTGCTCAGCCTGGTCGTCCTCGACGCCGTCGAGCGCCTCGGCGTGGCGCCTGCCGTGGCCGCCGGCCACAGCCTGGGCGAGTACACCGCCCTCACCGCCACCGGCGCCCTCTCCTTCGCCGACGGCGTCCGGGTCGTGACCGCCCGGGGCGAGGCCATGCAGGTGGCGGCCGAGGACAACCCTGGCGTGATGTCGGCGGTCCTCGGGCTCGAGGACGACGACGCCGATGCTGCCTGCCGCCGGGCCGACGGCGATGTCTGGGTGGCCAACTTCAACGCGCCCGGCCAGGTCGTGATCGCCGGTAACGACGAGGCCCTCGCCCGGGCCGCGGTGGCCGCCAAGGAGCTCGGCGCCAAGCGGGTCATGGCCCTCCCGGTCGGTGGCGCCTTCCACACACCGTTCATGGCGCCCGCCCGCGACGAGCTCCGCAAGGCCATCGCCGCCGCGACGTTGCGAGACCCGGACATCCCCGTCGTCGCCAACATCGACGCCCGGCCCCATGTCGATGCCGACGAATGGGCCACCCTCCTCTCGGCCCAGCTGGTCAGCCCCGTGCGGTGGCGCCACTCCGTGGAGCGCATGGCCGAGGACGGCATCCGCACCTTGGTCGAGCTGGGCCCGGGCAGCGTGCTGACCGCGATGGCCAAGCGCATCGCGCCCGGCCTCACCGCCGTGTCGGTGGCGACACCCGACGACCTCGACCACCTGCTCGAGGTGCTGGAAGGCGCCCAGGCACATCCCGTGCACGTACCCGACGGCGAGCACCTGTTCGCCGTCGAGCGGATGGTGGTCTCACCCGCCGCTGGCGTCTTCGCCCTCGACGACCGGCTCAGGGCCGAGCCGGGCGGCACCCTCGAGGTCGGCGACCTGCTCGGTACCGTCGGCACCGCCGAGGTCCGCTCGCTCTTCGCCGGGACGATCATGGGCTTCATCGCCGTCGACGGGGAGCGGGTCACCGCCAGCCAGCCCATCGCCTGGCTGCGTACCGGTTAGGCGGTTCGGCAACCATGGGAATCGCCATCCGCGGTTGGGGCGCCGCCCTGCCCGAGAAGGTCGTCAGCAACGCCGACCTCGCCGCCCGCGCCGACCTCGACGTCGCCGAGGACTGGATCCTGGAGCGCACGGGCATCCGCGAGCGGCGCTACGGCGGCACCACCGTTGGCCTCGCCACCGAAGCTGCCCAGCGGGCACTCGACGTTGCCGGCGTCGATGCGTCGACGGTCGACATGCTGCTGCTCGCCACCACCACTGCCGACCAGCAGATCCCATCGAGCGCGTCGTCGGTGCAGCACGCCATCGGCACCACGGGGGGCGCCGTCGACCTCAACGCCGCCTGCTCCGGCTTCGTCTACGCACTGGTGGCGGCCGCCGGCATGTGCGACGTCGGCGCCAAGCGGGTCCTCGTGATCGGCGCCGACGTCATGTCGCGCGTCACCGACCAGGACGACCGCGACACGGTGATCCTCTTCGGTGACGGAGCCGGCGCGATCGTCGTCGATCGGGTCGACGGCCCCGGCGCCCTCCTCGGTTGGGACCTCGGCAGCGACGGCTCGCTGCGCCACGTGCTGGAGTGCGACCTCGGCGGTTACATGACGATGATCGGCAAGGAGGTCTTTCGCCAGGCCGTCCGGGTGATGGTCCAGTCGATCACCGCCGCCCTGGCCAAGGCTGGTGTGGACGCGTCGGAGGTGGCGCTGCTCGTTCCCCACCAGGCCAACACCCGCATCATCGCCTCGGCCTGCGACAAGGTCGGCATTCCGGTCGACCGCACCGCCCTCGTGCTCGAGCGCACCGGCAACACCTCGTCGGGCTCAGTGCCCCTCGCCCTCGCCGACGCCCTCGATGCCGGCCGGATCAAGGACGGCGACGTCGTCGTGCTGTGCGGCTTCGGGGCTGGGATGACCTGGGCCACGGCCGTCCTACGATGGGGCGCCTGATGGCCGACAGCGCACGACGCGTTGTCCTCGTGACGGGTGGCAACCGGGGCATCGGGCTCGCCTGTGCCACTGCGTTCGCGGCGAGGGGCGATCGGGTGGCGGTGACCTCCCGTTCCGGCCCGGTCGACGGCTTCCTGACGGTGAAGTGCGACGTCACGTCCACCGCCGAGGTCGACGCCGCCTTCGACGAGATCGAGGCGCACTGGGGACCGGTCGAGGTCCTCGTGTCCAACGCTGGCGTCACCCGCGACGGCCTGGTCCTGCGCATGAAGGACGACGACTTCCAGTCGGTCGTCGACGCCAACCTGGCCGGCTCGTTCCGCGTCGCCCGCAGGGCGGCGTCGAAGATGGTGCGGGCCCGGTCGGGGCGCATCATCTTCCTCTCATCGGTCGTCGCCCTCTCCGGACAGGCCGGTCAGGTCAACTACGCGGCGTCCAAGGCGGGGCTCATCGGCCTGGCGCGATCGCTGGCGAGGGAGCTGGGCTCCCGTTCGATCACCGTCAACGTGGTCGCGCCCGGCCCAGTGCTGACCGACATGACCGCCGTGCTCGACGACAAGCTCCAGGCCGAGATGACGGCCGCAGTACCCCTCGGCCGGTTCGCCTCGCCCGATGAGGTGGCCGCCGCCGTGACCTTCCTGGCTTCACCCGAGGCCGCTTACAT
The DNA here is from genome assembly GCA_019510095.1 of Acidobacteriota bacterium. GTDB lineage: Bacteria > Actinomycetota > Acidimicrobiia > Acidimicrobiales > CADCSY01 > JAEKLB01. The sequence goes on along the minus strand of JAEKLB010000062.1, from coordinate 31,006 downwards.
CACCGGTGCGGTCCTGCCGGTCGATGGCGGGCTCGGCATGGGCCATTGATTCGATCAACCCACACACAGGAGACAGAGCCCACATGGCTGACGACAAGTTCGAGACCTTCAAGAAGTGCGCCGTGGAGGTGCTCCAGGTCTCCGAGGACCAGGTGACCATGGAGGCCAAGTTCGGCGAGGACCTCGACGCCGACAGCCTCGACCTGGTCGAGCTGGTCATGGCCCTCGAGGAGGCGTTCGACGTCGAGGTCCCCGAAGAGGAGCTCGAGGGCATCACCACGGTCGGCCAGGCCTACGAGCTGGTCGTCGGCAAGCTCGCGTGAGGTACGGCCGACGGGTCGCCGTCACCGGCATCGGCGTCATCGCCCAGGCGGGCCGTGACATCGACGCCTTCTGGCAGGGACTGCTGCGCGAGCCGCCCAGCGGTGCCCGCCAGATCGATGACTGGGACCCGTCGCCGTGGTTCGGGCCGAAGGAGGCTCGGCGCAGCGACCGCTTCACCCAGTTCGCGGTGGCTGCCGCCACCCAGGCGATCGAGAGCGCTGGCGACATCGGGGCCGACCCCGATCGCTCCGGCGTCCTCATCGCCACCGGCGTGGGCGGGCTGCACACGCTCGAGGAGCAGATCGTCGTGCGCCACGAGAAGGGCGAGAAGCGGGTTTCGCCGTTCCTCGTGCCGATGATGATGTGCAACGCCGCAGCCGGCACCGTCTCCATCCGATTCGGTTGGCGGGGCCCGTGCGAGACGGCCGTCACCGCGTGCGCGGCCAGCACCCAGGGCATCGGCAACGCCGCTCGATGGATCGCCATGGACATGTGCGACGCGGTGCTCGCCGGTGGCTCGGAGACCGCCATCACCCCAACTGGTGTGGCCGGCTTCCACAACATGACCGCCATGTCGAACAGTGGGATCTCCCGCCCGTTCGACACCGAGCGCGACGGCTTCGTGATCTCGGAGGGTGCTGCGGTGCTCGTGCTCGAGGAGTGGGAGCACGCCGTGGCGCGTGGCGCCCACATCTGGGGCGAGATCATGGGCGCGGCATCAACGGCCGATGCTCATCACATCACCGCCCCGTCGCCCGACGGCTCCGGTGCCGTGCGCTGCATGGAGCTCGCCATCGCCGATGCCGGTCTCACCCCGGCCGACATCGGCCAGATCAACGCCCATGGCACGTCGACACCGCTCAACGACGCGGCCGAGGCCCAGGCCATCCAGAAGGTGTTCGGCTCCCCCGGCCCGCCGGTCACGTCGACCAAGGGCGTGACCGGCCACGCCCTGGGCGCGGCCGGCGCCCTCGAGGCCACCGCCGTGCTGCTGTCGATGCACCACCGCCTGATCCCGCCCACCCTCGGCCTGGTGAACCAGGACCCCGAGATCAGCATCGACGTGGTTCGCGACGAGGCCCGACCGTGGGAACCGTCGCCTGCGCTGTCGAACTCCTTTGGCTTCGGCGGCCACAACGGCTGCCTGGTGATCGGCCCCGCCTAGGGGCGAGCCCGGCTCACACCGGGCCGAACACCTTCCGCAGGCCGTCGGGCAGCACGGCGCCGGCCGGCGTGTGACCGGGATCAAGGCGCCCATAGGCGAGCCGGATCAGGGCCTCGGCCGGCAACGCCACGTCGGCCGCCGCGGTCGACGGGTCCGCCACCGTCATGGTCACCGGGTCACCGAGATCGAGCTCGTAGCTGGCAGCGGGGTCAGTGGTCGCAACCACCAGACGGGCGCCGGCGAGCCCACCCGCGTCGGGTCGTGCCATGCGGGCCGCGAGCAGCGGCACCCGGTCGAGCAGCCACGGCACCGCCTCGGCATCGAGCGTGGCGCCGTCGTCGAAGGTGACCTCGACGTCCCAGGCGTGGAGCACCACCTCCGACAGCCGCATCAAGACGAGCGCCGGCCCATCGAGCTGCATGCCGAAGCGCTCGAGGTGGATGGCGCCGATCTCGTCGTCGCCCAGTGCCTCCCACCGCTGCACGAGCTTCTCGTCAGCCGTGACGAAGTCGGCGGCCTGGGTCTCCGGGGACTTGGCGTTCCACGCGTCCCAGATGGCGACGTTCGCCTCCTGGCCGGGCAGGTCCTCGCCGGCAACCACCGCGGCCAGGACCCCCAGCCCGATCTCAGCGCCGCTGCCGAGGTGCGAGAGCACCTGGGCAACGGTCCAGTCGGCGCAGTACGACTGGGCCTTCAGGTCAACAGGCGAGAGCGAGCCGACCCGAGCGGCCAGGCCGTCGTGCAGGCGCCGGTAGAGGCTGATCAGGATGGGGGCGTCGGAGGACATGGCACCAGTGTGCCGACCGCGGCCGAGCGTCGTGCGGGCGACCGCTACTCGGTGACGTCGGAGATCGTCAGGCGAATGCCCGGCACCCGCGCGGCCAGCCGGTTGTAGAGCACGATCGCCAGGCCGCCGGCCGCGGTGCCGGCGGCCACCAGCACCACGCCGAGCAAGAGCAGGGCCCGCAAGATGGCCAGCGGCGCGAAGCGGAACGTGTCGAAGCCGACATCGCGGATGAACGACTCCAGGTGGGCGACCAGGCCCACGGTCGACGCTGTCACCCACAGCACGGTGCACGACACCAGCAGCACGGCGTACGAGCAGGCCAGGAAGGCCGCCACCACCCGGAGCGACGACAGGTCGATGGCCGTCACCCTGAGCTCGGTCGCGGTCCGGCGGGTGCGGAGCTCGGGCTCCCGCAGATCGATGGCGCCCGTGGCGGCCGGAACGTCGTGCTCCCACCGCTCCGATGCCGGACGTACGAAGGTCATTGCCGTTCCCCTGCTCCCGACCGGGCGGCCCGGACCTCGACCGGATACCCCGGACCCGGTGTCCGTAACCGGTGGATCACACTGAATGTCCGTGTCGGGGTAGACCGGCCGGGTGCGGCGGCAGCGGGAACCCCTGGCCCGGTCAGTGGTGGGCCTCGGCATGTTCGGCGCCGTCGCCCTGGCCGCAACCGGCCTGGGCGTCGCCGACGCGGTCTCGCCCTTCATCCGGCCCCGGTTGGCCGCCGCCCATGCCCCCAACCTGGCCCGGGCCAGTCGGCTGCCGCTCGGCCGCACGACCGTCATCACCGCCAACGACGGCTCGGTCATCGGCACCTTCCGCCCCGAGCGCCTGCACGTGCCGCTCCCGCCCGACCGGTTGCCGAAGGTGGTGACCATCGCCGTCACCGCTGCCGAGGACGCCAGCTTCTTCCATCACCCCGGCGTCAACCTCGCCGGCCTCGCCCGTTCGCTGCGGACCGACGTCGGCTCCGGATCGGTGCAGCAGGGCGGCTCGTCGATCACGCAACAGCTCGTGAAGAACCTCGTCACCGGCCACCAACAGACGATCAAGCGCAAGGTCATCGAGGCACGGATCGCCTTGGCCCTCGAGCACCGCTACTCGAAGCGGGAGATCCTCGCCGCCTACCTGAACACGACCTACTTCGGCGAGGGCGCCAGCGGCATCGGAGCCGCTGCCCTCACGTACTTCGGCAAGGAGGCCAACGATCTGACCCTCTCGGAGGCAGCCATGCTGGCCGCCATCATCCCGGCGCCGAGTCGCTACAACCCGAGGGTCGACCCGGCCACCGCGGAACGCCGGCGCCGCCTCGTGCTCGGCCGAGTCCAGGAGCTGCACCTCGCGAGTCACGCCGCCGTGCGCGCCGCGCTGGCCGAGGCGCCGTCGTTGCGGCCGCCCGAGTCGACCACCAGCCGCTACCCCTACTTCGTCGACTACGTCCGCCGCTATCTGCTCGACGACGTCGGGCTCTCGCCAGAGCAGGTCTTCGCGGGCGGCCTGCGCATCGAGACAACTCTCGAACCCCGAGTGCAGGACGCCGCGGTCGCCGCGATTCGGCGCCATCTCCCCAAGGCCACCGATCCGCAGGCGGCGATGGCGGTGGTGCGGCCGATCAGCGGTGACGTCGTCGCGCTGGTCGGGGGCCGCGATTGGAACCGGTCGCACGTGAACATGGCCCTGGGCGACAAAGGCGGCGGAGTCGGGCGACAACCGGGATCGTCGTTCAAGCCCTTCGTGCTCGCCACCGCGCTGCAACAGGGGGCGTCGCTCCACATGCCCGTGGCGGCGCCGGAGAGCTACACGCCGGCCGGCGCCAAGAAGCCTGTCCACAACTACAGCCACAAGGGCTACGGAACGGTGACGCTCGCCCGCGCCGTCGCTCAGTCGATCAACACGTCCTTCGTCATGTTGGCCGAACGGGTTGGGCCCAACCGGGTCGCCGCCACCGCTCGCTCGCTGGGGATCGACCTGCCGCGATGGACGGGCGCCAGCATTGCCATCGGGGCCTACGAGACGTCGCCACTGGCCATGGCGGGTGGCTTTGCCGCCTTCGCCAACGACGGTCGCTTCATTCCGCCCTCGCCGGTGCGGCGGGTGATCGCCCCCGACGGCAGCGTGCTCGTCGACTACCGGGCCGACCCTCGACAGGCGATCAGCCCCGCCACCGCCCGACTGGTCACGAGCGCTCTGCAGGGCGTCATCGCCGGCGGCACCGGCACGGCCGCGCAACTCTCCGGGGGCCGCCCAGCGGCGGGGAAGACCGGAACCACCGACGACTACTCGAATGCCTGGTTCGTCGGTTACACGCCGCAGCTGGCCGCGGCCACGTGGGTCGGCTTCGGCGAGGGCAACATCCCGATGCGCGGCATCGAGGGCGTCGCCCAGATGACCGGCGGCACCATCCCCGCCATCATCTGGCGGGAGGTGATGAATGCCGCCCTGCGTGATCGGCCTGTCGTGCCGTTCCGGCCGGCACCCGACCGAGCCGCGTCCGCCTCGGCGGCGACGGGCGCATCATCACCGACCCCGATCGCACCGGTCACCGACCCGCCAACCCCCAGCCCGCCACCGACAACCGCTCCGGCTCCCGCTCCCGCGAAGGGCAGGCACAAGCACGGCAGGTGATTCGGCTCAGAGCGCGCCGTCGATCACTGCATCGACGACGAACGGCGCCGCCGAGGCCAGCCCCTGGTGGACGGCAGCGAGGATGTCGGGGATCGTGGTCACTCGCTCGGCCGCCACCCCGAACGAACGGGCCAAGCCGCACACGTCGACCTCGGGGTCGGTCAGATCCATGGCGACGTAGCGGTCGCTCTCGGCCGAGCGGCCCCCGAGGGCGCGCGTCCGCTGCTTCAGGATGCGGTACGACCGGTTGTTGAGCACCAGCACCGTCACGGCCAGACGCTCATGGGCCATCGTCCAGAGCGCCTGCGGCGTGTAGAGCAGACCGCCGTCGCCGATGATGGCGAGCACCGGGCGGTCCGGGATGCCGAGCTTCACGCCGGCAGCGGCCGGCAGGCCCCAGCCGATCCCGCTCCCCCGCATGCCGAAGAAGCTCGCCCGATCGTTGCTGGGGATCAGCAGGCGGACACCCTCGCTCGACGACAGGCTCTCCTCCACCACGACGACGTCGGCCGGCAGGGCCCGGCCGAGTGCCTGGAGGACAGCGAGGGCCTTCACCGGCTGCGCGTCGGCGGCAGCCGATGCCCGCGCGTCGAGCGCGTCCCGGTCCGCGGCGATGGCGGCGATGACCGCCTGGCGGCGAGCGGCGTTGCCGGCGCCGGTTGGCAGCAGTCGCCCCAGCGCGGCAGTCAGCGGGGGCAGCACGGCCTTCGGGTCGCCGAGCAGGGCGACCTCGGTCGGCACGTTCTTCCCGAGCTGCCACGGATCGGTGTCGACGTGCACCACCCGCATGCCCGGGGGGACCGGCGGGGGCCCGCCCGAGAGCGAGAGGCTGAAGAGGTCGGCGCCGATGGAGACGAGGAGGTCATGGCGGTCGAGCAGGGCACGAAGGGGGCCGGCCAGGCGGCCGGCAGTGCCGGCGAAGAGCGGGTGGCTCGTCGGGAACGACGCCGTGTTGGCGATGTCCTCGGCGTACACCGGTGCCCCGAGCAGCTCGGCCAGGGCGACCAGCTCGTCCAACGCGTCGCCATGGGCCACGGCGTCGCCGGCGAAGACGATGGGCGCCTGGGCCGAGGCGAGCAGGGCCGCTGCTCGATCGATGGCGTCGGGATCTCCTGGCCCCCTGGCGGCAACCCGCGTCGGGCCTTGCAGGTCGATGTCGCCCGCCACCGTCAGGACATCGGCGGGGATCGAGAGGAACACCGGGCCGGTGGGCGGGGCCAAGGCCGTCTTGGCCGCCCGGTGCAGGGCCTGGGGCAGCTCGGCCAGGCTGCGCACCTCGTACGACCACTTCACCAGGGGCCGGGCGAGCGTCGCCAGGTCGTCCCAGAGCAGCGGCTCGGACAGGGCGATCGAGTGGTCCTGCTGCCCGGCGGTGACGAGGATCGGCGACCCCGACTTCTTGGCGTTGTACAGCATGCCCATGGCGTTGCCGAGGCCCGGCGCGGCGTGGACGTTCACCGCCACGAGACGACCGGTCGCCTGCGCGTAGCCGTCGGCAATCGCCACGACCACCGCCTCCTGCAGGCCGAGCACGTACCGCACCCGGTCCTCGTCGACCAGGGCGTCCATCAGCGCCAACTCGGTCGAACCAGGGTTCCCGACCAGCAGGTCGATGCCTTCCTGGACCAGGAGCTCGATGAGGGCGTGCTTGCCTTCGATCTGCACGGGTGAAGGGTGGCACGTCGGGCAACCCTCCCGGCGGTCTGCCGCAGCCCGCAACCCTTTTTCGGTAGCCGCCCCACCGCCGGCCCGTGTGGGAGACCGACGAACGGAGACGATCAGAGCGCCAGGGCGCCCTCGAGCCGGAGGAGGTGCTCCTTGATGGGGAGGCCACCGCCGTAGCCGCCCAGACCGCCGCCGGTGCGGAGGACGCGGTGGCAGGGCACGACGATTGGGATCGGGTTGGCCCCGAGGGCATTGCCCACGGCCCGGGCAGCACGAGGCGCACCAATCGCCCGCGCCAGGCCGGCATAGGTGTCGGTGGCGCCGTACGGGATGGCAGCACAGGCATCGAGCACCTGGCGCCCGAACTGCCCGACCGCCGACCAGTCGAGGGCGACGTCGAAGCGGTGGCGGGCGCCGGAGAAGTACTCGTCGAGCTCTCGCCGGATGCCGTCCAGGCGGGCGGGCGCCTCGACCACCCGGGGCGAGATCCGCGTGGCGATGGCGCCCAGCACGTCGTCGCGGGACTCCTGGGGGAACCCGACCCGGGCCAAGCCGCGCTCGGTGGCCACCACCAGCAGCGGCCCGATCGGCGAATCGACCGTCGCGAACATGACGTCGAGAACCCCCGAGGCAGCAGCCCGCTCGGCCAACTGCGACGGCGGCGCCGGCACGGCCGGCCCCCGCCGGAGACGGGCGTCGAGACCGGTCATCACAGCTCCTCTCGAAGGCGGGCCAGACCGGCCCGCACGTTCTGCCTGGCGGCGGCCTCGGTGCAGCCGACCACTCGCGCCACGTCCGCATAGGCCAGATCGCCGACGTAGCGGGCCACCACCGCGGCCCGCTGCTTGTCGGGCAGGCGGGCGACCGCACCCCAGAGCTCGTCGTCGGCCGGCTCGGGGAGATGGGTCGCAGCCGCCTCCGGCTCGGCGACCGGCACCGGCCGGCGGCTGCCGGCCCGGGCGGCGTCGACCACCTTGGCATGGGCGATGGTCAGCAGCCACGACCGGAGGTTGGTCGCGTCGTGCAGCGCCGGATAGGTGCGGAGGGCCGCCACCAGCGTCTCCTGGTACAGGTCGGCGCCGTCATGGGGCCCGGCCATCGCCACGACGTAGCGCCAGAGCACGTCCTGATGGTCGTCGAGCACGAGGGCGAAGGGCGGCAGCACCACGACCAGTAGAACGTCTGGCCCGGCGGTTTCGTGAGATCAGGCGTCGACGATGACGAAGAGCAGGTCGGCCTCACACGCCGTCTGCCCGCCGACCGACGCCACGCCGTGGCCCTTCCCGGCTCGACCCGACAGCCGGCCCAGCTCGATCGAGAGCTCGAGGGTGTCGCCCGGCGACACCTGGCGGCGGAAGCGGGCCGAGTCGATGCCGCCGAACAGCGGGAGCTTGCCGGCGAACCGCTCGTCGGCGAGCACGGCACACGCCCCGAGCTGGGCCAGCGACTCGACCATCAAGACGCCGGGCAGCGTCGGTCGCCCGGGGAAGTGACCAGCGAAGAAGTCCTCCTCACCGGTGAGCCGCCACTGGCCCCGCGCCGACTGGCCCGGCTGGAGGTCGATGACCTCGTCGATGAGGAGGAACGGCGCCCGGTGCGGGAGCAGGGTGGCCGGGTCGACGCTCACCCGCCGAGCGACTTCAGCAGGTTCGTGACCGTGTCCTTGGGCGAGACCTTGTACCACGCCTCCTCGATCTTGCCCTTCTCGTCGACCAGGAAGGCCGACCGCAGGATGCCCATGTACTTCCGGCCGTACATCGACTTCTCGGTCCACACGTCGTACGCCTCGGCGGTGGCGTGGTCCTCATCGGACAGCAAGGGAAAGCCGAGCGAGTACTTGGTGTCGAACTTCTCGAGCTTCGCCGGCTTGTCGGGGCTGATCCCGACGACCGCGGTGTCGCCCACGTCGGGCAGCACGTCCCGAAGGCCGCACGCCTGCGTCGTGCACCCGGGCGTGTCGGCCTTGGGGTAGAAGTACACGAGCACCTTGCGGCCCTTGAAGTCAGCGAGCTTGACCTTCTCGCCTGCCTGGTTCAGCAGCGTGAACGTGGGAGCTTTGTCACCCGGCTTCAGCATGGCGGCGACCGTAGCGCCGGGCGAGCGCCCAGGCGACCAACGCGAGCAGCGCGAACGGGAGCAACGCACCGAGCACCACGATCATGCCGCCCACGACCGCGACCGTGGCATTCGCCGCCGTCCGCACGCTGTGGCCGATGCCGGTGTCGTTGGCCGCGACCGGGCCCGGCGCCGGCTCGCCCATGGTGCCCTCGTGCAGCGACATGGTGATCGTGGCGTAGGACACCCGGTCCTTGAGCATCGCCTGCTGGCCGGCAAGCTGCTCGATCTCGGTGCGCACGCCGGTGAGGCGATCGCGCACCTGGAGCATGTCGTTCACGCTCTTGGCCTGGGCCAGCAGCGACTGGAGGCCCGACTCCTCGGCCCGCAAGGTCCGTACCCGGGCATCGATGTCGACGAGCTGGCTGGAGACATCGTCGCCCGTCTGGCTGAGTGACTCGATGTCGCCCAGGCCACGGAGCTGGAGCCGCACCCGGTCGAAGGAATCAGCCGGCACCCGGAGCACGAGCTCGCCCGATGCCTCGCCCTTGGCGAACGACGACGTGTTCGACGAGACCACGAAGCCGCCCGCCGCCACGGCAATGGTGTTGGCACGATCGACGGCACGCTCGAACGCCCCGTCGCGAACCTTGAGGGTGAGCTGCGCCGTCCGCACGATCTGGGGTTCGGCACCGGTGACCCTGGTGCCGGGAACGGTCTCGGGCGGCATCGGGCCGATCACGGTGCTGGCGACCCCTCCCTTGGCGGTGGCGACACCGGGGCCGAAGGCACGCGCGGGAGCGGCCGACGACATCGTCGTCGTGGTCATCACCGCGTCGCTCGCCAGGCCACTCGATGACGTCGCGGCACCGTCGCCACCCGCCCGCCCGGCAGGCCGATCGACCAGGGCCACGACGGAACCGGCCAGGACCAGGCCCACGAGGCCCCCTGCCCACCACCGGCGCCGACCGATCGCCAGCGCCCTCCACTGCCAGCCGGCCCGAACCGACGTCGTTGCGGCCATGGTGGCCTCCTCTCTCGAACCTCATGGAGTTCGACGAGTGCTGACCGGGTCTGGTTCCCCGACAGGATGAGGCGATGGCCGTCATGCTCGGGGTGCTCGTCGCCGTGTCCTACGGCGCCGCCGACTTCATCGGCGGTCTCGCCAGCCGGCGGCTCCCCACCGCGGTGGTCATGGCCGCCACCCAGTCGATCGGCCTGGCCCTGGTGGTGGCGACTGCCTTCGTCGTGAGTGGCCATGCCAACGGTGCCGATCTGCTGCGAGGGGCAGGTGCCGGCGTCGCCGGCTTCAGCGGTGTGGCCTTGCTCTACCGGGGTCTGGCCCGCGGCCTCATGAGCGTGGTCGCACCCATCACCGCGGTCGGCGCCGGTGTTGGGCCGGTCGTGTGGGGCGTGCTGTCCGGCGAGCGGCCTGGCCCGATCGCGTGGGCCGGGCTGGCGGCGGCGACGGTCGCCGTGGTGCTCATCAGCGGTACGGGCCAGGGCACCGCCACCGCCATCCCCCGCCGGGAGCTGGTGCTCGCCCTGCTCGCCGGGGCCGCCTTCGGCGCGGTGTTCATCCTCCTCGGCGACACCTCCCCCGCCTCCGGCGTCCTCCCCGTCGTCGCCGCCCGCTGCGTCACCGTGCCCGTCGCCCTGGCATGGGCCCTCCAGAGCCAACGGCGGAACCCGCGACGGATGCTCCGCACATCTGCCGAGGATCCGTCGCGGGTTGGGCTCATGCTGCCCCTCGGGGGTGTGCTCGACGCCATGGCCAACGTGGTGTTCATCGCTGCCGCGCGGCGAGGCCTGCTGTCGGAGGTGTCGGTGGTCAGCGCCCTCTACCCCGGGGCCACCGTCGTGCTCGCCCGGGTGGTGCTCGGTGAACGCCTGGGCCGACCCCAGGCGCTCGGCCTCGGCCTCGCCCTCGCCGGGGTCGTGCTGATCGCCATCTGACCGCGGTGGGTACGGATCGACCATGCGTTCTGAAAGCACCGTCTCCGACCGGGCCTCCGACGGGGCCTCCGAGGGCATGGTCGAGCGCCCCTCCGGCACCGGCACCGCCGTGACCGCGGGGACGTTCGTCGCCTTCGGCAGCCTCGCCGTGGTCATGGCGATCGTCGGCGCCGTCGGCAGCAACCTGGGGCTCAAGCTCGACGGGGTCAGCTGGACCCGTTGGCGCCAGGCCGGCATCGGCGGCGCGGCCCTGGCCTGCCTCGTCCTCTTCGCCTGCTTCCTGTTCGGCGGCTACACCGCAGGGCGCATGGCGGCCCGACGAGGCGCCGCCCACGGCCTCCTCGTGTTCCTGCTCTGCGCGGTCGTGATCGGCGTGGTGGTCGCGATCGCGGCCATCTGGGGGGACACGAGCAACGTCACCGATCGCCTCCGGTCGAATGGGGTGCCAACCGATGCCAACACCTGGTCCGACATCGGCATCGGTGCCGCCATCGCGGCGACGCACGCACTGGTCGCCGACGTCGAGCACCGGCGGACGACCGAGCGGCACTACCGCGGCGACACCGAGGTCGTCGATCTCCGGGACGACGAGGAGCACCCCGAATACCTCCCGTCGCTCGAGGAGGAGCGGGAGCGGCGCCACACCGCGAGCGAGCCGGACTCGACCTCGGCCGACTCGGTCGGTCAGTAAGCCTCGTCGAGCGCCGATCGCAGCGACCCGACGAAGGCGGCCGCCGCTTCTGGCCCACCGCCGTCGAGCAGGATGCGCACCAGCGCCGATCCGACGATGACACCGTCACATGACGCGGCCGCTTCCACCGCCTGCTCCGGCGTGGAGATGCCGACACCGATGAGCACGGGCTTGTCGGTCATCGCCTTCACCCGCCTGCCCAGCACGCCCGCCGATGCCGCCAGCGTGATCCGCTCACCTGTGACACCCATCAGGCCCACCGCGTAGACCCAGCCGCGCGACTGCTCGACGATGCGGGCCAGGCGGTCGTCGGGAGTGACCGGCGCGACCAGCATGATGTTCTCGATGCCGGCGTCGGCCGCAGCCGGTGCCCAGGGCTCCTGCTCCTCCAGCGGGAGGTCGGGGATGATCGCCCCGTCGATCCCTGCAGCGGCGAGCGAACCGGCGAACCGGCGGGCCCCGGCCCGGTGCACGATGTTGGCGTAGGTCATGACGACCAGCGGGACGTCGCAATCGGCTCCGCTGACGTCGTCGAGGATCGACACCGGGGTGGCACCCCGGTCGAGCGCGGCCGACGACGCCGCCTGGATCACCGGCCCGTCCATCACCGGGTCGGAGAACGGAATGCCGATCTCCACCGCGTCAGCGCCCGCAGCGGCGACAGCCAGCAGCGATGCCACCCAGTCGTCGCTGAGGCCGCCGGTCAGGTAGGGCACGAGCAGCTTCCGCCCCGAGTCTCGTGCGGCTCGCAGCGCCGCCTCGATCCTCACCGGGCGGTCGTCCGCGCCAGGATCTCCCGCACCTGGGCGACGTCCTTGTCCCCGCGCCCGGAGAGGTTCACCAACACCGTCGAACCAGCGGGCAGGGCCCGGCCGGCCTCCCGCACGACCCAGGCGATGGCATGCGCCGACTCGAGCGCCGGGATGATGCCTTCGGTCCGGGACAGCAGCTGGAAGGCCTCGAGCACCTCGTCGTCGTTGACCCACGGGTAGGTCGCCCGCCCGATCTGGGCCAAGTAGCTGTGCTCGGGACCGACGCCGGGATAGTCGAGACCGGCGGAGATCGAGTGCGCCTCGGCCACCTGGCCGAACTCGTCCTGGAGGAGCATCGACCGGTGGCCGTGCACGACACCCGGCTGACCGTGGCCGATCGCCGCGCCACCCTCCGGTTGCACGCCGACGAGCTTCGCCGGCGTGTCGTCGAACCCGGCGAAGATGCCGGCCGCGTTCGAGCCGCCACCCACGCATGCGACCACGTAGTCCGGAACACCACCGAGGAGGTCGTCGCACTGGGCCCGGGCCTCCTCCCCCACGATTCGCTGGAGCTCGCGCACCATCCACGGGTAGGGATGGGGGCCCATCACCGATCCGATGCAGTAGTGCGTGGTCTCGACCGACGCGACCCAGTCGCGCAGCGCCTCGTTGATGGCGTCCTTGAGCGTCCGGCTCCCGGAGGTGACGGGAATGACCTCGGCACCGAGCAGCTCCATGCGAAAGACGTTGAGCTCCTGGCGCTGGGTGTCGACCTCACCCATGTAGACGGTGCAGTCGAGGCCGAAGTACGCAGCCGCGGTGGCGGTGGCGACGCCGTGCTGGCCGGCGCCGGTCTCGGCGATCACCCGCTGCTTGCCCATGTGCCGGGTCAGAAGGGCTTGGCCGATGACGTTGTTGATCTTGTGCGATCCGGTGTGGTTGAGCTCCTCCCGCTTCAGGAGCACGCGCACGCCGAGCCGCGCCGACAGGTTCTTGGCCTCGGTCAGTGGCGACGGGCGACCCCCGTAGGTCCGCAGCAGGTCCTCGTACTCGGCATGGAAGGCAGGATCGGCCCACGCCCGGGTGAAGGCCGCCTCCAGCTCGAGGCATGCGGGCATGAGCGACTCGGGCACGAACCGCCCGCCGAACTCGCCGAACCGCCCGGTGTCGTCGGGCTCGGCCATCGGGCGAGAACCACTCATCGGTCCTCCCGCCAGTCGTACGGGGCCGGGGAGTCGGGCACGTGGCGCTTGTCGGCGACCTGCTCGAAGGCGGCGTGGGCGTTGGCGACGAACGAGCGCAGCTTGCGCGGGTCCTTCTTGCCGGGCGACGCCTCCACACCGGAGCTCACGTCGACACCCCACGGCTGGACCACGGTGATGGCGTCGCCGACGTTCTCGGGCGTGAGGCCGCCAGCGAGAACGAGCCGCTGCCCAGCGGACACGTCCTCGGCCAGCGACCAGTCGAACACCTGCCCCGAACCAGGGCGCGGGTTGTCGATGACGATGGCGTCGGCGCCATGGTCGCGCGCTTTGCGCACGGCGGGATCGCCGGCTTCGAAGGACCTGAAGACGACCCGCACCTTCTCGTGGACCGCGCGCGTCTGCTCGGGCGTGCTCCCGTGGAGCTGGGCACAGCGGAGGCCGGTGGCCTGCACGACCTCGATGACGCGCTGGGGCGCTTCGTTGACAAAGACGCCGAAGGTGAGCACATCGGTGGGCAGGCGCTTCACGATGTCGCGCACGATCGGGGGTTGCACCTGGCGCGACGAGGGGGCGAAGACGAAGCCGATGGCGTCCGCTCCCATGGCGATGGCAAGGAGGGCATCTTCCTCGCTCGTGATGCCGTCGACCTTCACGAACACGAGCGAAGCTCCTTCACCGCACGGGCCGGATCGGGGCTGGTGACGAGCGTCTCGCCCACGAGGACGGCGTCGTAGCCGGCGTCGGCGAGGCGGCGGGCGTCATCGGCGCCACGAACCCCGGACTCAGCCACCGTGATCACGTCGTCAGGCATCAACGGCCGCAGCCGAGCAGCCAGCTCGTGGTCGACGGCGAAGGTGGTGAGATCACGCTGGTTGACGCCGACCAGGCGCGCCCCCGCGGCGAGCGCCCGCCCCAGCTCGTCCTCGTCGTGGATCTCGACGAGGGCGTCGAGGCCGAGCGCGTCGGCACGGGCGAGGAAGCGCCGCAGCTCGTCGTCGTCGAGGGCGGCCACGATCAGGAGGACGGCGTCAGCGCCCATGGTGCGGGCACCGACGACATCGCGCTCGTCGACCGTGAAGTCCTTGCGCACGCTCGCTAGGGCGCACTCCCGGCGGGCAGCGCGCAGGTCGTCGGCCGAACCGCCGAAGAACTCGACGTCGGTGAGCACCGACAGGCACGCGGCACCACCGGCCTCGTAGGCGGCAGCCAGCTGGTCGGGCACCAGATCAGGCGCCAGATCGCCCTTCGACGGGGAGCGGCGCTTGATCTCGGCGATCACCGACAGCCCGCCACCCCGCAGCGCCTGGGCGAAGCCTCGCGTCGGGGCGAGGCCCGCGGTCCACGCCAGCAGCTCCTCGATCGAGCGGCCGTCGCTCGCCGCGGCTGCCCGGTGGGCAGCAACGATCCCGTCGAGGTAGGTGGCCACCGGAGCAGGGTAGAGGCCGATCGACCGGCTCACGGTGTTGTTCCTGGCCGCTCAGCCCTCGTCGCGACTCGCTCGACCCAGGGCCAACAAGGGGACGGCGACGAAGCCGGCGCAGGCCAGTGAGAACAGCGCGACGGCCACCGTCACCAGCCCGCCGTAGCCGAGGGTGATCCCCAACGAGCCAACGGTGACCGCGCTGGCGAGCAGCAGCACGGGCGCCATCGTCACCGCTCGCCGCCCCGGGCTCGGAGCGACGACGGCCCGATAGGGAACGTCGGGCGCCAAGCGAGGATCGGGCTCATCAGGGTCATCGGGTGCGAACGGCCGGAACGGGCGGCGCTGGCTGGCATCGAACCGGCGCCGCCGGGCGGCATCGCCCAGGACCTCCCACGCCTCGTTGATCTCCTGCATCCGGCGACCGGCTTCGGCCGCGCCCTCCGAGCGGGGATCGACGTGATCGGGGTGGAACCGCCGGGCCAGCGCGACGTAGGCCTGGCGGATCTCGGCGGTGCCGGCGTCGGCCCCCACCCCCAGCACCTCATACGGGCTGCGCAACGGTTCCGTCACCGACTCCGCTTCACGGTGGTCGAGGTGGTCGACGTGCTCGAGGTGGTCGCAGTCGGCGTGGTGGAGCTGGTGGTCGTCGTCGAGTAGTCGATGCAGTCGCCGACGTCGAGCGCCACCGCATCGACACCGTCGAGGACCACGCTCAACGGCTGCTTCCCGGGCGCCTGGCAGCGGACCTGCCAGACGGCCACGCCGTCGTCACCGGTGAAGGTGGTCACCGGCGAGTCCGACTGCCACTGGCCCGAGCCGGCCAGGCTGATCTGCACGCCGGGGGCCGGCGCTGCCGAGACCCTGCCGTTGCCGGCAACGGCACGAGTGCTCACCCGGACGCGCAGCTCGACCGGCTGACCGAGCGGCGGTGGGCTCGGCGCCATCGCCTCGTCGACGGTGCGGCCCTGGTAGCGGTCGACCCGCAGCACGATCGGGGCGGCGAGCGACGTGCCGACGAAGAACACCTTGGCCCGTTCCATCGCCAGCGCGGGCGCCTGCCATGCCCGTACCCGGTAACGGCCGCCGAGGACGTTGGGCAGCACCCACGTGCCGTCGGGACCGGTGATCAGGTCGGCGCCGCTCGCCACACCGCCGACCACCCGCTCGACGCGGACCGACGCGCCCGGGACGACGCCGTCGGGGCCGTCGACCCTCCCCGTGAGCGTGAGCGGGCCGGGCCCCAGCACCACGACGGTGGACGTGGTGCCCCTGGCGGCGGGCAGCTTGGTCTCGGCCAGGTCGGCCGGCGGGGCCGTCGTCACCGACTCGAGGGGCACGTCCTTGGGTTTCGGCAGCGGCTTCATCGCCAGCGGCACCTTCGATCCGCACCCCGCGGCCAGCAGCACCAACACGACGGCCACCCCCGCGAACCCGCGACGGGTTCGGGCTCGGGGCTTCATGCCTCGTCGAGCGGGAGGGCACGGACGGCGACGGGCGCCTTCCCGCCCTGCCAGGTGGCGAGCAGGTCGGCCGGGGGCTCGACCTCGCGGCGGACGTAGGCGAGCGCCACGCCAGCGGCGGCGCTGGTCACCCGGCCCACGTCACGACCGTCACGCGACAGTGCGGCACCAACCGGCACGTCACCGAGCACGCCACGCAATCGGGTCGGCACCCGGTCGCCTCGCGAGTCGATACGGGCCACCAGCTCCTGGCCGGTGTAACAGCCCTTGGTGAACGAGACGGTGCGGTCGACGATGCCAGCGGTGGCCGGGATCGTCGACTCGTCGAGCTCGCTGCCCATGCGCGGCACACCCGTGCGGATCCGAAGTGCCTCGTAGGCGGCCGGATCGATCACCGGCACACCTTCGGGAACAGCGGCGCCCGGGCCGATGACGTCGAAGCCATCGACGCCCGGCGTCTCCGGCCGCACCCGCCACCTGCCGGCGGGCACTGCAGCATCGGCACCTCGTATCGCGACCACGGTCCAGTCGACGAGCGTCAGCTCGACCTTCACGCGCAGGAGGAACCGCCGGAGCCTGGCCAGCATGGGCTCGCCGAACCCGGCGTCGACATCGAGGGCGAGCTCGTCGTCGCCGACCCTCGTCACCCGCAGGAAGGCGTCGATCTTTCCCTGGGGCTGGAGCAACAGCGAGAAGGCGCTGTCACCGACGCTCAAGGCCTCGACATCCTGGCTGAGCTGGCCCTGCAGGTAGCTGACGGCGTCGGGGCCCTTCGCCAGAGCCACGTCGCGCGCCAGCTCGATCGCCCCGACCGGGCTCACGACTTGCGCTTGGCCGTCATCCGGCGGGCCGCCGGCACCGCCGCCAACAGGGCTGCCGCCTTGTTGCGGCACTCGAGGTCCTCGTCGTCGGGATCGCTGTCGGCCACGATGCCGGCGCCCGCCTGGACCGACGCCCGGCCACCGGCGATGACCATGGTGCGGATGGCGATGGCGGTGTCGAGGTTGCCGGAGAAGTCGAGGTAGCCGACAACACCGGCATAGGGGCCCCGCTTGGCCGGCTCCAGCTCGTCGATGATCTCCATGGCCCGCACCTTGGGGGCGCCGGACACCGTGCCCGCGGGCAGCGTGGCACGCAGCACGTCGACGGGCGTCCGGCCGGCCCGCAGCTCGCCGGACACTTGGGAGGTCAGGTGCATCACGTGGCTGTAGCGCTCCAGGGTCATCAGCTCGTCGACGGTCACCGTGCCGAAGTCGACGACGCGGCCCACGTCGTTGCGGGCCAGGTCGACGAGCATGACGTGCTCGGCCCGCTCCTTGGGATGCTCGAGCAGCTCGGCCGCCATCCGCCGGTCGGCCTCCTCGGTGGCGCCCCGCTTGCGGGTCCCGGCAATGGGGCGGGAGATCACCCGGTTGTCGAGCAGCTGCACCATCGGCTCCGGCGACGACCCCACCAGGGTGACGTCGGGATGACGGAGGAAGTACATGTACGGGCTGGGGTTGACCTGGCGCAGCACGCGGTAGACGTCGAACGGATCGGCATCGAGCTCGAGGTCGAACCGCTGGGCGAGCACGACCTGGAAGACGTCGCCGGCGAGGATGTGCTCCTTGGCGACCGCCACGGCCCGTTGGTAGGCACCGCCGCCCATCGTCGAGGTGACCGCGGGCAGCGGCTCGGCCCGGTCGGGCGGCTCGACCGCCGGCTCGTCGATCGCCCGGATCCCGGCCTCGGCCAGCGACTCGAGCCGACCGGCAGCGTCGTCGTAGGCGAGGTCGAGCTCGGCGTCGGTCGCGCCGGCGGGGCACCAGGCGTTGGCGATCAACACGACCCGCTGGCGCCAGTGGTCGTAGGCGGCCAGCTCGGAGATCACCGACAGCACCGCGTCGGGCACACCGAGCTGGTCCTCGGGAACGTCAGGGAGCCGCTCGACCTCGCGCACGACGTCGTAGCCGAGGTAGCCGAGCACCCCGCTGTACAGCGGGGGCAACTCGGGCAGCGACGGGGCGCGGTAGTGATGGAGGACGTCCTCGAGGCAGGCGAGCACGCCGGCGTCGAGCCGTATGCCGGGGTCGACGGTGGTGTCGGCCTCGATGTGGCCACCGCGGGCGACGAAGGTGACGGCAGGGCGGCGACCGACGAACGACCACCGGCCCCAGCGCTCACCGTGCTCCACCGACTCGAGCAGGAAGCCCGGCTCGTCGCCCACCACCCGGAGGAAGGCGGCGACGGGCGTCGTCAGGTCGGCGAGCAGCTCCCGCCACACCGGCACCACGGTGTGGGTACGGGCGAGCGCGCGGAACTCCTCCCTACTCGGATGCACCGAAGGCACGGTAGAAGCAGGAATGGGCACCGGTGTGGCAAGCCCCCCCGCCCTCCTGCTCGACGACGAACAGGACGACGTCGCTGTCACAGTCGTAGTAGGCCTCGCGGATCCACTGCCGATCGCCCGAGGTGTCGCCCTTGCGCCAGACCTCCTGGCGGGACCGGCTCCAGAACACCGTCCGTCCCGACGCCAGCGACTCCCGCAGGGTCTCGGCATTCACCCAGGCCATCATGAGCACCTTGCCGGAGCCCTGCTCCTGCACGATGGCGGGGGCCAGGCCCCGTTCGTCGTAGGCCACGAGGGCCAGCTCGTCGTCGGTCGCGGCAATGGGGGTGGCGATCGGCATCCAGCCATGGTAGGGCTTGCCACTCACATGACCGATTGGAACCCCGACCTGTACCGCCGGTTCGCCGCCGAGCGGCGCCAGCCCTTCGACGTGCTCGTCTCCCTGCTCGAGCCGGTCGACGGCGGGCGGGTCGCCGACCTCGGGTGCGGCCCCGGTGAGCTGACCAGAGAGCTCCATGAGCGGCTGCGGGCCGGCGAGACGCTGGGGATCGACCGGTCCCCGGCGATGCTCGAACGGGCCACGCCCCTCGCTGGCGACGGCCTGCGGTTCGAGATGGGCGACCTGGCGACCTTCGACGGCGCCGGCTCCACCTGGGACGTCGTCCACGCCAGCGCGTCGCTCCAGTGGGCGACCGACCACCAGGCGGTCCTCAGCCGATGGGCGGCCGCCCTTGCACCCGGTGGGCAGCTGGCGGTCCAGGTGCCGGCCAACGGCGAACACCCGTCGCACACCGTCATGCTCGAGGTCGCCGACCAGCTCGGGATCATCGCTGCTGACGACGTCCACGTGACCGTGCAGAAGCCGGAGCGCTACGCCGAGATCCTCGACGAGCTGGGCCTCGACGACATCCACGTCCGCCTGCAGGTCTTCCTCCACCACCTGCCATCGTCCGGCGACGTGGTCGAGTGGATGAAGGGCACCGCCCTGCTCCGCATCAAGGAAGCGGTCACCGCCGAGGAGTTCGATGCCTACCTCGAGCGCTATCGCGAGGCGCTGCTCGACCGCATCGGCCAGCGGTCGCCGTACCTCTACGCCTATCCCCGGATCCTCATGGTCGCGCGGGCCCCGCGATGAGCGAGCGGGCTCGCCGATCATCGGCCCGGGACGACCGCAACTTCTACGTGTTCCGCTCCGAGTGGCGCATCGACGCTCCGCCCGACGACGTCTACCTGGCCCTCGAGGAGCTCCGGCGGTATCCCGACTGGTGGCGCGAGATCCGCACGGTCACCCAGCTCGACGACCAGACCGCCGAGGTCCGGTGCCGGGCCACGCTTCCCTACGACCTGGTGTTCACCAGCAGCCAAGCGGTGCGCGATCGCCAGGGCGGGATCCTCGAGGCGAACCTGTCTGGCGACCTCGACGGCTTCTCGCGCTGGACGATCACCGCCGAGGGCGCGGGCACCCTGGCCATCTTCGACGAAGAGGTGGTCGCCACCAAGCGACTGCTCCAGGTGCTCGCCCCGGTGGCGAGGCCGGTGTTCCGGGGCAACCACGAGCTGATGATGCGGCACGGCCAGCAAGGCCTCCGCACCTACGTCTCCGGCATCACGCTCGGCCGCAGTCAGGCACCGACGGCCGAGTGACGGAGCCGACCCGGGCCCAGCGACTCCTCGGCCGGCTCGGGCTCGGGCCCCGGGTCAGTGGGCCACCGGCATCGTCGAACGGCGCGTCCTCCCTCCACCTGTTGTGGGAGGTGCCGACGCCAGCGCCATTGATCGAGGTGGCGGCGACCATCGTCGTCCCCCGCGCCCCGATGGTCGAGGCCCTCTACTTCTGGGCTCTCCAGGCATCGTTCTCCGACGGTGGCGGCGCCCACATCGGCCTCCAGTGGGGTGCCGACGCCCCGGCGCGCCGGCGCCACGTCAACTGGGGCGGCTACGCCGGTCACGGCGGCGAGCTCGGCGGCAGCACCTCGCCACTGCCCAGCTCGTTCGGCAACCCGAACACGCGGGACTTCGACTGGGACGAAGGGCGTGCGCATCGCCTGCGCATCACGCGGGACACCGAGGCGTGGGCCGGCTGGGTGGACGGCACCAAGATCCGCACGCTCGACGCGCCCGGCGACCGGCTCCACGGGCCGATGGTGTGGTGCGAGGTGTTCGCGGATTGCGATGCGCCCGCGGTGGCGGTGCGCTGGTCGGATCTCGAGGTCGTCACGGCCGCCGGGGAACACGTGCCCGTCAGCGCGGTACGGACCAGCTACCAGGCCAAGGCCGACGGCGGCTGCGACAACACCTCCTCGGCAGTCGAGGGCGAGGCGTTCGTCCAGTCGACCAACACGACCCGCGTGAACCCGGCGGGCGCTCGACTGTCGCTCAGCTGATCAGCCGTCGGCCTTTGGCTGGGCGTTCCTGCGGATGATGCGGATCGGCGAGTCCGCCTCGATCAGCCACAACGTGCGGAACGCGATGGCCACCAGCAGGAAGAGGATGACGATGAGGAGGGCGATGTCGACCTCGGTGAGGCCGGGAACGCTCGTACCCAAGAGGATCGACCGCACGCCCCAGACACCGAGGACGAGTGCGCCGGAGTTGATGACGAGCTGATCGAGCGGGCGCATGAAGACGGCGAAGCAGGCAGCCGCTGCCACCAGCAGCACGAGGAGGAGCGAGAGGATCTGGAGATACGCGGGGCGACCAAAGGTCAGCTGCTGAATGGTCACCATGGTCTCCGGCTGGACCCGGGGCGAGACCCTGTCGAGGGGGATGGCGTGCGGCGCGCTCGACGTACCACGCGGGATGCGGCTCTGGAGGGTGATCCACGCGTAGTCGTGCGCCTGCGCCCGCGTCAACGTCGTGGTCGATCCGTCCGGCTGCACCCGGTCGATCTCGATGCCGAGGCCGAGCCGGTAGCGGTCGAACGGATAGCGGATGGGATCGCCGAACACGGGCAGCTTGATCACCTTGGTCACGTCCGGCGCGGTGCGTTCGAGCTCCACGATCTCGGATCCGGGACGACTCGACGCGATGTCGTTGCCGTCACCGAACACGGACGTGAACACGTAGCGGTCGCTCCAGGGACAGGTACGCCCGCACGACTGCTCTGCCGACACCCTGATCGAGGCGGTGCCCTCCCACTCGTTGAGCCCGACCACCTCGAGATAGATGTCGGCGTGCACCCCCTCGGGGTCGTTGCGAGGGGTCAGCTCGTGGTGGGCGACCTTGGCCGAGTGAAGGTCGGCCACGACGCTCACCAGGCCGACCGGCAGCAACACGACGATCACCAGCAGGACGACCGCCACGATGACGTGGGCCACCGCCACCCGACGCTTCTGCATGGCTACTGCTGGCCCCAGCGATCGAAGAACGTGACCTCCTCGATCGGTCGCCGCCCCGCCGGCTTGAAGCTCTCGCCCGTGTAGTAGGCGACGGGGAGCATGCACGCCTGGACGAACCCGTCGGGGATGCCGAGGATCGTGGCCGCCTCGTCCTTGCGGAAGAGGTGCCTGGTCGTGAGCACCGTGCCGAGGCCCCGGCTCCGCAACGCCAGGATGAAGCTCCACACCGCCGGATAGATCGACGGCGGCCATCCGGCGGCGCCGCCGGCATCCTGGACGCACGGCACCACCAGCACCGGTACCTCGTCCATGCGGTCGGTCAGGTAGGCGGCCGACTCCTGCACGCGGCGCTGGGCGGGCGAATCGGGAACCGCCGGCGCCTTGCTCACGATCTCGCCGTGGGCGTCCGGATGACGGTAGAGATCGGCCAACTGGGACCGGATGCCAGGATCGGTCACGACCACCCACCGCCACGACTCGGAGTTGGTGCCGGTTGGCGCCTGCACGGCCAGCCGCAGGCACTCGAGGATCACCTCACGCGAGACCGCCCGCTCGAGATCGAGCCGCTTGCGCACAGCGCGTGTCGTGCTGAGCAGCCGATCAACGGTTGCCAGGTCGAACTCCGAGGTCGGCGCGTCACTCACGGCCGGGAACCGTATCGACCGCGCAGCGTCAGCACCTGGGTGACGCGGTCGCTCAGAGATAGAGACCGGTACCGGCGCCGTCGAGGCGCGGTGACGCCACCGCATGGATGTCACGCTCGCGGAGGATCAGGTAGTCGTCGCCGCGCACCTCGACCTCGAAGCGGTCCTCCGGGTTGAACAGCACCTGATCGCCGGCCTCGATGGCCCGCACGTTGGGGCCGGTGGCAACCACCTCGGCCCACGCCAGGCGCTTGCTGACCTGGGCAGTCGCCGGGATGAGAATGCCGGCGCGGCTGCGCCGCTCACCCTCCGACTGCGGGACCTGGACGAGGAGCCGGTCGTTGAGCATCTTGATCGGCTGCTTGTCGTCGGGCACGAACGCGACGGTACCGGTCACGCTGGCCGGACCGTGATGCCAGCGGCTTGCATGACGTCCTTCGCCTCGGCCACCGTGTGCTCGCCGTAGTGGAAGATCGAGGCTGCCAGCACGGCGTCGGCATGACCATGGACGATCCCGTCGGCAAGATGCTGGAGCGTTCCCACTCCCCCGCTGGCGATCACCGGGATGCCGACGTTGTCGGCGATGGCGCGCGTGAGCTCGATGTCGAAGCCCTCCTTGGTGCCGTCGCGGTCCATCGAGGTGAGGAGCAGCTCGCCTGCGCCCAGTCGCTCGGCCACGATCGCCCATGTCACCGCGTCGAGCTTCGTTCGCCGCCGCCCCCCGTGGGTGTGCACCTCGAACCCGAGGCTGGTGCGGCGAGCATCGATGGCGACGACGCAGCACTGCGTCCCGAACGTGTCGGCGATCTCGGCGATGAGTGCGGGGCGCTCGACTGCCGCCGTGTTCACGCTGACCTTGTCGGCGCCCGCTCGGAGGAGGCGGCGGGCATCGTCGATGCTGCGCACGCCCCCGCCAACCGTGAGAGGGATGAAGACCTGCTCGGCAGTCCGGCGGACCACGTCGACCATGGTCTCCCGGGCATCCGACGAGGCAGTGATGTCGAGGAACACGAGCTCGTCGGCGCCCATCTCGTCGTATCGGGCGGCGAGCACGACCGGGTCGCCCGCCTCCTTGAGATCGACGAAGTTCACGCCCTTCACCACTCGGCCGTCGTGCACGTCGAGGCACGGAATGACGCGCGCGTTGGTCATGGCAGAACGCCGATCACGCCATCGACACGAGATCGAGGAGGTCGTCGCTCCAGTAGTCGAGCGTGCCATCGGGCATCAGGAGCACCCGCTGGGGCGCCAGCTCCCTGACGAAGTCGGGGTCGTGGCTGACGAGGACCATCGTGCCCTTCCACCCGGCCAGCGCATGGGCCACCGCCGTGCGCGACGGCGGGTCGAGGTTGTTGGTCGGCTCGTCGAGGAGCAGGAGGTTGTGCCGGCCAGCGGTGAGCATTGCCAGGGACAGCTTGGTCTTCTCGCCGCCCGACAACGTGCCCGCGTCCTGGAACGCCTTGTCGCCGGACAGGCCGTACATCCCGAGCAGGCCGCGCAGCTCGGCCAAGGGTTGGTCGGCTGCCTCCTGGATGTGGCTCAGCAGATCGCGACTACCGTCGACGTTCTCGTGTTCCTGGGCGTAGTACCCGGCCGACACGTTGAGGCCGAACCTCACCTCACCGGCGTCCTGGTCGGAGCGGCCGGCGATGATGCGGAGGAGGCTGGTCTTGCCGGCGCCGTTGAGGCCCATGATCATCAGGCGCTCACCGCGCTCGAGGGCGAAGTCGATGTCGCTGAAGATGGGGGGCCCGCCGTAGGACTTGGTGATGCTCTCGACCTCGAGGACCACCCGCCCGCTGTGGGGCGGCTCTGGCAGGCGCACGGCGATCGCCTGCTGCTTGCGCTTGGGCGCGTCGACACCCTCGCGCTGGATCCGCACGATGCGCTTCTCGACGCTGTGGGCCATCGAGGCCTTCGACGCCTTGGCCCCGAACCGGTCGACCAGCGTCTGGAGCCGCTTGACCTCGGTCGCCTGCGCTTCGGCCTGCTTGGCCAGGCGGACCTCGTCGGCGGCGCGGGCGGCGACGTACTGGGTGTAGGTGCCCCGGTACTCGACCACGTCGGCCTCATCGAGATGCAGGACGCGCGTGATCGCCTCGTCGAGGAGCTCGATGTCGTGGGAGACCACCACGAGGGCCCCGCGGTACCCGCGCAGGAACCCGGTGAGCCACACCTTGGCGTCAGTGTCGAGGTGGTTGGTGGGCTCGTCGAGGAGCAGCACGTCGCTGCCGGCGAACAGGATGCGGGCCAGCTCGGCCCGGCGCCGCTCCCCGCCCGACAGGACGCCCAGCGGCAGCTCGAGCCGATCGGCGGACAGGCCGAGGCCGGCCACGATGCGGCGGGCCTCGGCGTCGGCCGCGTAGCCCCCTTCCCGCTCGTACTCATCGTGGGCCCGGGCATGCCGGGCGACGTTTGCCGTGGTCGGCGCCTCCTCCATGCGGAGGCGCAGCTTCTCCATCCGCTCGACCAGCTCGTCGATGCCGCGGCCGGAGAGCACGTGGTCGAGGACCCGCTTGGCCGCCTGCTCCGGGCGGCTGCGGGGGTCCTGGTCGAGGTAGCCGAGCCGGCCGGTGACGGTCACGAGGCCACCGTGAGCAGGGGCCTGACCAGCGAGAACGCGGAGCAGGCTGGTCTTGCCCGCCCCATTGCGGCCCACCAGTCCGACGATGTCGCCAGCCCGCACCGTGAACGAGGCGTCGGCCAACGTCAGCCGACCACCCACCTCCACCGACAACCCGCGAGCCTGCAGCACGCCACCAGTGTGGCGGGCGCGGGTGCCGACCCCGCTGTTTGCTGCCGAAAGCCTGGCCGCTCCCGGACCCCTGATCCTCGGGTTCTGGATGATCAGACCCGGATTCCGGGCCTCAGTCTCCAGAACTCAGTGTGGCGGCTGATGCATAGGCGCCGGCAGTGTCGCTCGCCGCCGGCGATGATGCCCACCGTGGAGCGCGTCGAGGTCGTCGTGGCCCACAGCGAGCGAGCGACCCTGCGGGTCGGCGATGTGTTCCTGAAGATCGACGCTGATCAGTCGCGCACCGACGTCGAGGTCGAGGCAATGGCGATGGTGCCGGTTCCAACGCCGAAGGTCCTGTGGCGGAAGCCACCGGTGCTCGCCCTCGCCGCCGTCCCCGGCTCAGCCCTCGGCCGCCTCCAGGCGCCGTCGACCGCGTCGCCGGCGGCGTGGGCAGCGACGGGCGCCGCCGTCCGGGCGCTGCACGACGCGCCCCTGCCGCCATGGCCCGGCCACACGATCGACGAGCTCGCAACGAGGCTCGAGCGCGAGTGCGACTGGCTCGTCGCCAACAAGGTCCTGCCCACCGACGTGGTGACGCGCAACCGCCGCCTTGCCGAGGCGGTGCTGCGCCCGTGGACGCCGGTCTTCATCCATGGCGACCTCCAGATCTCACACGTCTTCGTCGACGGCAATGAGGTCACCGGCATCATCGACTGGTCGGAGGCGTCCCAGGGCGACGCTTTCTTCGACCTTGCCGTCCTGACGCTTGCCCACGAGGAACACCTCGACCACGTCCTCGACGGCTACGGCAGCGACGTCGACCGGAACCTCATCCGCGCCTGGTGGTCGTTGCGATCCTTGTTCGGCGTCCGCTGGCTCACCGAGCACGGCTACGGCGCGCCCGACGACCTTCCCGAAGTCGACGTGCTCAGATCAAGCTGGTGATCATTCAGCTCGACCACCGCGCTCAGGTGCTCACGAACGTGAAGAGCTTCTGGTCCGGGAGAAACGGGCGTGGGCGGCCGTCGAGACGGTGGACACCCACTCCGTAGGCCCCGTCGTCCGGCACCTCCCGAGCTATGAGCTCGAAACCCTCCTGCTCGAGCCAGGTGCAGATGGCGTCATAGACCCCACCCTAAAGTCGGCGGGAGATCTTGGAGTCGGGATCTTGGTAGTCCCGATGCCAGCCGTCCCAGTCGATCTTGATCGGCCGGGCCATGACGATTCCGTCCCATACCTCGCCACTCCGACGGCGGTGGGCACCGACGCGGCGCTCGATCTCCGTGAACCGGAACTTCCGGTAGAGCCTGATGGCAGCCTCGTTGTGGGGGAAGACCTCCAGGACGAGCCGGCTGGCGCCAGCCTGCTCCGCCCATTCGATCGCCGCCGTCATCAACGCAGTTCCGACTCCCCGACCTCGGTACCCCTCGAGAATGCCCATGCCGAGATCAACCGCTCCGTCGTCGAGATGCGCGCTGATCCATCCGACCGCTAGCCCATCGACCTCAGCGATCTGCACCGCACGATCAAGGTCGGACACCCACTCATGGATGCCGTCGAGGAACTTGGTCGACTCGAGCGGTAGCTCCGAGCCCAACCAGCCATCGACGGCCACGCTCTCGAACAACCCGAGCCAAAGGCGCCCGTCATCGCGGGTTGCCGCCCGCACCCGGATCTCCATCAGGGAAGCCTCCCATTCGACGTGACTGCCAGAGGCGGTTCAGCTGAACCGCATTGTGCGACGGTTGACAAGGTGGCTCCGCGGGGCCAACCGAGTCGGGAAGGTCGACCAACGCCCGCATCGCCGTCGCGCGCATCGAGGTCGCCCGCGGACCGATCCCGGCTCACCAGTGGGCGGTGCCGGGCCCGCCTTTGAACGGCCCTGACACCTCCGATGTGATCCAGCCGCCGTAGACCTGCCCCGGCATGGCAGTGGCCCGCTCGTCGTCGACCCAGCATTCGTCGACCCGGGCCGGATAGAAGGCGAGATAGCCAGCGATCGCCGTGTAGGGGACGATCGGCTGCTCATAGGACCACGCGGCGTCGGCGACGGTGGCGTCGCCGACCTGCACGGCCCAGTGCGTCGCCAGGCCCTTCCACTCGCAGAACGTCAGCGTCGGGGTGGCGACGAGGAGGGCGGCATCGACGTCGCCCGGGGGCACGTACCACGCTGGGGCTTGACTGGTCTCGAGGACTCGGAGGGCACCGGCCGTGTCGGCGATGACCGCACCGGCATGCACCACGCGGATGCGACGGTCGCTGGCTTCGACCCGCGGCGGTCGCGGGTAGTCCCAGACCGACTCCATGCCCCGACTACGTCCCTCGACCGAGCCAGAGCCTGACGAGGTCGCGCAGGCGGTCGATGCCAACGCCTTTCGACGCGCTCACCCAGACGATGTCGGACGGGATGAGGCTGCAGCCCTCGGCCAGCTCCCGCTTCCGCTTGTCGCGCACCGAGGCCTTGACCTTGTCGTGCTTGGTCGCCACGACCGTGTGCGGCAGCTGCACGTGTCGGATCCAGTCGAGCACCTCGACATCGAGCTTGGTTGGTCCGATCTCGCCGTCGACCAGCACCAGCACCATCTCCAGGTTCTCGCGCTTCAGGAGGTACTCCTCCGTCATCTGCTGCCAAGACGCCCGCACCCGCTTCGGGGCGGAGGCGAAGCCATAGCCCGGGGCATCCACGATCGTCGCCGCGGTGCCATCGAGGTCGAAGCAGTTGAGGTGTTGGGTACGGCCGGGCGTCTTCGACACCTTGGCGAGATCGGTGCGGCGGGCGAGGGCGTTCACCAACGACGACTTGCCGACGTTCGACCGCCCGATGAACGCCACCTCAGCCGGGCTGTCCGGCAGCTGGTTGATGGAGGGCGCCGACAGCACGAAGCGAAGCTGGAGCGGCGGGCTCATCGCGCCGAGGCTACGAGCGCCCCAGCCAACGGAGCGCACCGGTCGCGGCGGCGACGGCAGTGCTGAACGTGGCCTGGAGGAGGTAGCCACCGGTCGGCGCCTCCCAGTCGAGCATCTCGCCCGCCACGAAGGTGCCGGGCCGGCGGTGCAGCATGAACGTGTCGTCGACCTCGTCGAGGTCGATCCCCCCGCCGCTCGAGATCGCCCGCTCGATCGGCATGGTCGCCACCAGCTCGATCGGCAGCGCCTTGATCAGCTGCGCCAACGCCAGGTGGTCGGTAGGAAGCCGGTTGCCAGTCGCCTCCCGGAGGAGGCCCGCGGCGACGGGTGGCAACCCGGACCGGCGCAACCTGGTGGCCGCCGAGTCGGTCGGGCGAGCCCGGGCCAGTCGTCCTGCGACCTGTTCCTCGTGGCGATCTGCTTGCAGGTCAAGGAAGACGGTGGCCGTCCCGTCGCCGGCGATGGCCTCACGGAGGCGCGCCGAAAGCGCATACACGGGGCCGCCCTCGAGGCCGTGCTCGGTCACGACCACGTCTCCTCGCGCCGACGCTTCCTCATGGCGGAGCACGACGTTCTTGAGCGGCACGCCGGCGAACCGCTCCCGGAAGGTCGCTGTCCAGTCCGCGACGACACCCATGTTCGAGGGCCGCAGG
Organism: Acidobacteriota bacterium; assembly: GCA_019510095.1. GTDB lineage: Bacteria > Actinomycetota > Acidimicrobiia > Acidimicrobiales > CADCSY01 > JAEKLB01. The sequence goes on along the minus strand of JAEKLB010000062.1, from coordinate 2,287 downwards.
GGCACGACCGCGATCCCATCCAGGGACAGCACGGTTGTCCATGTGCCGTCCGAACCGGACCGCGGCCACGACGCGCCGCCGAGCGCCAGCACGACCACGTCGGCCGCGCTGGTGGTCGCGTCCGCCCATCCCGGCCACCGGTGATTGGTCCGGATCTCGACGCCGAGGCCGTCGAGGCGTCGCAGCCACGCCCGCAGGAGCCCCGTCGCCCGGAACCCGGCCGGGAACACCCGGCCACTGGAGCCGACGAAGGGCGGCTCGCCGAGACCCGCCGCCCAGGTCCGAAGGTCGTCGGGCCCGAAGGCTCCGATGGCAGCGGCCAGGCGTGGCCGCGCCGGGCCGTAGCGGTCGAGGAAGGCATCGATCGGCTCGGTGTGGGTGAGGTTGAGCCCGCCCCGGCCGGCGAGGAGGAGCTTGCGCCCCGGCGAGCGCATCTGCTCGAGCACGGTGACGGGGACGCCCGCGGTGGCCAGCACCTCGGCGGCCATCAACCCCGCCGGGCCGCCGCCCACCACCGCGGCGCGCGGGCTCACGGGGTCAGGACAGCGAGGGCCTCGTCGACACTGAAGCGGCCCTCGTAGAGCGCCTTGCCCACGATCACGCCGGCGAGACGACGGCCGTCATGCTCGATGGCGGCGAGCTGGCGGAGGTCGTCGAGGCTGCCCACCCCGCCACTGGCGATCACCGGCACCGCGGTCTCGCGCAGGAGCGCCGCGTAGCCGTCGAGGTCGGGTCCTTGCAGTGCGCCGTCGCGGCTGATGTCGGTCACGATGAATGCGGCAACGTCGTCGTTGCCCAGCCGGGCGACGAGGCCGTGCAGCTGCTTGCCCGAGCCCTGCTCCCAACCGCGGGTTCGGACCTCCCCGGCCCAGTGGTCGAGACCCATGGCCACCCGCCCTGGGTACCGACGGGCGAGCTCGATCGCCCGGTCGGGTTCATCGGCAGCAACGCTGCCGAGGACGATTCGCTGCACCCCTTCATCGAGGAGTGATCCGTCGCGAACGCCGCCCCCGGTCTCGACAGGGATGCCCGCCTCCTTCGCCACCCTCACGACCAGGTCGCGGTTGCTGCCATCCCAACGCCGGCTGATCGGCCACGACCGAGTGGCCGGCGCCGGGCACGTCGACGACTCGGCAGCCGCTGATGGTCTTCTGCATCCGATCGGCGAGCGCCGGTGAGAGCAGATCTGACAATGCGCCGTGGACGAGCAGGGTCGGCGCCGTCACCCGCTCGATCAGCGCCCATTGCTCGTCCTCATCGGGGCGGGGAAGCCCCTCGGCGGTGCGCAACACGGGGTCGTAGCGCCACGTGAAGCTGCCGTCCTCGAGGCGCATCAGGTTGTGGCGAACCCGATGGCGCACGACCGAGGGCGGCGAGAGCGGGAGCATCACGATCTGCGCCTCCTCGGCCTCCTCGACCGTTGCGAACCGGTCGTTGCGCTGGGCCCCGCCGCGAATGCGTTCCGAGCCAGCGGCAACGAGGCTGGGGCTGATGTCGACCACCACAAGGCGATCGACGAGCCCGGGATGGCGGGCGGCCAGGTTGTACGAGGTGCGCCCACCCATTGACGCCCCGATGACGCTCGCCCGCCCGATCCCGAGAGCGGACGCGAGTGACACCACGTCGGAGACCAGCGCCGGCCCGGTGTAGTCGCCGTCGGGCGCCCACTCGGTCTCGCCGTGCCCACGAGCATCGACGGCGACGACCCGGAAGTGGGTGGCCAACGCGGGGGCGATCGCATCGAACGAGCGGCAGTGACTGGTGTAGCCGTGCAGGGCCAGCAACACCGGCAGATCAGGCCGGTCTGACCCCCATTCCCGGAAGTGGTGGCGAAACCCGTTCACCAGTGCATACCCATCGGTGCCGTCCATGGGCCCTCCCTTCCCCCGGTCATCCTCGCGCCGACGGAATGGGTCCCGCCTGGCCGCGGATGACCGCGATGCTGAGGCATGGCCATCGCCCCGACGCCCGAGCCGCCGTACGTCGCGGTGATCTTCAGCGCCGTCCCGACGCCGGACGACGAGGGCTACGACGCGACGCTGTCCGACATGCGGGCGCTGGCGGCCGCTCAGCGCGGCTACCTCGGCCTGGAGAGCGCTGGTGGGCTGGCGGCCGGGTTCGAGATCACCGTGTCGTACTGGGCGACGGAGGAAGCCGCCCGGGCCTGTAAGCAGGTGGCCGAGCATCTCGGCGCCCAGCAGGCCGGGCGGGCGCGGTGGTACGAGAGCTACTCGGTACGGGTGGCGACGGTCGGGCGCGCCTACGGCTTCGAGCGGGACCCGGCAAC
>JAEKLB010000158.1 GCA_019510095.1 Acidobacteriota bacterium | reverse complement strand
GGGACTCCGGGTCACGCTCCAGAAGCTCGACCCCTACATCAACGTCGATCCCGGCACCATGAACCCGTTCGAGCACGGCGAGGTGTTCGTCACCGACGACGGCGGTGAGACCGACCTCGACCTCGGTCACTACGAGCGCTTCGTCGATGTGCCCCTGTCGAAGGACTCCAACGCCACGACCGGCTCGATCTACCAGACGGTCCTGGCCGCCGAGCGGCGCGGCGACTACCTCGGCCGCACCGTGCAGGTGATCCCGCACATCACCGACGAGATCAAGCGCCGCATCGCCCGCCTGGCCACCGACGAGGTCGACGTGGTCATCACCGAGGTCGGCGGCACCGTCGGCGACATCGAGATCCTCCCGTTCCTCGAGGCCATCCGTCAGTACCGCAACGACATCGGCCGGGCCAACGTCTGCTACGTGCACGTCACTCTCGTGCCGTTCATCGGGCCCACCGGCGAGCAGAAGACGAAGCCGACCCAGCACTCCGTCACCGACTTGCGGAGTCGAGGCATTCAGCCCGACGCCATCGTGTGCCGCAGCGACAAGCCCATCTCGACCGCGCTGAAGCGGAAGATCGCCGACCTCTGCGACGTGTCGGCCGCGGCTGTCGTCAATGCGGCCGACGCCAAGCACCTCTACGAGATCCCCCTGGTCCTCCACGAGGAGGGGCTCGACAGCGAGGTGTGCCGCCTGCTCGGTCTGCCCGTCGAGGTCGACCTCTCGCCGTGGGAGGCGCTCGTCGCCCGGGTCGAGTCGGCGACCCGCCCGGTGCGCATCGGTGTCATCGGCAAGTACGTGAGCCTGCCCGACGCCTATCTCTCGGTGGCCGAGTCGCTGCGCCATGGCGGCTACTTCCACGGGGTGAAGGCCGAGATCGAGTGGATCCAGGCGGAGGAGGTCGAGGGGCTGATGGCCGACGGCCGCCTTCGTGACCTCGACGGCATCGTCATCCCCGGCGGCTTCGGCGAGCGGGGGATCGAAGGCAAGATCGCGGCCGCCGGCTACGCCCGCGAGCATGAGATCCCGTGCCTCGGGTTGTGCCTCGGCATGCAGGTCATGACCATCGACTTCGCTCGCAACGTGCTGGGCCTGGCCGGGGCCAACTCCAGCGAGTTCGACCGCTCGTCGCCGCACCCGGTGATCGACCTGATGGATGCCCAGCGTGAGGTCGTCGACATGGGCGGCACCATGCGCCTGGGGACCTATCCCGCCAAGCTGGTGCCCGGCAGCCGGGTCGCCGAGGCCTACGGCTCCGAGCTCGTCTACGAGCGCCATCGGCACCGCTACGAGTTCAACCCGAAGTACCGGTCGCGTTTCGAGGGCTCCGGCTTCGTCTGCTCGGGGATGTCACCCGACGAACGGCTGGTCGAGTTCATCGAGCTCGCCGGCCATCCGTTCTGGGTCGGGACCCAGGCCCATCCCGAGTTCAAGAGCCGCCCCGATCGGCCCGCCCCCCTCTTCCGGGAGCTGATGGGCGCGGCGCTGGCCCGGGCCGAGGGTCGCAGCCCCCGCCTCATCGACGTCGGCGTGTAGCGCGTGGCTGGCTTCCGCCAGTCGGACGAGCGGGTGCTGCTCGACATCGGTCGGGGCATCACGATCAACGAGCTCACCCTCACCACGCCGGACGGTTCGTCGGTGCAGCGGCAAGTGGTCCGTGAGCCCGGGGCGGTCGCGGTGGTTCCCCTCCTCGGCGACGGTCGGGCAGTGCTCGTGCGCCAGTACCGCGCCGCCATCGACGCCGTGGTCCTCGAGATCCCGGCGGGCCTCCGTGACGTGCCGGGGGAGGATCCAGCAGCGACCGCCCAGCGGGAGCTGATCGAGGAGGTCGGCTACCGGGCCGACTCGCTGGAGCTGATGACCGTCTACCTCACCGCGGTCGGGCTGCTCGACGCGACCGTGCACGTCTATCTGGGCACCGGTCTCTCGCCGGTGCCCCACGATCGGCACGGGCCGGAGGAGCACGCCATGACCATCGTCGAGGTGGCGCTCGACGACGTTCCCCAGCTCATCGCCAGCGGTGAGCTGCGCGACGCGAAGTCGATCATCGGCCTGCTCCTTGCGAGGGAAAGGCGTGACCGGTGATCGTCGGCGTCCCCACCGAGGTCAAGGACAGCGAGCGCCGGGTGGCGATGACCCCCGACGGCGTGCACGACCTGGTCGCCCGCGGCCACGAGGTCCGGGTGCAGTCCGGGGCCGGGGCCGGGTCATCGATCACCGACGACGAGTACGCCAACGCGGGTGCGTTGCTCACCAGTGTCGACGAGGCGTGGGCGGCCGACCTGGTGGTCAAGGTCAAGGAGCCCCAGGGCGCCGAGCTCGGTCGGCTCCGATCCGATCTCGTGCTCTTCACCTATCTCCATCTGGCCGCCTATCCCGACGTCGCCCGGGCGTTGATCGCCGCCGGCACGACGGCGATCGCCTACGAGACCGTGCAGCTGGATGACCGGTCGCTCCCGCTGCTGGCGCCGATGAGCGAGGTGGCCGGTCGCATGGCCACCCAGATCGGAGCGCACTGGCTCGAGGCCGAGAACGGCGGCCGGGGCGTGCTCCTCGGCGGGGCGCCCGGTGTGCGCCCCGGTCGCGTCGTCGTCATCGGCGCGGGCAACGTGGGTTGGAACGCGGCGTGGATCGCGGCAGGCATGGAGGCCGAGGTGCTGCTGCTCGACCGCGATCTCGACCGGCTGCGATGGGTCGACCAGATCCACAAGGGCCGGATCATGACCTTGGCGTCGAACCGTGGTGCGGTCCAGCGGGCGGTGGCCGAGGCCGATGTGGTGGTTGGCGCCGTGTTGGTGGCCGGGGGCCGGGCGCCAGTGGTGGTGTCGGAGGAGATGGTTGCCGGCATGCGCAAGGGCTCGGTGATCGTCGACGTCGCGGTCGACCAAGGCGGGTGCATCGCCACCACGCGGGAGACCACGCACTCCGATCCCGTCTACGAGCGGCACGGCGTGCTGCACTACGCGGTGGGCAACATCCCGGGTGCGGTGCCGAACACGTCGACGTACGCGCTGACCAACGCCACCCTCCCGTATGTGGCGGCCCTCGCCGACCATGGCGTGAGAACCGCGGCCCAGCTCGACGCCGCGCTGCGCGCCGGGATCAACGCGGTGGCTGGGAGCGTGACCAACGCCGCGGTTGCCGACGCGCTCGGCATGCCCGTCGCCGATCCGCTGGCCCTGCTCCGGTGACCCTCGCCCTGCCGATCGAGGCCGAGGAGTACCTCTCGTGGCTCGCGTCGGAGCGGGGCCGATCGGCCAACACGCTCGCTGCCTACCGGCGGGACCTCGCTGGGTACCTGGCCTGGCTGGGCGAGCGCCAGGTCGTGCTCGGCGCCGCCGCGCCGGGCGACCTCCAGGACTACGTGGCCCACCTCCGCCGGCTGGGCCGGGCCCCGGCTTCGGTGAAGCGGGCGGTGGTCGCCGTGCGGGCGCTGCATCGCTTCCTCGTCGAGGAGGGCGAGTCGGGCGCCGACCCCGGTCGAGCCCTGGAGCCCCCGACCGTCCCGCGCGGCCTGCCCAAGGCCCTGCCCGAGGAGGACGTGGCCCGCCTCCTCGCCTCGGTCACCGGCGTCGATCCCGTCGCCAGGCGTGACCGCGCCATCCTCGAGGTGCTCTACGGCACCGGTCTCCGCATCTCCGAGCTCGTCGGGCTCTCGCTCGCCGACCTCGACCTCGACGGCGGCTCGATCCGGGCCTTCGGCAAGGGATCGAAGGAGCGGGTGGTGCCGTTGATGGGCATCGCCGCGGTGGCCATGGGCGAGTGGCTGGGCCCGTCTGGGAGGGGGGCCCTCGAGCCGGAGCAGTGGGCCCGACGGGGCGACGCCGAGGCCGTCTTCCTCAATGCCCGGGGTGGGCGGCTCAGCCGCCAGGGGGCGTGGGGCGTCGTCCGCCGCCATGCCCTGGCAACCGGCCTCGGGGATCGGCTCAGCCCGCATGTGCTCCGCCACTCGTGCGCCACCCACCTGCTCGATCACGGCGCTGACGTGCGGGTGGTCCAGGAGCTGCTGGGCCATGCGTCCATCACCACCACCCAGCGGTACACGCTCGTCTCCAGCGACCGGGTCCGCGCCGTGTGGGCCGCGGCCCACCCCCGGGTAGCCTTGGCCGATGGCTGACACCGAGCCGACCACGAACGTGCGCGCCCTGCTCGAAGAGGAGCGCGGGCACCTTCGTGCACAGTTGGAAGAGCTCGGCGTCGTCGAGTACGACGAGAACTTCGCCGACTCCGGCCAGGTCGCCGCCGAGCAAGGTGAGAACCGGGCGCTGGTCAACCAGCTCGAAGAGACCTTGCACGATGTCGAGCGGGCCCTGGCCAAGCTCGACGAAGGCAACTACGGCCGCTGCGAGACCTGTGGCAAGGACATCAGCGAGGCCCGCCTGGAGGCCATGCCCGCGACGCGGTTCTGCAGAGACTGCGCGGCGTAGCCCGCAGCAGTGCGCAACGTCGACTGGGGCCAGGTCGCCCTCCTGGTCGCCGTCATCGTCCCGTCGGTCATCCTGCACGAGGTCGCCCACGGGGTCGTCGCCAACGCCTTCGGTGACGACACGGCCAAGCGGGCCGGCCGGCTGACCCTCAATCCGATTGCCCACGTCGACCCGTTCGGCACGCTGCTCCTACCGGTGCTCCTGTCGCTCTCCGGTGTGGGCGCCTTCGGCTACGCCAAGCCGGTGCCCGTCAACCCCGGTCGGCTGCGCAACCCCCGGCGGGACTCGCTCTACGTGAGCCTCGCCGGCCCGGCGACCAACATCGCCTTGGCCGCGGTGGCGACCCTGCTGCTGCGCACGCTGTATGCGGGCGAGCTCCACGGCTTCCTGGTGGTCGGCCGGCTGCCGCTGGTGCCGCGGGTGCTGCTGTGGGCGGGCTTCCTGAACGTGGTCCTGGCCACCTTCAACCTGCTCCCGATCCCGCCGCTCGACGGCTCGGCGCTGATCGAGCGGGTGCTGCCGGCCCAATGGTGGCCCCGCTGGCACCAGGTGCGGCAGTACGGCTTCGGGATCCTGCTGCTGATCATCTTCCTGCTGCCCGGCGCCCTCGACCGGGTCTTCGACCCCGCGCTGCGCCTCTGGGAGCGGTTCCTGTGACCGACTGGACGCACCTGGCCCGGCGGTTCATCGGGTCGCTCCGTCCTGGCGGCCCGTCGCCGGGCGACGAGACCTGGACTCGGGACCAGTTGGGGCCGGGCGAGCGGGCGGTGTGGGCCCGGATGTCGGGCACCGATCGCCGCCATGCCGTGGCCGTCGCCCGCACGGCTGCCGACCACCTCGGCGCC
>JAEKLB010000157.1 GCA_019510095.1 Acidobacteriota bacterium | reverse complement strand
ACCTCGCCGTGCGCGCCGTCGCCCTTCATGATCACGACCGGGTAATTCATAGTGATCTGCGAGCCGAGGTTGCCGTCGACCCACTCCATGGTCGCGTTGCGCTCGGCCACGGCTCGCTTGGTGACCAGGTTGTAGACGTTCGTCGACCAGTTCTGGATGGTCGTGTAGCGGCAGCGGCCGCCCTCGGCGACGTGGATCTCGACGACGGCCGAGTGCAGCGAGTCGGTCGAGTAGATCGGCGCCGTGCAGCCCTCGACGTAGTGCACGTAGGCATCCTTGTCGACGATGATCAGCGTCCGCTCGAACTGGCCCATGTTCTCGGCGTTGATGCGGAAGTAGGCCTGCAGCGGCATCTCGACCTCGACGCCGGGCGGGACGTAGATGAACGAGCCGCCCGACCACACGGCCGAGTTGAGGGCGGAGAACTTGTTGTCGTTGGGCGGGATGATCTTGCCGAACCAGGCCCGCACCAGCTCCGGATGCTCCCGGAGCGCGGTGTCCATGTCGGTGAAGATGACCCCCTGCTTCTCGAGGTCCTCCCGGTTGCGGTGGTAGACGACCTCGGATTCGTACTGGGCGGTGACGCCGGCGAGGTACTTGCGCTCGGCCTCGGGGATCCCGAGCTTCTCGTAGGTGTTCTTGACCGATTCGGGGAGCTCGTCCCAGGCGTCGACCTGCTTGTCGGTCGGCTTGATGTAGTAGTAGATCTGGTCGAAGAAGATCTCCGACATGTCGCCGCCCCAGTTGGGCATCGGGCGCTTGAGGAAGCGCTGGTACGACTTCAGGCGGAAGTCACGCATCCAGTCGGGCTCGCCCTTCATCCACGACATCTCGCGGATCATCGCCTCGTCGAGCCCCCGGCGGGGCTTGAAGACGTAGTCCTCGGCATCGCTCCAGCCGAGCTTGTACTTCCCGAGGTCGAGATCGGCGATCGCCATGGGGAATGCCCTTCAGATCGTGGTCAGGGGATTTCTCCTATGGCCATGTTACTAACTCGGCCCGGCGGTCCAACCCGGCCGGCCGATCAGGCTGCGGCGGGTGTCAGGAACCGCCCGATCACGGGCAGCTCCCAGAACGACTCGGCCCGGGCGATGGCGAACGCCACCGCCAGCAGGTGCTCCGGAGCGTCGTACACGACGTAGCGGGCCTGCCAGGCCGGGTCGAACTTGGCGTTGAACCGCCAGAGCGACTCGATCTGCATCGAACCCGACATTCGGCGCAACGCCCAGCGCTGGGCACCGCCGACGATGCCGGGCGACCGCTCGCCGGCCAGCACGGCCCGCATGGTCGCGAAGTTGAGCCCGAGCCGCTCGAAGCCCTGCTCTCGCAGGTGCTCGATCGTCCGGACCACGACCAGGTCGAGCAGCCCGTTGGGATGGTCGCCACCGTCGCGCCGCATCAGGTCGAGCGAGTACCCGGCGATCCACGGCGCCGGGACGTGCTGGCAGAACGCCACCGGCACATCGTCCCGGTCGTGGCACACGGCCAGGAGCAGGCCGACGTCGTCGGGATCGAAGATGCGACCGAGCGTCATCGAGAAGCCGCGCTCGACCTCGCCCCGCCGGCTCCGCGACATGAGCGTGCGCACCGCATCCTTGAGGGCGGGATCAGCAGTCGACGGGTCGGCGAACGACACGGTGTAGCCGTGGTTGGCCACTCGGTTCACTGCTTGGCGCAGCGCCTTGTGCCGGCCGCCGTCGAGTGAGAAGTGGCGAACATCGACGACGGCCTCGTCGCCGACGTAGAGCCGCTGCATCCCGAAGCCCCGGTAGGTGTCGAGCCACGACTCGCAGGCGCCGAGCACGGCGACGGTCCAGCCTTGCTCGTCGGCGAACGCTCGGAACGCCCGCCAGACCTCGTCGCGCTCCCAGACCGGGCCGACCGGATCGGGCGACACCAGGCACACGCTGTGGTGGACGGCATAGGCGACCACGCTCGATCCGGTGAGGAACAGCTCCTTGTCGGAGCGCAGCGAGAAGTAGTCGAGGGTGCTGACCCCCCAGCGATCGACGACCTCGCGGGCCCGCACGACGGCCTCCGAGCTCGAGCGCCGAACCAGGGCGGGTCGTACGGCGAGCCACAGCAGCCAGACGATCAGGCCGACGCCGACGGCAGCGAGGCTCGGGGACGCGAAGTCGTCGAGCCGGTCGGGAAGGGCGACGGCGCGGACGCCGACCATCCGCTCGACCACCCCCTCGATGGCCGCGCCGATCGGCAACCGACTGCCCCCGGCCGTGGTGACGGCCTCGATGGCGACAACCGCGCCGGCCAGCGTGAGGCCCATGACCGCCAGCGCCCGCCCCAGCCCTCGGCGCAGACCGGTGAGGTGCGACGGGGTGGTGAATGCCGGCGCGTGGATGGCGAGGTACATGGCGATGAGGCCGGAGACCGCGGCCTCCTCGACGTCGCCGCCCTTGGCGAGGTGCAGGGCGACGCCGCCGACCAGCAGCGTGAGCGCGATCCGCCACGGGACTCGTTGGCCTCGGCGCACGCCCCAGGCCAAGCCGATGAGGCCGAGACCGGCGAGGGCGACCAACGCGGTGGCCGCCTTGGGCACGGCCAGGGGCACCCACCGGAGCAGCACGGCGAGCCGGTCCTCCAGCGGCGGCGTGAGCGCCGAGGCGAGGTCGAGCAGCCCGGCGAGGGCGATGGCCGCTGACGCCCGCCGACGGACCCGAGTCCGCCGAGCCAGGACGCTCTCCTCGGATGGCCAGCTCTCACCGGGCCACGTCCCGACGATCTGGGTGGCCGACGGCGACGGCAGCCGGCCGACGACCCGCTCGATGAGGGTGGCACCGCCGGCTCGCCCGCAGCCACGGAGCAGCCGGACGTGCAGTCGAGCACCACCCTCGATCTCGAGCCAACCGCTCTCGCGCACGGGGACGAAGACCGGCGGCAGGCCGAGCCGGCCCCGGTGCTCGCGCACGACCTCGCATGCTGCACCGGTCGCGGCGAAGAAGGCGGTCCCCAGGCTCTCCAGGGCAGCCGTTCGGCCGTGGCTCACGACCAGGCCCGACAACCCCTCCGCCACCAGCGAGCGCGCTTCCGCTCGTGCGGCCTGGTTGGGCCGGGCGCGCCCGGACTGGCGGGCGATGGTCCGCCAACCGCGCGTCAACAGGGCGGCGAGGGCGCCCCCGAGGAGCACGATGTCGACAACCGTCAGCGCGGCCATCACCTCGAGTCGCCGGGGCCACGGTCCCATTGCGTCGTCGAGCTCGCCGGCCAGCGGCAGCTTGAGTGCCAGCGCCACGAGGAACGGGACGAGGAGCACCCATGCCCACCGCCCGGCCGACCGGTACAGCAGCCGGGACGCGGCGAACCGCGGCAGGTCGCCCACATCGGCGAGGTCGCCGACGCCTTCTGCCCACGCGGCGCTGAGCGACGGGAGCACTTCGGTGACGACGTGGGCCCCGAGGGGCGAATCGGCCTGGCCGAGCTCGGCGCTCGACCGGAACCGCTCGTCGAATCGAGTCCCGGGCTCGATCCGGATGCGACTGGCGCCGGCCGCGCTGGCGACGGTGACCTCGAGGGCGAGGGCGCAGGTCGCGCCGGTCGCCGCTGCCAGCTCCGCCCTGGCCGACTCATCCCACGCCAGCGCCCGGTCGGCGGCGCCAGGGAGCACGATCACCGTCCTGCCCTCACCCCGGCCGAAGTCACGGAGCACGGCCATCAGCTGCGGGTGCGACGCGGCGATCAACGCCGGGCTCGACCGAGGGTCGCCGAGCAGGTCGAGGAAGCTCCCGTTGAGGACGACGGCCCCGGGGCCGTGGAGCTCGGCGATCACGGCCGAGAGCTCGGTGGTGATCCGATCCGACGAGGCCGTCGAGCGGCGCCGCAGCAGCAGGTCGCCCACCACCACGACCCTGCTCCCCACCGGGAGGTCGAGGGCGAGCAGCGGCTCGAGGTCGTCCGGCGCGCCGATGCTCACGGCTGGGGAACGTATGGCGCCATCGGCAGGTTCCTCGCTTCGCGCGGCCCCAGCTCGGCGGGGGCAGGCCGAGTCAGGCGGGGACGGCGAGCAGCGGGAGGTCGGCGGCGGGCTGACCGTCCTCGACGGGAGCCACTGCTGCCGCCAGGGCGGCGATGGCCACCTCGAGCTGCCCGAGGCTGGGTTGGCGGGTCGTGAGCCGCTGCAGAGCGAGGCCGGGACGGACCATGTTGCGGCCCCAGGCCCGGCTGGTCGCGCCGGCGGCCCGCATCTGGAGCTCGGCGGCCACCCCGATGATGAGGGGCAGGGCCAGCGGCCTGGCGGCCAGGCCGGGTACGACCGAGGCCAGGGCGGTGAGCACGACCAGCCACAGCAGCAGGCTGGTGCCGCAGCGGGGATGGCGGGTCGAGAAGCCTGCTGCCGCCGCGGGTGTGAGATCGACGCCGGCCTCGTAGGCGGCGACCACCTTGTGCTCGGCCCCGTGGTACTCGAACAGGCGGCGGATGCGGTCGAGCCTGCCGGTCGCGGCCAGGGCGCCGGCGACCACCGCGGCAGCGAGGACGAGCTCGAGCAGTTGGGAGATGACGGCGTTGCGCCCGACGGCGCCGAGCCGGGCGACCAGCATCGGCGGCACGACAAGGGCGGCGGTGACGAGGGCGGCGGTGGGCACGAGTGAGGCCCGGCGACTGGTCGCCGACCATCGCATGGCCCGGATCCCCACGGGAAGCGCTTCTGCGAGGGCGACGACGCCCCGCACTACGGGTACCCGCCGGAGCGGGCGGCCCCAGGTGGGCATGGGGCCCGTGGTCACGGCGATGGCGCCGCCGGGCTGGCGGACGGCCACCGCGAACCGGTCGCCGGACCGCATCATCACGCCTTCGGGCACGGCTTGACCGCCCACCTTCATGGACATCGCTACGAGTGTGGCAGAGGCGGGCGGCCGGGCGACGTCAGGTCGACGGCGCCCCGACGCCGCCGGCCCACGCGCCGAACAGCGCCGCATACCGCCCTCCAGCGGCAACGAGCTCGGCGTGGGTGCCCAGCTCGACCAGGTGACCATCGGCCACCACGCCCACTCGGTCGGCCCGCTCGGCCGTCGAGAGGCGGTGGGCGATCACGATCACGGTCCTGCCCTCCATCAATCGCTCGAGGGCATGCTCGACCAGGAGCTCGGTGCCGGGATCGAGGCTGGAGGTGGCCTCGTCGAGCACGAGCACGGCCGGATCGACCAGCGCGGCGCGTGCGAGCGAGACGAGTTGCTTCTCGCCGGCCGAGAACCGGGAGCCTCGCTCCTGCACCTCGGTCTGCAGGCCCTCGGGGAGCGCCTCGAACCGCGAGAGAACGCCGATGT
>JAEKLB010000192.1 GCA_019510095.1 Acidobacteriota bacterium | reverse complement strand
GCAGCACCACAGAACTACCTGGCCGTGATCAAGGTCGTGGGTATCGGTGGAGGTGGAGTCAACGCCGTCAACCGGATGATCGAGGTCGGGCTGAGGGGCGTGGAGTTCATCGCCATCAACACTGATGCGCAGGCCCTGCTGATGAGCGACGCCGACGTCAAGCTGGACATCGGCCGAGAGAAGACCCGCGGGCTCGGCGCCGGGGCCAACCCGGAGGTCGGCGCGGAAGCCGCCGAGGACCACGCCGACGAGATCGAGGAGGTGCTCAAGGGCGCCGACATGGACTTCGTCACCGCCGGCGAGGGTGGTGGCACCGGCACCGGTGGCGCACCCGTCGTGGCCAAGATCGCCCGCTCGCTCGGCGCGCTGACGATCGGGGTCGTGACCCGGCCGTTCGCGTTCGAGGGTCGCAGGCGGGCCCAGTCCGCCGAGGACGGCATCGCCAACCTCCGCGAGGAGGTCGACACCCTCATCGTCATCCCGAACGACAAGCTGCTGTCGATCTCCGACCGCAGCGTGAGCATGCTCGACGCCTTCCGGCAGGCCGACCAGGTGCTCCTGCAGGGCGTCTCCGGCATCACCGACCTGATCACCACCCCGGGCCTGATCAACCTCGACTTCGCCGACGTCAAGTCGGTGATGTCCAACGCCGGCTCCGCCCTGATGGGCATCGGCTCGGCTCGTGGTGAGAACCGTGCGGTCGAGGCGGCCGAGCTCGCGGTCTCCAGTCCGCTGCTCGAGGAGTCGATCGACGGCGCCCAGGGTGTGCTGCTCTCGATCGCCGGTGGCTCCGACCTCGGCCTGTTCGAGATCAACGAGGCAGCCGCGATGGTCTCCGAGGCGGTCCACGACGACGCCAACATCATCTTCGGCGCGACCATCGACGACGCGCTCGGTGACGAGGTGCGGGTGACGGTGATCGCGGCGGGCTTCGAGGGTGGCCGTCCCAAGCGTCGCGAGGAGGCGCCGAGCCTGCGCCGGCCCGCGCCTGCGCAGCCGGCACAGACCCAGGAGGAGACCCGGGCGGCGGCCCGAGCACTTGCCGAGGAGCGCCAGCAGCAGTCGGCCGGCGAGCAGCACGGCGAGCAGCCCTCTCGCAAGGAGCCCGTCCCCGTGGGTGCCTCCGCATCGCCGAGCCGCAAGGCGCCGACGTTCGACGACGACCTCGACATCCCCGACTTCCTGAAGTAGGGCGGCCCGACCCCGACGTGTACCACTGGCGGACCTCCGTCGGCCCCGTCGACCTGGCGTTCACCGACAGGCACGGCGGGGCCAGCGCCGCGCCGTACGACGAGCTGAATCTCGCGCTCGAGGGCGGCGACGACCCGGCGACGACGGCCGCGAACCTCCGCCGGGTCGCCGACGACTTCGCCCCCGGAGCCGCGGTGGCGGACATGCGCCAGGTCCACGGCACCGTCGTCGACGTGGTGGAGGACCGGGGTACCCCTGACCGGCCCGAGGCCGACGCCCTGCTCACCGGAGAGGCCGACCTGCTGCTCGTCGTGCGGGTCGCCGACTGCCTCCCGGTGCTGCTGGCCGACCCCGGCGCCGGCGTGGTCGGCGCGGTGCACGCCGGTAGGCTCGGCCTCGA
>JAEKLB010000156.1 GCA_019510095.1 Acidobacteriota bacterium | reverse complement strand
GGCGTCGACATCCACGGGGTGGCGACCTTGGCCGCGACGGGGCTGGCCGCGACCGCGGGGCTCGCCGCCGCGGGCACGCTCTATGGCGTGCTGGCCGGTGGACTACGAGTGCGCGAGACGCTGCTCCCCTTGCTCCTCCTGCCCGTGGTGGCGCCGGTGCTGATCGCCGCCACCCGGGCCTCGGAAGCGGCCCTGACCGGGGTGCAGCTCGACGTCTCGCCAGGCGACTGGCTGAGCCTCTTGGCCGTGTTCGCCGTCATCTACATCGCCTTCGGCGTCGCCGCCTACGGCTCACTGTTGGAGGAGCTGTAGTGGAGGAGACCCGCCGTTCGACCGGCAGCGCGCTGACGTTCAGCCTCGGCCTGGCCGCGCTCGTGAGCGTCGTCGCCACCGTCGCGCTCGGGTTGGCGCTCCCGTCGACGGTCGAACAGTCCGACTTCTCGCGGCTGATCGCCATCCATCCCGGCGTGGCGTGGGCGTCGTACGTCGCCTTCGGCGTGACCGCTCTTGCCGGCGCCCTGTGGCTGTGGCCCCGGACCCGGCGCACGGACTGGGACCTGCTGGCCGGCGCGTCGGCCGAGGTCGGCGTGGTCTTCACCGGGCTGACGTTGGCGACGGGCTCGATCTGGGGACGGGCATCGTGGGGTGTGTGGTGGGCGTGGGATGCCCGGCTCACGCTGTCGGCGCTGATGTTCACCTTGCTCCTCGGGTACTGCGCCTTGCGGCGGGTGCCGGGCGATCCCGACGCGGTGGCGCGGCGCTCGGCGATCACCGGGTTGCTCGCCGTGCTGGTGGTGCCGGTCAATCACTTCGCGGTGGAGTGGTGGCGCACCCTGCACCAGGGCCGGTCGCTGCTGCAGGACATCCCGGGCAACGACGTCGACGGCAAGTTCATCTTCGCCATGACGCTCGGCTTCGTGGCGATGACGCTGGTGTACGCCTGGCTCGTCGTGCACCGGTTGCGGATCGCCCGCCTCGAAGCGGGGATCGACGCCGACGACCTCGATGCCGCCATCGAGGCCCGCCGCCGCGAGGCTGTGCCGGCATGAGCTACGTCTGGGCCGGCTACGGGGTCACCCTGGTGACGCTCGCCGCCTACTCCGTGCATCTCGTGCGGCGGGGCCGGCAGCTCGCCCGGTCGCGCAAGTGAGTCGCCGCTTGGGAGTGGTGCTGTTCGTCATCGTCGGGGCACTCGGGTTTCTCGTGGTCAAGGGGCTCGGCGACGCCACCACCTACTTCAAGAACGCCGATGAGGTCGAGCGCAACGGCAAGCCGTTGCCGAGCCTGCTGGGAAAGCGCATCCGGCTGCAGGGCACCGTCGTGGCCGGTTCGGTGCACGAGACGGGCTCCAGCGTGCGGTTCGTCGTCGAATACCGCTGTGTGTCAGTGCCGGTGCACCACGTCGGCGGCCAGCCGTCGCTGTTCAAGCAGGGCATCCCGGTCGTGCTCGAAGGCCGGTTCGCGCGCGGCAGCACCACCTTCGAGAGCGACCGCATCATCGTGAAGCACACCGAGGAGTACAAGACCAAGGAGTCCGATCGGCTGGCCGCGGCCGCGCGCGAGTCGCAAGGGTGCGCGAGGTGAGTGGCGCGTGAACGCCCTCCTCGGGACTGCTGGCGTCGCCCTCGGCCTGGCCGCGTGCGTGCTCGGCGCGCTGACGCTGCTGGCTGCGTCGCTCCGTCACCAATCCCGCCAGTTGCGCCTCGCCGAGGGCTACGCCCTGCTCGCCCTGGCCGGGGCGCTGCTCGCGTTCCTCGCCATGGAGCACGCGCTGGTCACGCACGACTTCTCGCTGAAGTACGTGGCCCAGAACCACGCCCGAGCCACGCCGCTCCTCTACACCATCGCATCGCTGTGGGGCGCACTCGAAGGGTCGATCCTGCTGTGGTCACTCGTGCTGGCCGGCTACACGGTTGCCGTCACCCGCCGATTCCGCGCCCGCCTCACCGATCCGCTGCTCGGTTGGGCGATGCTCACCATGTTCGTGGTGGGCGGCTTCTTCTTCGCCCTGATGCTGGGGCCGGCCAATCCCTTCCGGGTGCTGGCGCACCCGCCGGCCGATGGCGCGGGACCGAACCCGCTCCTGCAGAACCACCCGCTGATGGCGATCCATCCGCCCATGCTCTACCTGGGCTACGTCGGCTTCACCGTCCCGTTCGCATTCTGCGTCGCCGCGCTGGTGACGGGACGGGTCGGCGAAGGATGGCTGGAGTCGACCCGGCGGTGGACGCTCGTGTCGTGGGGCTTCCTCACCGTCGGAATCGTGCTCGGCTCCTGGTGGTCGTACGAGGTTCTCGGTTGGGGCGGCTTCTGGGCATGGGATCCGGTCGAGAACGCGTCGTTCCTCCCGTGGCTCACCGGCACCGCGTTCATCCACTCGGTGATGGTCCAGGAGCGCCGCGGGATGCTGCGGGTGTGGAACCTGTCGCTGTTGCTGGCGACGTTCTCGCTCACCCTCTTCGGCACGTTCCTCACCCGGTCCGGCGTGCTCGACTCGGTTCACTCGTTCACCGAGTCGCCAATCGGCACGTGGCTGCTGTCGGCCTTCGGCGTGACGGTGGCCGTGGCCCTCGGGCTCATCGCCTGGCGAGGTGACCGGCTCCGCTCGCCCGGCCGCATCGACTCGCCGGTCTCACGCGAGGGCGCGTTCATGGCCAACAACGTGCTGTTCGCCGCCTTCGCCTTCGTGGTGCTGCTCGGCACCGTCTTCCCGCTGATCCACGAGGCACTGACCAACGAGCAGATCACCGTCGGGCGGCCGTACTTCGACCGCATGACCATGCCCATCGGCATCGCCCTCCTGTTCATGATGGCGGTGGCGCCGGTGCTGCCGTGGCGCAAGGCCTCACATGGCGTGCTCCGGGAGCGGCTCCTGTGGCCGGCGTGGGCCGGCGTGGCCGCACTGGTGCTGGCGGTCGCCGTCGGCGCACGCGGCCTGGCGCCGCTGGTGGCCTTCGGCTTGGGCGGCCTCGCCGCCGGCTCGGCGGTGCGCCAGGTCGTGCTTGCCGGTCGAGCGGCGAGGCGGTCGGGGGCGTCGGTGCTCAACGCCGTGGTCGGCCGCACCAACGGCGGCATGATCGTCCACCTCGGCGTCGTCGTGGTCGCGGTGGCGTTCACGGCTGCTCAGTCGTTCTCGGCCCACCGCGAGGTCCGCCTCGCTCCCCAGCAGACGGCCCGCGTGGGTGGGCACTCGGTGACCTACCTCGGCGCCGAGACCATCCGCGGCGCGCAGAAGACGACGATCAAGGCGAGCGTTCGCATCGACGGCGGCCGGGTCTATGCGCCTGCTCTCCAGCAGTTCCCCAACGCGACGAATGCCATCGGTACGCCTTCGGTGCGGTGGGGCCTGCGGTCCGACGTCTACCTGACGCTGGCGGTCGCGCCCCAACGAGCGGGCGGCGCGGCGGTCATCGGCGTGGTGGTCGAGCCTCTGGCCAGCTGGCTGTGGATCGGCGGCGGGCTGATGGCAGTGGGCACCGCCTTGGCGCTCGTCCCCGGTCGCCGCCGGCGCCCGACGGCCCCGGTGTCGTCGCCATCGACGCCCGACGCCGACCTCGTCGACGCATGAGCGAGGTGCGGCGGCCGCGGACCGCGCTCTACAGCGCGGCGGCGCTCGGTGTCGTGGTCGTGCTCCTGGTCGCGGTGTTGGCGACCCGAGCGCCGGCGACGTCGAAGATCGACAAGAGCCCACTCCTCGGGAAGCCGGCCCCGGCGCTCGCCGGTCCGGTGCTCACGGGCGGCACCGGGGCCTTCGACCTCGACTCCCTCCAGGGCAGGGTGGTGCTCGTCAACTTCTTCGCCACGTGGTGCGTGCCGTGCGTCCAGGAGCATGACGACCTGCGCCGGTTCGCCGAGGCCCATGCGGTTGCCGGCGACGCCAGGGTCGTGAGTGTGGTGTTCGGTGATGAGCCATCGAACGTGCGCCGGTTCTTCGCCCGCAACGGTGGCGACTGGCCGGTGATCGGCGACGCCGACGGCGCCATCGCCACGTCGTGGGGCGTGGCCCGGGTGCCGGAGTCGTACCTGGTCGGCCCGGACGGAACCGTGCTGAGCAAGGTCACCGGCGGGATCAAGTACGACATGCTCGAGAGCCTCGTGGCCCGGGCGACGGGCGGCTGACGTGCGCCGCCTGGCCTGGCTGGCAGCGCTCGTGGTGGCGCTCATCGCGCTGGTGATCGGCACGACCGACCGCTCGAACCCGAGCGCCGCAGAGCGCGTCGACCACATCGCCGCCACCGTGCGCTGCCCTGCCTGCCGCGGTGAGTCGGCGCGCGACTCCAACGCACCCGCCGCTGCCAACGTCCGCGCCGAGATCGCCCGGCGGGTGAGGGCCGGCCAGAGCGATGACCAGATCCGAGATGCGCTGGTCGCCGCCTACGGCGACTCGATCCTGCTCACGCCGCCGAGGTCGGGATGGGGCGGGCTGGTGTGGGTGCTACCGGTCATGGCCTTGGTGTGCGGCCTGGCGGGCGTGGCCTTCGCCTTCCGCCGGTGGCGGGTGGAAGCAGCGTGACACCGGACGATCTGGCCCTGCTCGAGGAGCAGCGTGACTTCTACCGGCGGTCGCTGGCCGACCTCGACCGCGAGCATGCCGCCGGTGATATCGATGACGCCGACCTGGCGACGTTGCGGGGCGACTATCAACGCCGGCTCGACGAGGTCGAGCTCGAGCTGGGCGGCGGCGTGGCCGACCTGCCCCTGGCGCCCCGCCGCTCCCGCCGGCGGTCGATCGGGGCCGTCGCCGTCGTCCTCGCTGTCGCCCTGGCCGCCGGTGTGGCCGTCGAATGGACTGCCGGCGCCCGCCGGCCGGGTGACTCCGCCTCGGGTTCGATCCGCCAGACCTCGACCGGCCGCCTCGCCCAGGCGGCGGAGCTCGCCGGCCAGGGCAAGTACCTCGAGGCCCTCCAGGCCTACGACTCGGTCCTCAAGGACGACCCTCGCAACCTCGAGGGCCTCGAGGAGCGTGGCCTCCTCCTGCTGTCGCTGTTCATGCGCAGTGGCGGGCAACGATCGCTCGTGACCCGGGGTCGGGCTTCGATCGATGCCGCCGTGCGGGTCGACCCGACCGACCCGCGGGCGCGGTTCTATCTCGGCCTGGCCGAGAAGATCGATGGTGACGAGTCGGGCGCCCGGCAGGCGTTCGAGGCTGCCCTTCGCCTCGGCCCATCGGCGACGCTCCGTGCCCAGATCGAGAGCTACCTCCAGCCCGCGCCGACGACCACCACCACTACCGTCTCCCCGTGAAGCGGTTGCGGCGGTCGGCGGAGTGGCGGTTCTTCGGCGTGCTGCGCACGGCGTCGCCCGGGTTGGCCGCCGCCTGGTGGGCGCTGGTGGCACTGCGGGGGCTCCTCCCCGCTGGCTTCGTGCTGGCCATGGGCTGGCTGATCTCCGCCGTGCAGCACGGCGATGGGC
>JAEKLB010000061.1 GCA_019510095.1 Acidobacteriota bacterium | reverse complement strand
TCGGTGTATCAATTTCGGGGAGCGGACGTTCGCAACTTCCTCGAGTTCGAGGACGCGTTTCCGGATGCGACGACGGTTGTGCTCGACCAGAACTACCGGTCGACGCAGACCATCCTCGATGCGGCGAACGCGGTCATCGCCCACAACGTGGCCCGCAAGCCCAAGGAGCTGTGGACCGAGCAGGGTGACGGCGAGCGGATCACCCGGTACTCGGCCGAGGACGAGGCCGACGAGGCAGCGTGGGTGTCGAGCGAGCTGGCCAAGCAGCACGACGGCGGGTCGCATCGCTGGGGCGACATGGCGGTCTTCTACCGGACCAACGCGCAGTCACGGGTCGTCGAGGAGCGCCTCAACCGGGTCGGCATCCCCTACAAGGTCGTCGGCGGGACCCGTTTCTACGACCGGCGAGAGGTGAAGGACGCGCTCGCCTATCTGAAGGCCACCGTCAACCCGGCGGACGAGGTGTCGGTGAAGCGGGTGCTCAACGTGCCCAAGCGCGGCGTGGGCGACACCACGGTGGCCAAGTTGGACCAGTGGGCGGCGTCCCACGGGATCACCTTCACGCGCGCCATGGAAGAGGCCGAGACCGTCGGCATCAAGGGCCCCGCCCTGCGCGGCATCACGTCGTTCCTGTCGCTGCTCGAGGTGTTGCGGACCCTCGTGTCAGAGGGCCCGGCAGCGGTGCTCGACACCGCGCTGGTCGAGAGCGGCTACCTGGGCGAGTTGGAGGCCGAGCACAGCGTCGAAGCCAACGGCCGGATCGAGAACCTGGCCGAGCTGGTGGGATCGGCCCGCGAGTTCGCCGAGGTCGACGCCTTCCTCGAGACGGTGAGCCTGGTCGCCGACACCGACGCCCTCGACGGCGACGAGTCACAGGTCGTGCTCATGACGCTGCACTCGGCCAAGGGTCTCGAGTACCCGGTGGTCTTCATCCTCGGCATGGAGGACGGTGTGTTCCCCCACCTCCGGTCGCTCGGCGAGCCCGACCAACTCGAGGAGGAGCGCCGGCTCGCCTACGTCGGCATCACGCGCGCCCGTGAGCGCCTCTACCTCTGCTCGGCATGGAGCCGGACGATCTTCGGTTCGACGCAGTACAACCCGCCCAGCCGGTTCCTCGACGAGATCCCGGCCGAGCTCGTCGAGGAGGTCGGCGGCCAGAAGCGGGGCCAGGCCGGCAGCGGTTGGCGGTCGTTGGCCCGCAGCGACGACACCAACGGCCGGATCTGGGGCAGTCGCGAACGCATGGTCGACAACGCCATCCGGGCCGGCAACGTGGCGCCGCCACCGTCGACCGGTGCCCAGAGCCTCGGCCTGCGGGTGGGCGACGACGTGCGCCACAACAAGTGGGGCGAGGGCGTGATCCTGCTGGTGGAGGGCAATGGCGACAAGGCCGAAGCGGTCGTCCGGTTCCGGGACGCGGGCGAGAAGCGGCTGCTGCTCAGCTGGGCCCCGCTGGAGAAGCTCTAGCCCGCCGATTGCCCGGGGTCGCTACCGGCTAGGTACCTGGTCGTGCCGACCAAGGCGACCACCGACGACGTTCGCCGCCTGATCGACAAGGGCGCCCAGGTCGTCGAGGTGCTGCCCCGCTCCAGCTACGACGCCGAGCACCTGCCCGGCGCAGTCAACGTCCCGCTGGATGGGCTGCGCCCGGAAGCGCTTGCCGGCCTCGACCCAACGGTGCCAACCGTCGTCTACTGCTACGACCACGAGTGCGACCTCAGCCCCCGTGGCGCAGCGTTGCTCGAGGTCTACGGCTTCGCCGAGGTGTACGACTACGTCGCCAGCAAGACGGCGTGGCTCGCTGCCGGCTTGCCCACCGAGGGGACCACTCGGCCGGCGAGCCGGGCCGGCGCCATCGCGAGCTCGCTGCCCACCTGCCGAGCATCCGACCACATCGGTGACCTCGAACGGGCGACGCGTGTCGTTGTCGTCGACGACGACGGCGTCGTGCTGGGCATCGTTCCAGAGGAGGCGTTGGCGCTGCCGCCCGAAACGCATGTCCTCGACGCCATGCAGCCAGCACCGCCGACCGTGCGCCCGAGCATCACCGCCAGCGAGCTGGCCAGCACCATGGACGAGGACGGGCGGCCGTACGTCCTCGTGTCGACCTACGGCGGCGGACTGCTGGGTGAGGTGCGCCGCGAGGCGTTGCATGGCCAGCACTGAGCCCGAGATCGATCTCGGCTACTGGCTCTCGAGCGAGGAGCACGGCCCCGGCGCCCTCGTTGCCAATGCGATCGCCGCCGAGGCCGCCGGCTTCCGGGCGGCGATGGTGTCGGACCATGCCCAACCGTGGACACCGCACCAAGGGCAAGCGCCGTTCGTGTGGGCGGTGTTGGGTGCTGTCGCCGTATGCACGCACGACCTGCGGCTGGCGACCGGCGTGACCAGCCCGGGACGGTTGCATCCCTTTGCTGTTGCCCAGGCGGCCGCCACTGTGGAGATCCTCGCGCCCGGTCGCTTCACGTTGGGCCTGGGCACGGGCGAGCGCCTGAACGAGCAGCTGCTCGGCCAACGGTGGCGGCCACCCGGTGAGCGGCGGGCGGCCTTGGCCGAGGCGATCGGGGTCATCCGGCGGCTGCTCGCCGGCGAGACCGTCGACCACGACGGCCACCACTTCCGGCTCGAGCACGCCCGGCTGTGGTCGCGGCCCGACACGGCGCCGCCCATTGTCGTCGCCGCGGGTGGGACGACCTCGGCCGCGCTGGCCGCCGAGCTGGCCGACGGCGTCGTCATCGCCGCGCCGGTGCCCGACGTCGTCGACGCCTACCGGGCGGCCGGGGGGCGGGGACCCCGGCTGGGTCAGCTCCATGTGTGCTGGGCCGGCGACGAGGGCGAGGCCCGTCGCACCGCGGCACGGTGGTGGCCGATCGCCGCGCTGCCACCGGCGGTGCTCGGTGAGCTGGCCCGTCCCGAGGAGTTCGCGGCGTTGGCCGGTGGGGTGAGCGAGAGCGACGTCGCCACGCACGTGGTGTGCGGGCCCGATCCCGAGCGCCATCTCGCCGCGGTGGCGCGGTACGTCGGTGCCGGGTGCACGACGGTGTACCTGCACCAGGTGGGCCCCGACCAGGCCGGGTTCCTCGACTTCTGCCGACGCGAGCTGCTGCCGAGGTTTGCTCGTTGACGTTGGTCAGCCGCGTGCGCCAGCGGTCGGGATGACCTGGCGGGCCCGGAGCACCACGAAGACCTTGCCCTTCTCGACCCTCGTGGGGTAGCGGCGCAGGCCGGTGCCGTCGGGCGGGAAGTGCGTGCCGGAACAGGGATCGGCGAACTCCGAGCCGGTCCACTGCAGGGTGCAGTGGCGGTCGTCCTCGCCCGGGGCCCGGGCGGCAAAGGCCGACCAGCCCCGGCCGGGGCTGGTTCCCTGGTGCTGCACGTAGACGTCCCGGCTGCGGTTGGGGGAGGCGTCGGGCAGGAGGAACGGGCCCCGGTCGTCGATCTCGGCGGCCAGGCGGCGGGCGTCATAGGGCCCGGCTTCCTCGTCCCCCAGCTGGACCTTGACCGACCCCCGGCTGGCCAGCACCGAGATGCCGACCATGACGCCGATGAGCAGCAAGACGACCACCACGCCGAGCATGACGGCGCGCGATTGGGTCCGGCGTCGGGGCATCCTCGTAGTATCCCTGGACGTGCAGCGTCCGTATCGCGTGGTCGTGGCCAAGGTCGGCCTCGATGGCCATGATCGGGGCGC
This sequence comes from Acidobacteriota bacterium, assembly GCA_019510095.1. Taxonomy (GTDB): domain Bacteria; phylum Actinomycetota; class Acidimicrobiia; order Acidimicrobiales; family CADCSY01; genus JAEKLB01. Next base: position 15,707 of record JAEKLB010000061.1, on the reverse strand, counting down.
CAAGGTCATCTCCCGAGCCCTCCGCGACGCCGGTTTCGAGGTGATCTACACCGGCCTCCGCCAGACGCCCGAGCAGGTCGCCGAGACCGCGCTCCAGGAGGATGCCGACGCCGTCGGGCTGTCCATCCTGTCCGGCGCCCACATGACGCTGTTCCCGCGCGTCCAGGAGGAGCTCGCCTCCCGCGGCCTCGACGACGTCATGGTCTTCGGCGGTGGGATCGTGCCGGAGCCCGACATCGCCACCCTCAAGGACAAGGGTGTGGCCGAGATCTTCACGCCCGGAGCCACCATGGTCTCCATCACCGAGTGGCTGGCGGCGGCCCTCGACCAGCGGGAAGCCGCCTCCGCCTGAGTCCAGCCAGGAGCATCCGTGGATCTCTTCGAGTATCAGGGCAAGCAGTTCTTCGCGTCCTTCGGCATCCCGGTCTCGGCCGGCGACGCCGCTGACACCGTCGACGACGCTGTCGCCATCGCTGACCGCATCGGCTACCCGGTGGTGATCAAGGCCCAGGTCCAGGTGGGCGGGCGGGGCAAAGCCGGTGGCGTGAAGCTCGCCAACGACACCGCCGAGGCGCGTGAGCACGCCGGCAACATCCTCGGCCTCGACATCAAGGGTCATGTCGTGCACCGGGTGTGGGTCGAGAAGGCCTCGGACATCGCCGAGGAGTACTACGCCAGCTTCACCCTCGACCGGTCCGCGAAGAAGCACCTGGGGATGCTCTCGGCCGAAGGGGGCGTCGAGATCGAGTCGGTTGCCGAGACCAACCCCGATGCCATCGCCAAGATCTGGGTCGACCCCGTCGACGGGCTCACCCCTGAGGTGGCCCGGGCGTGGGTCGAGGCGGCCAAGCTGAACCGGAAGGCCACCGACGGTGCCGTCGACATCCTGGTGAAGCTCTACACCGCGTACGTCGAGGGCGACGCCGACCTCTGTGAGATCAACCCCCTGATCCTCACCCCCGACGGGCGGGTCCACGCCCTCGACGCCAAGGTCACCCTCGACGACAACGCCGACTTCCGCCATCCAGAACGGGCGGCGTGGCGCGGCCTCGAGGTCATGGATCCTCGTGACCGGCTGGCCAAGGAGAAGGGTCTCCAGTACGTCGGGCTCGACGGCAGCGTCGGTGTCATCGCCAACGGGGCCGGGCTGGCCATGAGCACGTGCGACGTCGTCAACCAGGTGGGCGGCAGTCCGGCCAACTTCCTCGACATCGGCGGGGGCGCGTCGGCTGCGGTGATGGCCAACGCGCTCGAGGTGATCAACACCGATCCCAACGTCAAGTCGATCTTCATCAACATCTTCGGCGGGATCACCAAGGGCGAAGACGTTGCCAACGGCATCGTCGAGGCCCTCGGCCGAGTCGACATCGCCGCCCCGATCGTGATCAGGCTCGACGGAACCAACGCCGAGCAGGGGCGGGCGATCCTCAAGTCGCATGAGTCGGATTCGCTGATCTCGCAGCCGACGATGGTCGGGGCGGCCAAGAAGGCCGTCGAGCTGGCGGGAGGCAAGTAGTCGTGTCGATCTTCGTGGACAAGGAAAGCAAGGTCATCGTCCAAGGCATCACCGGCGGGCAGGGGCGCTTCTACGCCCTCCGCAACCGGGACTACGGCACCCAGGTCGTCGGCGGCGTGAATCCCAGGAAGGCGGGGGAGGACGTCGAGGGCATCCCCGTGTTCGGGAGCGTGAAGGAGGCCCGCGAGGCCACTGGCGCCACCGTCTCGATGATCCTGGTGCCGGCCGGTGGCGCGCCGCCGGCCATCCTCGAAGCCGCCGAGGCCGGCATGGAGCTCATCATCTGCCTCACCGAGGGCATCCCCGCCCACGACGAGGCCTACTTCTACAACAAGGTGACGCGGGACTACCCCATGAGCCGCATCCTCGGGCCCAACTGCCCGGGCCTGGTGACCGTGGGCGAGTGCAACATCGGCTTCATCCCCGCCGAGGTTGCGGTGCCGGGGTCGGTCGGCATCGTCAGCCGCTCGGGCACGCTCACCTATCAGGCCCTGGCCGAGCTGGGCGAGAAGGGCATCGGCGTCAGCACGTGCGTGGGCATCGGCGGCGATCCGGTGCCGGGCACCAGCTTCATCGACTGCCTCGAGGCCTTCCAGGCCGATCCCGCCACGAAGGCGGTGATCATGTTCGGCGAGATCGGCGGCACCGCCGAGGAGGAAGCGGCCGAGTTCATCGCCACCAAGATGGACAAGCCGGTCGCCGCCTACGTCGCCGGCGTCACCGCCCCGCCAGGCAAGAAGATGGGCCATGCCGGCGCCATCGTCTCCGGCGGCAAGGGGACGGCCCAGGGGAAGATGGACGCCCTTCGCGAGGCCGGTGTGCAGATCGGCCTCAATCCCACCGAGGTCGGCGACCTGATGGCCGACATCGTCACGAAGCTCTGAAGCCCCCCGTTCTGGCCGGGCCGGAGGACCGAATACGGTCCGGACGTCCTGCCAGAACGATCCATGGAGGCCACGGTGAGCACGTGGGGTGAGGTGGAGGCGGCGGCCGGGGAGCTCGCCGCCGATGTGCAACGCCGGTTCGAGGCGACCGGGCTCGGTCTCCTCGCCACCGTCCGGGCTGACGGGTCGCCCCGCATCAGTCCCATCGAGCCGTCGTTCTGGGACGGGCAGCTGTGGCTGGGCTCGATGCCCGACTCCCGCAAGGCCACCGACCTCCGCCGGGAGCCCCGGTTCGCGCTCCATGCCGCCACCGCTGACAAGGACGTCGCCGATGGGGACGCCAAGGTCGCCGGGCGGGCGACGCTCGTGGAGGACCTCGCCGTGCACGAGCGGTTCGCCGCTCACTTCAAGGAGGCCACCGGGTATGGCCCCGAGCCGGGGACCTTCGACCTCTTCACGGCGGACGTCATCGAGATGAGCTTCCTCAAGCCGGCGGGGGACCACCTCGACATCCGGATCTGGACACCTGCCCGAGGCGTGCAGCTCGTCGAACGGCGGTAGGACTGGAGGCATGCCCCGGCGGTGGCCCCTCCTCCCTGTCCTGCTGGGCCTCGGCGTTCTCGCTGGTTGCGGCCACGACGAGGCGCCCAGGCAGGCGGGCGCAACCACGACGTCGAGCACGACCACCAGCACGACGCTGGCGCCGGCCACGACCGCAGCGCCGACGACCACGATCCAGTCGTTGCCTCGCCCCCCGGCCGGCCCGCCCCGAGCCCTGATCACCGCCACCGGCGTGGTGGTGCCCATCCTGGGCCGGGAAGGCGCCGGCTGGGCGGTCACCACACCCTGCGAACGGCGGGCGCACGTCGCCGGGGGCACGCTGCTGAGTGGTGCCACCGTGGTGCTCGACCCCGGCCATGGCGGCAACGAGACGGGCGCCACGGGCGCCAACGGGCTCCGTGAGTCCGACCTCAACCTGGCGGTGGCCAAGCTGGCCAAGGCTGGCCTCGAGGCCCAGGGCGCCGAGGTGGTGCTCACCCGCACGGCCGACTACCGGGTGACCCTCGGCGCCCGGGCGGCGCTGGCGAAGGTCCTCCGGCCCCGTCTCTTCGTCTCGCTCCACCACAACGGGGGCGTCGACGGCCGCTCGGCCAAGCCCGGCACCGAGACCTACTACCAGCGGGCCTCGGTGGCATCGAAGCGCCTGGCCGGGCTCCTGTACCAGGAGGAGCGGGGGGTGTTCTCGACCTACCGCGGCATCCAGTGGTGGGGCAACGTCGATGCCGGGGCCAAGTACCGGCTCAACAGTCGAGGGGGCGACTACTACGGCATCCTGCGCCAAACCGCGGGGGTGCCCGCCGCCATCTCCGAGGCGCTGTTCCTCTCCGCCTCCCGACCCGAGGCCGAGCTGCTCGCCCGGCCCGACGTGCAGCAGGCGGAGGCCGGCGCCGTCGTCAGGGCCGTGCGCCGGTTCCTCCTCACCCGGGACACGGGCGGGGGCTTCGTCACGCCGATCAAGCGCACCACCCCAGCCGGTTCCGGCGGCGGGCTCACCGGCTGCGTCGATCCCCCGTTGGAGTGATCGTTCTGTGTCGTCGGGGGGCCCGCACGGGGCCAGCGGACGACACAGAACGGGGAGCGGGACGGCCGAGGGCCGCTGGTACCGTGGCGGAACTGTGCGGGTCGGGGTGCTGGCGTCGGGAACCGGCTCGATCCTCGACGCCATCCTGGCTGACGGCATCCCGGTCGAGGTCGTGATCCTCGACCGTCCCTGCGCTGCCGCCGATGTGGCGGCCCGCCATGGCGTGACCGCCGAGCTGGTCGAGCGCACCGACTTCTCGCCGGCCTTCGACCGCGACGCGTTCAGCCAGCAGGTGATCGACGTGCTGCACAAGTACGACGTCGAGCTGGTGGTGAGCTCGGGCTTCGGCACGGTGGTGCCCGGTGTGGCCACCGCCTATCCCGAGCGCTTCCTCAACACCCACCCGGCCCTGCTGCCGGCGTTCAAGGGCTGGCACGCGGTGCGTGACGCGCTGGCGGCGGGGGTGAAGGTCACCGGTTGCACCGTGCACACCCTCACCGAGGCCGTCGACGAGGGGACGATCCTCGCCCAGGAAGCGGTGGTCGTGCTCCCCGGCGACACCGAGGAAGCGCTGCACGAGCGCATCAAAGAGGTCGAGCGCCGGCTCTTCCCGGCAACCATTCGTCAGGTCATGGAGGGAACGCTCTCGTGAGGGCTTTGCTGAGTGTGTACGACAAGGCCGGCGTCACCGACCTGGCCAAGGGCCTCGCCGGCCTCGGCTGGGAGCTGGTCTCGAGCGGCGGCACCGCCAAGGCGATTGCCGATGCGGGTGTTCCGGTCACCGACCTCGCCGAGTTCACCGGCTACCCGGCCATGCTCGGCCACCGGGTGGTGACGTTGCACCCATTGGTGCACGGGGCGATCCTCGCCGACCCCGACGATCCGACCCATCAGGCCGACATCGAGCAGTACGGCATCAAGCCGTTCGATCTGGTCGTCGCCAACCTCTACCCGTTCGGCTCCGACCCCTCGGCGTTCGCCCACGGCGGCGGGCGAGGCGAGGACGTGATCGACATCGGTGGTCCGGCAATGACCCGGGCGGCGGCCAAGAACCATGCCCGCGTCGGCATCGTGGTCGACCCCGCCGATTACGGGCGCGTGCTCGACGAGGTCACGGCCAACGGCAACCTCTCGCCCGCCACCAGGCGAGGACTGGCCCGCAAGGCCTTCGCCCACACCGCGGCCTACGACGCCGCGGTTGTCACCTGGTTCGACGAGACCGATCCCGAGCCGGAGCACCAGGTGTTGCCTCCCACGCTCCATCTCGCCCTCGAGCGGGCCGACGTGTTGCGTTACGGCGAGAACCCGCACCAGACCGGGGCCCGCTACCGGTCGATCGGGTCGCGCTCGTGGTGGGACGACGTCGAGCAGCACTTCGGGCTGCCGCTGTCGTACCTGAACCTCTACGACGCCGATGCCGCCTGGTCGATGGTGCACGACGTCGCCGGCGCGCGGCCGGGCGTGGCCATCATCAAGCACGCCAATCCCAGCGGGTTGTCGGTTGCCGACACGCTGGCCGAGGCCTACCAGCGGGCCCTGGAGTGCGACGAGCGCTCGGCGTTCGGTGGCATCGTCGCCCTCAACCAGGTGGTCGACGCCGCGACCGGCGAGCGGATCGTCGCCGGCCCTCAGGCCGATCTGATCATCGCCCCTGGCTATGCCGACGGCGTGCTCGACGCCTTGCGCAAGCGGCGCAAGAACACCCGCGTGCTCACAGCACCGCCGCCCGGCGTCGAGAAGCTCCAGCTGCGGCAGATCAACGGCGGCTTCCTGATCCAGGACGCCCACCACTTCCCGTCGACGCGAGCCGACTGGCGGGTCGTCACCGCCCGCCAGCCCACCGAGGACGAGTGGCGCGACGCCGAGCTCGCCTTCCGGGTGTGCGGGTGGGTCAAGTCGAATGCCATCGTGCTGGTGAAGGACGGCACCACCTGGGGCATCGGTGCCGGCCAGCAGAACCGGGTGCAGTCGGGCCAGATCGCCGCCGAGAAGGCGGCGGGGCGGGCCAAGGGGGGCGCGGGCGCCAGCGACGCGTTCTATCCGTTCCCCGACGGCGTCGAAGCAGCCGCCGATGCCGGCGTCGCCGTCGTCATCCAGCCCGGCGGGGCACAGGGCGACGGCGCGGTGATCGCCCGCGCCGACGAGCTCGGCCTGGCCATGATCTTCACCGGCGAACGCCACTTCCTGCATTGAGGAGACAACACTCGTGAGCGACGACGTCATCTACATGCCGGGAGCGCCGGTCGCCGACGCGGTGCTGGCCGATGTGCGCGACCGCGTGGCGAAGCTGGCCGACAACGGCAAGACGGTCGGGCTCGGGACCATCCTGGTCGGCGACGATGCCGGGTCGGCTGGCTACGTGCGCAAGAAGCACGAGACGAGCGAATCGCATGGGCTCCTGTCGTTCCACGTCGACGTCGAGGCCGGCGACCAGCGCGGCCTCATGGATGCCGTTCGCCGCTTCAACGACGACCCGGCGGTCGATGCCTACCTCATCCAGAACCCGACGCCCGGTTGTGACTTCAACACCGCGCTCGAGGCGATGGACCCGGCCAAGGATGCCGACGGGCTGCACCCCGAGAGCCTGGGCAAGCTGGCGTTGGGCGCCGACGGCCCGCGTCCCTGCACCCCGGCGGGCATCCAGGCCATGCTGCTGCACTACGGCGTGCCCACCGAAGGCCGCCACGTCGTCGTCGTCGGTCGTGGGCCGACGTTGGGTCGCCCCCTCTCGATGCTCTTCTCGCTGAAGCAGGCCGGTGCCAACGCGGCGGTCACCACGGTGCACACGGGCGTGTCGAACATCGCCGACTACACCCGGCAGGCCGACATCGTGATCGGCGCGGCCGGCGTGCCCAACATGATCCAGCCCGACATGGTGAGGCCCGGGGCCGCGGTCATCGGTGGCGGCATCACCTGGCAGGGCAAGAAGCTCCTCTCCGACGTCGACGAGGCGTGCGCCGACGTCGCCGGTTGGATCACCCCCCGCCTCGGCGGCGTCGGTCCCACCACCGTCGCCATGCTCCTCGCCAACACCGTCGCCGCCGCCGAGCGCCGCCCCTGACACGTGAGGGGGAGGGGTGGTCAGACGTCGTTGATGCCGTGGACGGCGAGGCCGACGCCGGCGAAGACGACGACCACGGCAGCGAGGCGAGAGAGCGTGGTCGGCGCCGAGCGGCGGTTCAGGCACACGACGGCCAGCCCGGCGAGGGCGCCGGCGAGCGCCGCCTTACCGGCGCCGACCATCAGCCCGTAGCCCATCGTGGCCGCCACCACATCGGGGGAGAGCACGACTGGTGGCGCGTCGCGGACGAACCGGACGTTGCCGGTGACCGACAGGACGGCGCCGGCGGCGATGCGGGCGCTGGGCGACGACACGTGCAGAAGCGCGGCGAGCTCGTGGCTGATGGCGGCCAGGCCCGCCACCATCGGCACAGCCCAGAGACGGTGGTCGACCCGGGCCCGGCGGAGTGGTTCGAGGGCGGCAACCAGCACGACGAAGGCGGCCAGCATCGTCAGTCGGCCCCGATGGCCGCGGCGGCCAACAGCGCGGAGATGCCGTGCTGCTGGTCGTCCATCTGGGTCACCCCGCGGTGGTACCACGCGCCACCCACCAGATGGCGCCCCGATCGCTCCTGGCGGCGGACGAGGAGGCCGGCGCCGCACCGGGCCCGGATGGCCATGGCGGGTCGGAGGTCGGCAAGGCGGCGGTCGCGCCCGGCCAGCCGCCACAGGGCGCTCATGCCCTCGACCTCGACGCCGAGCCCGGCGCCCACGATCCGCCCGCCGCGCACCAGCCGGGCAACCGGGTTCGACTCCCGTTGCGACTCCACCCGTAGCTCCAGCCCGAACCGCTCGGCCAGCCGGCGGGCGTAGGCGACCTCGGCCGTCGACAGGCGCCAGCCGGCGTCGCCGAGGGCGTAGGCCGACCACTGGTCGGGCCACGGCGCGAACCAGGCGGGCTCGGCGCCGTCGTGGCCCGACGCGATGACGTGGCTCGCCCGGATGGCCACCCGTCGCCAGCCCTCGCCTGGGAACACCCGGTCGAGCCGGGTGACCGCCCAGAAGGCCTCGCCACGCGAGTAGGCCGAGCGGCCCCCCGGCACCGGGCGGTCGCGGCTGAGGTCGTAGCGGTCGAGGAAGGCCCCATCTGGCTCCTGCAACTGGACGACGAACCGCCCGAGGGCGCGGAGCAAGAGGTCGTCGTCGGTGTCACCCGTGGCGGCGCGCCGCTCGAGCAGGGCGGCGGCGAGCAGGGCGGTGGCGCCCAGCTGCGCCTCGTCGCTGCCCGGCTCGACGAGCGCCGCCCAGCCCCGCCGCTCGACGAGTCGCTGCCGCATCCAGGCCATGGCCCGGTCGGCCGTGGCCAGCGCTCGGCCGTCCCCCCGTTCGGCCAGCTGGTAGAGGGCGAGCGTCACGCCGGCGTGACGGACGACGTGGTACCCGCCGAGGTCGCCCCGCTGGCGGTCGTGGCGGTAGACGAACGAGCCGTCGGGATGCTGGGCCCGGCCGAGCCAGTCGGCGGCGGCCGCTGCCGCGGCCAGCGCTCGCGGCGCGGCCACGTCCGGGCACACCTCGACGGGTACGACGACGCCGCGGAGGACGCCGACGCCCACCACCCAGGCTGCAAAACGTGCACGACCCCGCACAAGGGCGTTCTAGCCTCAGTCCATGGCCCGCATCGGCGATCTGCTGCACGCGGGCCCCACGCTGTCGTTCGAGTTCGGCCCGCCCCGCACCGACGAGCAGGCCCGCCGGCTCGAGAAGGTGCTGCACGAGCTGCAGCCGCTGCACCCGTCGTTCGTATCGGTGACCTACGGCGCGGGCGGCACCACCCGCCAGGCAACCCGCGAGATCGTCGAGCACATCCACCGCGACACCGACATGACGGTGATGCCCCACCTGACCTGCGTCGCCCAGCGCCACGGCGACATCCACGGGCTCCTGCACGGCTATGCCGACGCCGGCATCGAGAACGTGCTGGCGTTGGCGGGCGATGCCCCCAACGACGGGCAGGCCCACGAGAGCGACTTCACCTACGCGGTCGAGCTCATCGAGATGGCTCGCGAGGTCAGCGACTTCTCGATCGGTGTCTCAGCCTTCCCAGAGGGCCATCCCCGATCGCCGGATCTCGACTCCGACCGCTTCCACCTGGCGGCGAAGCTGGCCCTTGCCGACTTCGGCATCACCCAGTTCTTCTTCGACACCGCGCCGTACTTCCGCATGCGCGACCAGCTGGCCGCATTGGGCGTCGACAAGCCGGTGCTGCCGGGCGTGATGATGTTCAGCAACGTCGAGGGCGTGCGGCGCATGTCGGCGCTGAACAACACGACGATCCCCGAGTGGCTCCAAGCCAGGCTCGACGCCGTCGACGGCAACCCTGGTGACGTCCGCCGACTGGCCGTCGAGCTGGCCGCCGACCTCATCGAGGAGCTGCTCGCCGGCGATGCGCCCGGCGTGCACCTCTACACCATGAACTTCTCCCGGGCCACCCGCGAGGTGGTCGCCCAGCTCGGCCTGCGCTGAACCCTGCTGACGTCAATGATGCAGCGTCAGGCGAAGATGTTGCCCATCTTCTTCTGGAGGCGGTTGTCGACGGCGGCGAGGTACTCCTCGGTGGTGAGCCACGGTGCGTCGGGGCCGATGATGAGCGAGAGGTCCTTGGTCATGTCGCCCTCCTCGACCGCCTCCACGCACACGCGCTCGAGCGCCTCGGCGAACAGCGTCACCTCGGGGGTGTCGTCCATCTTCCCGCGGTAGGCCAGGCCACGCGTCCACGCGTAGATCGACGCGATCGGGTTGGTCGAGGTCTTGTTGCCCTTCTGGTGCTCCCGGAAGTGGCGGGTGACGGTGCCATGCGCCGCTTCGGCCTCGACGGTCTTGCCGTCGGCGGTCATCAGCACGCTGGTCATCAGGCCCAGTGACCCGAAGCCCTGGGCCACGGTGTCGGACTGGACGTCGCCGTCGTAGTTCTTGCAGGCCCAGACGTAGCCGCCCTCCCACTTCATGGCGGCCGCGACCATGTCGTCGATCAGGCGGTGCTCGTAGGTGAGGCCGGCCTTGTCGAACTCGGCCTTGAACTCAGCCTCGAAGACCTCGGCGAAGAGGTCCTTGAACCGGCCGTCGTAGGCCTTGAGGATCGTGTTCTTGGTCGACAGGTAGAGCGGGTAGCCGCGATCGAGGGCGTAGCGCATCGACGCCTGGGCGAACTCGCGGATCGACTGGTCGAAGTTGTACATCCCCATGGCCACGCCGCTGGCCGGGAAGTCGGCGACGAGCATCTCCATCGGCTCGCTGCCGTCCTCGGGCGTGAAGGTCACAGTGACCTTGCCGGCCTTGGGCACGCGGAAGTCGGTGGCCTTGTACTGGTCGCCGTGGGCGTGGCGGCCGATGACGATGGGCTTCGTCCAGCCCGGCACCAGGCGGGGGATGTTCGAGATCACGATGGGCTCGCGGAAGATGACGCCGCCGAGGATGTTGCGGATGGTGCCGTTGGGCGACTTCCACATCTGCTTCAGGCCGAACTCCTCGACCCGGGCCTCGTCGGGCGTGATGGTGGCGCACTTCACGGCGACGCCGTACTCCTTGGTCGCCATGGCCGAGTCGATGGTGACCTGGTCGTCGGTGGCGTCCCGGTGCTCCATGCCCAGGTCGTAGTACTTCAGGTCGACATCGAGGTAGGGGAGGATCAGCTGCTCGCGGATGAACTGCCAGATGATGCGAGTCATCTCGTCGCCGTCCATCTCGACGACGGGGTTCTTGACCTTGATCTTCGCCATGCTCGACTCCCTCGGGCCCTACTTGTCTTGGACTTGTCTAGGTTACCCGAGAGCCAGTGGCCGGCGCCCAGGGCCCGGCAGGGCGGTGCCGACAAGGATTTGGCGGCGCCGGAAGTTCAGTCCGACAACGATGTGGCGGCGCCGGAAGTTCAGTCCGACAACGATGTGGCGGCGCCTGAGGTTCAGTCCAGTCAGTCCGACAGGTACCCGTCGTCGTCGTCCATGGGCGGGTCGTCGGTGAGGTGCATGGCCGCCTCCTCGGCGGACAGCACTTCCTCGTGCTCCTGGGCGACGTCCCACCGGGTGCCGTCCACCTCGCGCATCTCGCTGGCCACCTCGGAGGCCTCGTCGTCGACGTCGTCGACGTCCTCGCCGCCGGGGGCGACCAGGGGCCCGAGCCGATCGGGCTCGCGCTGCTCGTCCCGCTGCTCCCGGGTGACGCGGTGGCCGAAGCTCTCGCCATCGCGCTCCTTGGTGGCCCCCAGCAGCTCGTCGACGGCCCGGGCCTGCTCGGGCGGGTAGTCGCCGGCGTCCTCGATCAGCTCGTCGTCGAGGAGCTCGGACTTGTTGTCGGTGGGGTCAGCGTCGGCCATGGCCGGTCCCTACCCAGGCGGGGGGCGCGACGGAATAGCAATCAGGTAATCACCGTTACAAAGCTCATGTCAGAGACCACGGCTACCGTCACCCTCCCTGTCCTGCCCCTCGAGGCCGGCGTCATCGGCCCCGGCATGGTCGTCACCATCTCCCTCGAGAGCGCCGAGGCCCGCCTGGCCGCCGACCAGGCCATGGGCGGCACCGGCCGCCTCCTGCTCGTCCCCCGGATCGACGGTCGCTTCGCCACCGTCGGCACGCTGGCCAAGATCGAGGACGTCGGTGACCTCCCCGGGGGCCGCCGGGCCGTGGTCGTTCGCGGGATCGAGCGGGCCGTCATCGGCGCCGGCGTGCCGGGCGACGGCCTCTGGGTCGAGGCCGAGCCGGTGATCGATGCCGAGGCCCCCTCCGACGAGGTCAAGGCGCTCGCCCGTGAGTACCGCGCCACGGTGGAGGCCATCCTCGACCGGCGGGGCGCCGGCCGCCTGGCCGAGGGGCTGCGGGGGATCCGCGACCCGGGCGCGGTCGCCGATACCGCCTTCTACTCGCCTGACCTGTCGCTCGAGCAGAAGATCACCCTGCTCGAGGCCATCGACGTCGAGGCCCGCCTCCGTCTCGCCCTCAGCTGGGCCAAGGACACCCTCGCCGACCTGACCGTGCGCGACGACGTCGACCGCAACGTCACCGAGGGTCTCGAGCAGTCGCAGCGGGAGGCGATCCTGCGCCGCCAGCTCGGCCAGATCCAGCAGGAGCTCGGCGAGGACGGTGGCGACCTGGTCGCCGGCTATCGCCAGCGGCTGGAGGAGTCGGGCGCCCCCGACAACGTGCGGGCCGCCGTCACCAAGGAGCTCGACAAGCTGGCCCGAACCGGCGAGCAGAGCCCCGAGCACGGCTGGATCGTCACCTGGCTCGACACCATCCTCGACCTCCCCTGGGGCACCCGGGCCGACGAGTCGTTCGACCTCGAGGCGGTGCGCGCCGTCCTCGACGCCGACCATGCCGGGCTCGACGACGTCAAGGAGCGTCTGGTCGAGCTGTTGGCGGTCCGCAAGCTGCGCACCGAGCGCGGCGTCGCCACCGTCGGCGGGCGCGGGAGTGGGGCCATCCTCGCCCTCGTCGGCCCGCCTGGCGTCGGCAAGACGTCGCTCGGCGAGTCGGTCGCGCGCGCCCTCGGTCGTCCCTTCGCCCGGGTGTCGTTGGGCGGCGTGCGCGACGAGGCCGAGATCCGCGGCCACCGCCGCACCTACGTCGGCGCCCGCGCCGGCCGGTTCGTCCGCGCCCTCACCGAGGCCGGCGCCATGAACCCGGTGCTGCTGCTCGACGAGGTCGACAAGGTCGGCAGCGACTGGCGCGGTGATCCCTCCTCGGCGCTGCTCGAGGTGCTCGACCCTGCGCAGAACCACACCTTCCGCGACCACTACCTCGAGGTGGACCTCGACTTGTCCGACGTGCTGTTCATCGCCACGGCCAACGTGCTCGACACCATTCCCGGGCCGTTGCTCGACCGCATGGAGGTCGTGCGGCTCGACGGCTACACCGAGGAGGAGAAGGTGGCGATCGCTCATGACCACCTCCTGAGCCGGTTGCGTGAGCGCACCGGCCTGCGGGGCGACGAGGTCACGGTGACCGACGACGCCATCCGCGAGGTCGCGGCCGGCTACACGCGCGAGGCAGGTGTCCGCGAGCTCGAGCGCCAGCTCGGTCGCATCCTGCGGAAGGTGGCGACCAAGGTGGCCACTGCCAGCGAGGAGCTGCCGGTCGTCGTCGACGCCGACGGTGTGCGTCCCCTGCTCGGCCGGCGCAAGTTCACCGAGGAGGAGACTGCCGACCGCACCTCAGTTGCCGGCGTGGCCACTGGGCTGGCCGTCACCGGTGCCGGTGGTGACGTGCTCTACGTCGAGGCGACCTCCATGGAGGGCGATCCCGGTCTCACCCTGACCGGGCAGCTGGGCGACGTCATGAAGGAGTCGGCCGAGATCGCCCGCTCCTACGTCCGCAGCCATGCTGGGGACCTCGGGATCGACGGCACCGGCCTTGCTGGTCGCCGCGTGCACGTGCACGTGCCGGCGGGCGCGGTGCCGAAGGACGGCCCCTCGGCGGGCGTCACCATGACCACCGCGCTGGTGAGCCTGCTCACCGGCCGGCCCGTGCGGTCGGCCGTGGGCATGACCGGCGAGGTCACCCTCCAGGGCAAGGTGCTTCCCATCGGAGGTGTCAAGCAGAAGGTGCTCGCCGCCCACCGGGCCGGCCTCACCGAGGTCGTGCTCCCGGCCGGCAACGAGGGCGACATCGACGACGTCCCCACCGCCGTCCGCGACGCCATGACCTTCCACCTGGCGACCGACGTCCGCCAGGTCCTGGCGTGGGCGTTGGAGCCGGCCGCCTGAGTCCGCCCCAAACAGCAACCCGCGATGGATTCTCGGCAGAACTGCCGAGAATCCATCGCTGGTTCGGGATACATGCGGTCAGGCCGGCTCGAGCAGGCCGTTGCGGGTGACGAGGTCGACCGAGAGGGTCTTGTAGCCGACGTCGTCGAAGAGGATGACCAGCGCATCACCGTCGTGGCGGAGGACGAGGCCGGGGCCCCAGGTGCGGTGGCGGACGCGCGACTGCTCAGGGAACGGGGTGACGGCACCGCCGGCACCGCCGAGGTCGGTGAAGCCGCGCGCGGCGTCGGCGACGCACCGGTCGCAGGTGAAGCACTGCTCGGCGGCGGGTTCGCCGAAGTAGGTGAGGATGAACCGCCGCCGGCAGCTCCGTACCTCGGAGTAGTTGCGCATCATCGCCAGGCGCGACTCGTCCATGGTGACGCGAGCTTCTTGGGCAGCCAGCGCCAGGCGAGCCGCCCGCTCCGGCGGGGGGCCGTCGGCGACCGCCTGCACCGTCTCGCCGTCGACACGCACCGCGCCGGCGTCCTCGAGCCGGGTCAAGACCTGGCCGAAGCGGGTCTCACTCATGTCGAGCGCTTCGCGCAGGTCGGGCAGGGGCACGGGATCGACCGCCGCCCGGAGCACGATGGCCACCCGCTCGATCTCGTCGACGTCGAGCTGGCCGGCGTTGGCGAAGAACTTGCGGAGGCCGAGGTCCTCCTGGCGCCACAGCAGGAGCGCCAGGGCCGGTTGCCCGTCGCGACCGGCCCGGCCCGCCTCCTGGTAGTAGGCGTCGATCGACTCGGGCACGTCGTAGTGGATGACGAAGCGGACGTCGGGCTTGTCGATGCCCATGCCGAACGCGGTGGTGGCCACCATGACGTCGATCTCGTCGGTCATGAACCGCGCTTGGGCGTCGTGGCGCTCGGCCTTGGCCATGCCACCGTGGTAGGCGGCCGTCCGCAACCCGGCCTCGCCGGCCAGGAGGTGGGCGATCTCCTGGGTCTGGCGCCGGGTCGCGACGTAGACGATGCCGGGGAACGACACCCGGGTCATGGCCCGCAGCAGCCGCTCGTCCTTCTCCCGCTCGGTGATGCAGGTCTGCACCTCGAGCCAGAGGCTCGGCCGGTCGAAGCCGCGCACGAAGACCGCGGGGTCGTGGAGACCCAGGCGCTCGATGATCTCCTCCCGCACCACCGGTGAGGCAGTGGCGGTGAGGGCGAGCACCGGCGGCCGCCCGAGCTCCTCGATGGCGGCGGCCAGCCGGAGGTACTCCGGCCGGAAGTCATGGCCCCACTCCGAGATGCAGTGGGCCTCGTCGACGACGAAGAGGCCGGGGCGCACCTTTCGCAGTGCCGCCCGCGTCTGGGCGTTCCCCAGCTGTTCGGGCGCCACGAACAGGAACTCGATGGCCCCGGCGCCGAGGTCGTCGAAGATGCGGCGCCGCTCCCGTTGGCCGATGGTGGAGTTGGCCGCCGCCGCCTCGCCGATGTCGGCCTCGCCGATGGCCCCGACCTGGTCGCGCTGCAGGGCGATCAGGGGCGAGACGACCACGGTGGGCCCACCGAGGAGCGACCCGGCGATCTGGTACACGGCCGACTTGCCGGAGCCGGTGGGCATCACGACCAGCGTGTCGCGGCCCTCGAGGACCGCCTCCACCGCCTCCAGCTGGCCCGGGCGCAGCGTCGGGAGCCCGAGCCGATCGCGGGCGACCGCGGCGATGTCGTGGCCCGCCAGCACCCCTCCGGCCTACCCAGGGCACTCGTCCCGTCAACTTCGCCCCGGCCCGACCTCGGGCCTAGGTTGGCCGCCGTGAAGGAACCCGTCCGCGTTGCCGTTACCGGGGCTGCCGGCCAGATCGGCTACAGCCTCCTCTTCCGAATCGCCAGTGGGGCCATGCTCGGCCCCGACCAGCCGGTGATCCTCCAGCTGCTGGAGATCACGCCGGCCCTTGGGGCCCTGAAGGGCGTGGTCATGGAGCTGGATGAC
>JAEKLB010000194.1 GCA_019510095.1 Acidobacteriota bacterium | reverse complement strand
AGCTCGAGCTCGTCGGTCCGGCGTCCCAGCTCCTCGGCCAGCCGCAGGATGTACTGGCCGGCGCCGGCGGGCCTGGGCGGCACCGCCGAGACGTCGAGCACCACGCGCAGGGTCATGCGAGCACCGACCGGTACACCTCGGCGTGGCCGACGGCGCACGCCTCCCAGGTGAAGGTGGCGGCTCGATCCCGACCGGCCTCGGCCAGCCGCGACCGCAGGCCGCGGTCGCGGATGAGGTCGTCGAGGGCGTCGGCCAGCGCGCCGGGATCGCCCACCGGCACGAGCACGGCGGCGCCGCCGGCCACCTCGGGCAGGCACGAGGCGTCGGTGGTGACGACGGGGCAGCCGCGTGCCATGGCCTCGATCACCGTGAACCCGAAGCCCTCGTAGTGGGCGGGCAGGGCGAAGGCGATGGCCGACCGGTACAGCACGTCGAGGTCGGCATCGTCGACGGCGTCGAGGTGGTGCACGCCCTCACCCGTCAGGTCGGGCTGCTCACCCCAGCCCGCCTTGCCGACGACGACCACGTCGAGCTCGGGATGGGTCACCCGCAGCTCCCGGTGGGCGGCCAGCAGCTCGGGAACCCCTTTGCGGGGCTCGATGGTCGACACGAACAGCACGTAGGGCGCCCGCACGCCGAGTCGGGCCAGTGTGGCACCGGCTTCTGCTTCATCGGCGGGCGGCCTCACGACCACGCCCGGGTACGACACGTGTAGGCGCTCGGGATCGAATCCCTCGCGCACCAGGTCGTCGCGCCCGAACTCGGTGTGCGAGATCACCGCCGCTGCCTCGCGGCGGGCGAGCTCGAGACCGCGGCGGTGGAAGCTCACACCGCGCTTGGTCAGGTGCTCGGGCTGGCGCAGGAAGACGATGTCGTGGACGGTCACCACCAACGGGCGGTCGCCAGCGGGCGGCACCGCCAAGCTGGTGGCATGGACGACATCGCCGGCCACGGCCACCGGCGGCTTCCGCAACCGGTGCCAGAGCTCGTAGCGCATGGCACCCGGCGGCCAACCGAGATCCGTCCACGACGCGGCGGGGATGCCGGCCGGTGGGGGACCGGCGCCGAAGGCGGCCACGTCGACACCGGCGCCCGGCAGGGCGTCGATCAGGTGGCGGACGTAGCGGCCGATGCCGCCGGGCACCGGCTGCAGGAGCTGCCCGGCATGGAGGGCGACCTTCATCAGCCGGCCGCCACTGCGGTGCGCCACAGGTCGGTCAGTCCCGACGCGGTGCGCTCCCACGTGAACTGGGCCACCCGCTCACGGCCGGCCGCCACTAGCCGGGCCCGCACGCTCTCGTCGTCGTGCGCGCACCGCAGCGCGGCGGCGAGGCCGTCGGCGTCGCCCACGTCGACGAGCAGAGCGGCGTCACCGACGACCTCCTCCACGCCGCACCGCGTCGTCACCACCGGCACGCCGACCGACATGGCCTCGAGCGGCGGCAGCCCGAACCCCTCGTAGCGCTACGGGTAGGCGAGGACTCGGGCACCCCGCAGCAGCGCGGCGTAGGTCGCGTTGTCGGGCGACCGGAAGCGGACCACCTCCGCGCCGGTGGCGTCGATGGCGGCTTCCACCGCCGGCGTCCCCGGTCCGTCGGCGCCGGCCAGCACCAGCCGGAGCC
>JAEKLB010000177.1 GCA_019510095.1 Acidobacteriota bacterium | reverse complement strand
GGCCGGGATCCGCTCAAGGGCAGCAGCGAGCTCCTCGGCCGGCACCCGGGGGTCGGCCACGTCGGCGCCGTCGAACTGCGCCGTGAGCCGGCGAACGGCAGCGTCGCCGTCAGTCCTGACCTCGGCCAGGATCGTCTGCACCGCGGCCAGCGGCCCATCGCCGGCGGTGGCCGGGCGGGGCAGGCGATCGCGCAGGTCGAGACCGGCGCCGCGGAGGTCGAGCCGGCGGAGCATGGGACGCTCAGGCTAGGCGGCACCCTGCCTGACCCCGATACTGGTTGGATGTCTGTTGGTCCCGAGCTGTCGTCGATGAACACCGCCCTCGAGGAGCTGGCCGCCCGGCTCGGTGGGATGGCCGACGAGCTGGCCGGCTCGCAGCGCGACGACGTCGCCGTGGCCCTCTACGAGGTCGAGCGCTCCCTCCGCACCGCCCAGCGCCGCCTCACCAAGGTCGTCAGCCAGCTCGACTGACCCGTCCGTTCTTTGGCGACCAGTGCCCCCCTGAGGCCCATCAGTCGCCAAAGAACTGAGAGTCAGACCTTGAAGGCGGTGGGGCAGAAGTCGTTGAGCACGCAGTCGCCGCAGGCCGGCTTGCGGGCGAAGCAGACCCGCCGGCCGTGGAGGATGACCCGTTCCGAGAACAGGCCGTGGTCGCGCCCGGGGAGCATGGCCCCCACCTCGTGCTCCACCTTCACCGGGTCGGTCTGGCTGGTCAGCCCCAAGCGCACGCTCAGCCGCAAGACGTGAGTGTCGACCGGCAGGCCCGGCAAGCCGAACCCGACGCTGCGGATGACGTTGGCGGTCTTGCGGCCGACGCCGGGCAACGTCACCAGATCGGCCATCGCCGTGGGCACCTCACCGCCGTGCTGGTCGAGCAGCCGCGCCGCCATGCCGATGAGGCTCTTGGCCTTCTGCCGGAAGAACCCGGTCGGATGGAGGATCAGCTCGAGCTCGCCGGGATTGGCACCAGCCAAGGCGGCAGGGTCGGGATAGCGAGCGAAGAGGACCGGCGTCACCGTGTTCACCCTGGCGTCGGTGGTCTGGGCCGAGAGGATGGTGACGCACAGCAGCTGGAACGGGGTCTCGTGGTCGAGCTCGCACAGCTCCTTGGCGGTGCCGGGGTACTCGCCCGAGAGCCGCTCGAAGGTCGCTCGTGCCCGCCCGGCGGGTGTACGCGGCTTGGCCATCGGGTGGGGCAGGCTACGAGCCGTGCCCGCTCCCGACCTCACGGTCAACCCCGAGCGGTACGCCGACCCCGCAGCCAGCCGCCACCACGCCCCCGGCGCTTACGCCCAGGTCCTCCCCGGTCTCCACACCTGGATGCTCGACTGGGACTTCGAGCCCGGCGCGGTCGACGCCGGTCGCGAGGTCCTGCGGGCGGCGCTGGCCGAGACCGACGGCGCCGCCCAGGTGTGGGTGCGAGAGCCGACCGGCGAGCATGACGCCATCGCCGCCAGCGTCGGCCTGCGGGCCGGGCGTGACCTCTACGAGCTGCGGGTGCCGCTCCCCCTCGGCGAGCCGGCACCTCCCCTCGAGTGGCAACCGTTCCGCCCCGGCCTCGACGAGGACGCCTGGCTGGAGGTGAACAACCGGGCCTTCTCGTGGCACCCCGAGCAGGGCGGCTGGAGCTGGGACCAGATCACCGAG
>JAEKLB010000176.1 GCA_019510095.1 Acidobacteriota bacterium | reverse complement strand
AGCTTGAGGAACACCTCGCCGAGCTCGCCGTCGTCGTGGGCACCGGAGGTCATGTAGCCCTCGGCGCCGCCGACGGTGAAGCTGGTCGTCCGGGACGCCCGCGACTTCGGCAGGCGCTTCCTGAACGGCTTCGGCGGGGTTTCGAGGCTCGCTGGCGCTCGCACCTCAACCACCGGGGCGGTGGCGATGCCCTGGTCCTTCTTGCTCGAGTCGCTGCGGCCGTCGGCCAGGGGCTGGCCGACCTTGCAGTTGTCGCGGTAGACCGCGGTCGCCTTGAGGCCGAGCTTCCAGGACTGCAGGTAGATGTCCTCGATCTCCTCGACCGTGGCGGTCTCGGGGAGGTTGACCGTCTTGGAGATCGCGCCGGAGAGGAACGGCTGGGTGGCCGCCATCATCCGCACGTGGCCCATCGGCTTCAGCGCCCGGGCGCCCATCGCGGTGTCGAAGACCTCGTAGTGCTCCTGGCGCAGGCCGGGGGCGTCGATCACGTGGCCGTGCTCGGCGATGTACTCGACGATCGCCTCGATCTGCTCCTCGACGTACCCGAGCTTGCGCAGCGCCCGCGGGATCGTCTGGTTGACGATCTGCATCGAGCCGCCGCCGACGAGCTTCTTGAACTTCACCAGCGAGAAGTCCGGCTCGATGCCGGTGGTGTCGCAGTCCATCATGAAGCCGATGGTGCCGGTCGGCGCGAGCACCGAGGCCTGCGCGTTGCGGAAGCCCTGCTTCTCACCGATCTTCAGCACGTCGGCCCACGCCTTGGTGGCCAGCTTGTGCACCTGGCTGTCGGCCACCCCGAGGGTGCGGACGACGTCGTTGGCGGCCTGGTGCTTGCGCATCACCCGCTTGTGGGCCTCGGCGTTGCGGGCGTAGCCGTTGTAGGGGCCGACCACGCCGGCCAGCTCCGCGCTCCGCTTGTACGACGTGCCGGTCATCAGCGAGGTGATCGCCGCGGCCATCGCCCGGCCGCCCTCGGAGTCGTAGCCGAGGCCCATGGCCATCAGCAGCGCGCCGAGGTTGGCGTAGCCGATGCCGAGCTGGCGGTAGTCGACGGTGGTCTTGCCGATCGCCTCGGTCGGGAAGTCGGCGAAGCAGATCGAGATGTCCATCGCGGTGATGATCAGCTCGACGGCCTTGGCGAACAGCGGCGCGTCGAAGGTGTCGTCGTCCTTGAGGAACTTCAGCAGGTTGAGGCTCGCCAGGTTGCAGGACGAGTTGTCGAGGCTCATGTATTCCGAGCACGGGTTGGACGCGGTGATCCGGCCGGTCTCGGGGTTGGTGTGCCAGTCGTTGATGGTGCCGTCGTACTGCAGGCCCGGGTCGGCGCACTCCCACGCGGCCTGGCTGATCTTGCGGAACAGCTCACGGGCGTCGACGGTCTCGATGACCTCGCCCGTGCTGCGCGAGCGCAGGCCGAACTCGGTGCCGTCCTCGACCGCGCGCATGAACTCGTCGGAGACCCGGACGGAGTTGTTGGCGTTCTGGTACTGCACGCTCGTGATGTCGGCGCCGCCGAGGTCCATGTCGAAGCCGGCGTCGCGCAGGGCGCGGATCTTGTTCTCCTCCTTCGCCTTGGTCATCACGAACTCTTCGATGTCGGGGTGGTCGACGTCGAGCACGACCATCTTCGCCGCGCGGCGGGTGGCGCC
>JAEKLB010000155.1 GCA_019510095.1 Acidobacteriota bacterium | reverse complement strand
CGTCGAGGAAGCCCGGGTCCCACCACAGGTGGGAGAGGTCGACGACCAAGCCGGTGCCGGGAACGCCGCCCGTGAGGGCGGCGGCGTGGCGGAGCGTGTGGACGTAGGTCATGGCCCGCAACACGGGATGGAACGGCTCCAAGCCGATGAGCACACCAGCCTCGACCGCCAGCGGCACCATCGTCACGAACCACTCGCCCCGCGCCTTGTCGGCTTCGGCGATCGGCGATCCGGCAAGCGTCCCGGCGCCGACGAGCACGAACGGCGAGCCCACGATGGCCGCCACCTCCAGCGCCCGCTTCATCTTGTCGACCGCCTCGGCGCCGACGCCTTGATCGGCATTGCAGCCGGCGCCGATCAGGCTCGACGCCTCGATGCCAGCGTCATCGAGGACCTGCCGAGTCCGCTGGAGACCGGCGTCGTGCGCTCTTCCGAAATCGAGCCCGAGACCGACGAAGCCGGCCTCGACCGCCATCGCCACGTCGCTCTCGATCCCGGTGCGGATCACCGTCTCGCACACGCCGAGCTTCATCGTTCGCTCCTCGCTGTTCGCCGAACTCTACGGACACCCGTCCGCCCGGGCGTCGCTTCTTTGGCGAGTTGCCCGCACAGTGTCCGGGCAACTCGCCGAAGAACGGGAAGGTTCAGGCCGTGCTCAGCTGGCGCGCCGTCATACGGCAATGCCGCCGCCGAGGACGTCGTCACCGCGGTAGAGGGCGACGGTCTGTCCCGGCGCCACTCGCCGACTGGGCACTGCGAACTGGAGCGTGCCGTCGCCGAAGATCGCCGCTCGGGGCACGCCATGGGCGCTGCACTGCGCCAACACGTCACCCCTCACCGGTCCATCGACCCAGGTCAGGTCGCCCATGGCGATCGATTCGACGAGGAGGTCCTCGGGCCCGCCGACCACCACCGTGGCGCTGGCGATGTCGACCGACATCGCGTAGCGGGGCGCCGTCCCGCCCTCGAGACCGAGGCCGCGACGCTGCCCGATCGTGACCAGCTCGACGGCTGGCACGTCGCCAAGATGCTCGCCGGCACGATCGACGACTCGACCGGGCGTGAAGGCCAACCGGTCGGCGAGGAAGCCTTGGCGCCCGCCCTTGCGGATGAAGCAGACCTCCTGGCTGTCGGGCTTGGCCGCGGTGCGGAGGCCGAGCGCGGCAGCGCGGTCTCGTACCTCGGCCTTGGTCAGCTCCCCGACGGGCAGCAACGTGCGGGCCAGGGTCGCCTGGTCGAGCATGTGGAGCACGTAGCTCTGATCCTTGGCCCCATCGGCGGCGCGACGGAGGCGCCAGCGGCCGCCCTCGGCCACGACCCGGGCGTGGTGCCCGGTGGCCACCGCGTCGAAGCCGAGCGCCTCGGCCCGCCGGAACAGTCGATCGAACTTGATGACGTGGTTGCACGCGACACACGGGTTGGGCGTGAGCCCGGCTTCGTGGGCGGCAACGTACGGCTCGACCACGCCAGCGATGAACTCGTCGGCGAAGTTGAAGACGAAGTGGTCGACGCCGAGCTGCTGGGCGACCCGCCGGGCATCGTCGACGTCGGAGACCGAGCAGCAGCCACTGTCGGACTCCCCGCCCCACAGACGCATCGTGACACCGGTGACGTCGTGGCCGGCCTCGAGCAGCAGCGCGGCCGCCACCGACGAGTCGACGCCACCGCTCATGGCCACGAGGACGTTCATGCCGCGTGGCGCCGGAGCTGTTGGACCGCGGCCGGCACGACGGCGAGAGCCTGGTCGACCTCGGCCTCGGTCGTGTCCCAGCCGAGGCTTAGCCGCAGGGACCCGAAGGCGAGCGCCCGATCGACGCCCATCGCCATGAGCACGTGCGAGGGATCGACTGCGCCACTGGCGCACGACGAGGCCGCCGACGCGGCGATGCCCTCGCGGTCGAGCAACACGAGCAGCGCCTCGCCCTCGATGCCGTCGAAGACCAGCGAGCAGATGCCGGGGACCTTTCGGGCGCGGTCACCGGTCTCCCTGGTGCCTGGCACCGACGCCACCAGGCCATCGACCAACCGGTCACGGAGCAGCGCCAACCGCTCGTTGGCGGTGGCCCGGTCGGCGGCCAGCCGCAGCGCGGTGGCAAAGCCCACGATGCCGGCGACGTTGTGCGTGCCGGATCGCCGCTCGCGCTCCTGACCTCCACCGCGCAGCAGCGCCGTGACCGGCACGCCCTCCCGCACGATGAGGGCGCCGACCCCCTGGGGCCCCCCGAACTTGTGGGCGCTGACGCTCACCAGATCGGCGCACGCGGCGACCTCGGCCACGTCGACCCAAGGCGCTGCCTGCACCGCGTCGGTGTGGAACACGGCGTCGGGCGCCGCTGCCCGCACGGCGGCCAGCGGCTGGCACACCCCGGTCTCGTTGTTCACCGCCATCACCGATACGAAGTCGGCTCCCGGCGGGATGGCGTCGACCTCGACCGCCCCCTCGCTCGACACCGGGATGGTCCACCCACCGGCCGCGACCACCGGGTCGAGCACGGCATGGTGCTCGATGGCCGAGCACACGAGCGAGCCGGTCCGGCCGGCGACGGCCAGGTTGTCGGCCTCGGTGCCGCCGCTCGTGAAGACGACCTCACGGGCCGAGCAGCCGAGCAGCGCAGCGACCTCGTCCCTGGCCTCCTCGACCGCCTGGCGGGCCCGGCGGGCCGGGCCGTGGACGCCGGTCGAGTTGCCGTGCCGGCCCGCCAACCACGGCAGCATCGCCTCCAGCGCCTCGGGGCGCAGGGGTGACGTGGCGGCGTGGTCGAGGTAGGCCGTCATCGTGCGCAAGGGTATGGCGGTGGACCCGTCGGCCTACGGAGAGGCGATCGCCGACCTGTACGACGACTGGTACGGCGATGTGTCCGACGTGGCCGGCACCGTCGAGACGGTCGCCCGGCTGGCCGGGGGTGGGCCCGTGCTCGAGCTGGGCATCGGCACCGGGCGGATCGCCCTCCCGCTGGCGGCGGCGGGCGTCGAGGTCCACGGGGTCGACGCCAGCCCGGCCATGGTCGGCCAGCTGCGCGCCAAGCCCGGAGGCGCCGGCATCCCGGTCCTCCTCGGCGACTTCAGCCAGGAGCTGCCCGGGGTTCCGGGCGGCTTCGCCGTGGTGTTCGCTGCCTTCAACACCTTCGTCAACCTGACCTCGGCGGCGGCCATGGCCGACTGCCTGGCGCTGGTGTCCCGGCAGCTCCGCCCGGGTGGCGCCCTGGTGCTGGAGAACGCCCTGCCCGGCGAGGACCCGGTCACGAGCGGCGTCGACGTCCGCCGGGTGAGCCCCGAGGAGGTCGTGCTGTCGGCGTTCCGGCGGGACGGCCCCGTGGTCAACGGCTCGCTCATCACCCTCGGTACCGGCGGCATCCGGCTCTGCCCGTGGGCGGTCCGACTGACGCCGCCCGAGGAGCTGGCCGCCCTGGCCGCCGCCGCCGGCTTCGACGAGGAGTCCCGCCACGGAGGATGGCGGAACGAACCGCTCAATGCGGGAACGACACGCTATGTCGTCGTTTTTCGCCTGCGCCGCACTACGGTCGCGCAGCAGTGAGTCAGCTGCGGCTCAATCCGCTTGCAGGTCGATGGGTGACGATCAGTGCCGATCGCGCCTTTCGGCCGTCAGCGTTCGACCCGCGGATGCTGCCGGTGGAGGCCGATTCCCGTCCCTGCCCGTTCTGTCCCGGGCACGAGGAGTCGACGCTCCCGGCGCTCGAGACCTATGGGCCTGCCGGGCAGTGGCTGGTCAGGGTGGTCCCCAACCTCTATCCCGCCTTCTCCGGCAACGACCCGCTCCACGTCGAGCACCTCGGACCCGTGTTCACCCAGGCCAGGGCGAGCGGCATCCACGAGGTGCTGGTGATCACGCCCGACCACGACGCCTCGTTCGCCGACCTCGACGAGAAGCAGGCCGGCCTGGTGATGGCGGCCATCCGCGACCGCTTCGAGGACCACGCTGCCCAGCCAGGGGTCCGGTACACCCAGGCCATCGTCAACCACGGCCGCGAGGCGGGGGCCTCGATCTACCACCCCCACGGCCAGATCCTGGGCATCCCGTTCGTGCCCAAGGACCTCACCGAGGAGGAGGCCGGCTTCGCCCGATTCGTCGGCGGCTGCCTCCTGTGCACCACGCTCGAGGCCGAGGTCGAGGCCGGCTACCGAACCGTGCTGGAGGACGACGGCGCCGTCGTGATCTGCCCGTTCTGGAGCGGTACGCCGTTCGAGATGCTGATCATCCCCCGGGCCCATGAGAGCCACCTGCAGGACGCCAAGCCCGGCGACGTGGTGGCGGTGGGCCGAGCCGTACAGCGGATCCTGGCCAAGCTCCGGTCACTCCTGGGCGACGTCGCCTACAACCTGGTGTTCCACGCCGCCCCCCACATGCACGACCACACCTTCCACTGGCATGCCCACGTGCTGCCGAAGGTCACCACCCGGGCCGGCTTCGAGCTGGGCACCGGCGTGCTGATCAACATCGTCGCCCCGGAGCAGGCGGCCGACGAGCTCAACCGCATCGACGGGTAACGGCCCGGGTAACCCTTCCGGGTGCCCACCATCGACCAGCTTCGGGCCGAGGCGGCCGATTGCAAGCGGTGCGACCTGTGGCGCAACGCCACCCAGACGGTCTTCGGCGAGGGACCGCCCCATGCCGATCTCGTGTTGGTCGGCGAGCAGCCGGGCGACAAGGAGGACAAGGCCGGCGAGCCCTTCGTCGGCCCGGCCGGGCGCGTCCTCGACGAGGCGTTGGCCCGGGCCGGCATCGACCGGGCGGGCGTGTACCTCACCAACGTGGTGAAGCACTTCAAGTGGGAGCCGCGGGGCAAGGTGCGGATCCACAAGACGCCGACGGCGCGGGAGCGGGGCGCCTGCCGACCGTGGCTCGACGCCGAGCTGGCCGCCCTCCAACCCAAGGTCTTGGTGTGCCTGGGCGCCACGGCGGCCACCACGTTGCTCGGTCGCGACTTCAAGGTGAGCCAGCGACGGGGCCAGCTCGTCGACTCCCCGCTGGCACCCCACGTGCTGGCCACCGTGCACCCGTCGTCGGTGCTGCGGGGCCCCGAGGAGGAGCGGGCGATCAACCTCGACCTCCTGGTCGACGACCTCGAGGTGGCAGCCTCGGTCCTGTGAGGTCGCGCATCCGGGTGTCGGTCGAGGTGCCCGCCCCGCCCGAGGCCGTGTGGGACGACCTGGCCGACATCGGCTCCCATGCCGAGTGGATGGCCGACGCCGAGTCGATCACCTTCACCTCGGACACGCGCCATGGGATCGGCACCGCCTTCGACTGCCTGACCCGGGTCGGCCCGATCCGCCTGACCGACCAGATGGAGATCACCGAGTGGCAGCCCGCCGAGGCGATGGGTGTGCGCCACGTGGGCCTGGTCACGGGGACAGGACGGTTCGTCCTGCGGCCGGCGGCGGGTGGGAGCGCCACCGAGATCACCTGGGACGAGACCCTCGCGCTCCCCTGGTGGCTGGGCGGACCGGCCGCTGCCCTCGTGCTCCGCCTCATCTGGCGCCGCAACCTCCGCCGTCTCCGCGCCCGCTTCTCCTAACCCGTTCTCTGGCGACTCGTGGTGCGGCGGTGCCCACCGGTCGCCGAAGAACGGGGGGATCCTCGCGTCAG
>JAEKLB010000022.1 GCA_019510095.1 Acidobacteriota bacterium | reverse complement strand
CCATCCTCTCCCTGGCCGGACCGCTCGGCTGCGCCGGGGCAATCCTGGCGCTCGCCAACGCCGAGCCGGAAGCGTGCATCGACGCCTTCGCCGGCCACGCCAAGGCCCAGCGCGGGCTGGCCGAGTCACATGCCATCGCCAAGCAAGCGTTTCCGCAGGGCATCAAGCAGCTCACCGCCGCTCGCTGGGGGCTGCCCATCCACGCCCGCATGGGCTGACCTACCGGGTGGCCTCGGCCGCTCGCTTCAGGTTGGCCAAGGTCTCGGCGATCCCCGTCTGCGCCGCCACCAACCGCGCCTTGAAGATCTCCGGGATGTCGGAGTTGGGATCACGGCGCAGCATCTCGCCCTCATAGCTCGGGAGCAGCCGCCACCACTCGGTCACCTCGGTGCCGTCGGCAACGGGCGTGAAGGTGTAGCCCCATTGGGCCATGTCGACGGCGCCGGCCGCTCCGCAGTTGGTGAACGCGAACGACTTGCCCGGCTCGGCGACGTCGATGCGGCACCGTGTCTCCCACACACGGTCGCCGACCTGGTTGCGACCCCGGAACCACGAGTGCTCCCCGTCCTCCCACTCGCCACCGGTGTTCACCGGGCTCCACTCGCCCATGCGGGACACGTCGGCAACGAGGTCGTAGAGCTCCTCGGCCGGTCGGGCGATGGTGACGGTCTCGCTGTGCTGATACTCGGAGAGATCCACGGCCACAAACCTAGAGGCTCAACCATCCGGCCGACCGGCCGCCAGCGGCAGCCATCTGTTCTTGGACCTTCACGAAGCAGATGGCCCCGCTTCGGCGAGCAGGCGATCGAGGGAAGTAGGGCAGGAAGGCGAGGCCGTGGCGTTCACAGGCCGGCAGCACGTCTTCGAGCGCGTCCCGGCGCAGGAGGCTGAGGTCGTTCTGAGCGCTGACGCCGACCCTAGGTCGAGGTGGCTGCCCCCGCCGAGCGGCTGGTGGTCAGCGGTGTGCCGCGCTACTTGCCGTCGGCGGCCGCCTGAAGGGCCGCCAGGTCGATCTTCTTCATGCCGAGCATGGCCTTCATGGCCCGCTGCCCCCGCGCCTGGTCGGGGTCGTTCAGCATCTCGACCATGCCGACCGGGCAGACCTGCCACGACAGGCCGAAGCGGTCCTTGAGCCAACCACATGGCCCTTCCTCGCCACCCTCGGAGAGCTTCGACCAGTAGTAGTCGACCTCGCTCTGGTCGGCGCAGTCGACGAGGAGCGAGATCGCCTCGTCGAAGGTGAACTCCGGGCCACCGTTGAGCGCGGTGTAGTGCTGACCGTCGAGCTCGAACTCTACGGTCAGCACCATGCCTGCTTCGCGGGGACCGGCCTCGCCGTAGTGGGTCAGGGCGTTGATCTTCGAGTTCGGGAACACCGAGACGTAGAACTCAGCAGCGTCCTGGGCCTGGGTGTCGAACCAGAGGTTGGGGGTGATCCGGGGCATGAGCCTCTCCTGTTGTTCGCACGGCGGCTACCACATGCTCTGACGCCGCCAGCCTTGCAAACTCATCGGTGGGTCAGGCGTTGCCACCTCCGTCGCCCTGGTCCAGCTCGGCTGGCCTACGGTCGAACGATGGTCACCCTGCGTGCCGTGTGCGTGTTCTGCGGTTCATCGACACCACCGGACGAGCGCTATCGAACGGCAGCGAGCGACCTGGGCCAGCTCCTCGCCCAACGCGGCATCGAGCTGGTCTACGGCGGCGGGAGCGTCGGTCTCATGGGCGAGATCGCCGACGCGACCATTGCCGCGGGCGGCCGAGTGACCGGCGTGATCCCGGTCGGCCTGTTCAGCAGAGAGATCGCTCACCGTGGCCTCACCCAGCTGCACGAGGTGGCGACGATGCACGCGCGCAAAGAGCTCATGTACGACCTGGCCGATGCGTTCGTGGCGCTGCCGGGCGGTCTCGGCACACTCGAGGAGCTGGCCGAGGTCGTGACATGGTCGCAGCTGGGCCTCCACCGCAAGCCCGCCGTGCTCCTCGACGTCGCCGGGTTCTGGGCGCCGCTCGCCGAGCAGCTCGATCTCATGCTCTCGCACGGGCTCCTCAAGCCGGAGAACCGCGCCCTTCTGCCGCTCGCCCGATCGAGCGAGGAAGCCCTCGGCGTCCTCACCGCGTCCGAGCCCGGCGCTGCCGAACGCTGGATCGGAGCCGATGAGCGGTAGGGAACCCTCAGGGGATGCAGGAGGCCTGTCCCACCGTCGCCGACAGCCGGACCGCTCGATGCCCCTGGCGCCAGACCTGAGCGCCCGAACGGCCTTTCGGCTCTCGTAACGTCCGGAGCGTGATCCCGGATCATGTGCGCCGGCTGCGCGAGCGGGTGGGAACCGACCTGCTGCTGGTACCGGCTGTCAGCGTGCTGACGCGGGATGACGAGGGGCAGCTCCTGCTGGTGCGACACGCCGACTCCGGGAAGTGGGGGTTGGTGGGCGGAGCCATCGACATCGACGAGAGCCCCGAGGATGCCGCCATCCGGGAGACAGAGGAGGAGACCGGTCTGCGCGTCGAGCTCACCAGTCTGATCGCCGCCCTCGGTGGGCCCACCCTTCGGGTCACCTACCCCAACGGTGACCAGGCCGCGTATGTGTCCGTGGTGTACGAGGCACGGAAGGTCAGCGGCGCCGAACGGCCCGACGGCGACGAGACCCTGGAGGTCGGCTGGTTTGCACCGGAGGACCTCTCGACCATCGATCTCGGTCCCTTTGCCAGGGCGACCTTCGAGGCGCTGGGCTGGCTGTGAGCGCCCGGAACGCCATCATGAGCGAATGACACGTCCACTCCCCCGCCCAGTGACCATGCCGTGGGGCAAGGGCCACGTCGTCGAGGAGGTGTCGGCCCCCGACCAGTACAAGGAGGCCGTCATCCAGCTCATCGAGTGGGAGGCCGGCGGGCAGTCGCTGCGGTTCTGCCAGTACTGGCCCGACGGGCGGTTCCAGCGACAGCCGATGATGGTCGACGTCGACGACATCGGTGGGCTCCGTGCGGCACTCCGCACCAACGAGCGCCTCTTCTCGCTCGTGAAGCAACTCGTCGACGACTGACGGTCACTGGGAATGATGGTGCGATGACGGCCGCGACCGCTCACTGCCTCAGGTGGTGGGGTCGCGGCCGGTGTAGGCGAGCAGCTTGTCCTGGTCCGACGCGTTGGCGTCCACGTTGATCTCGGGCTTGAACACGCCCTTCCGCTGCTCCTCGGTGAACTTCCCGTGGATCGCCTCCAACGCCGGCCCGGGAAGGCCCTTGGGCATGGTCGCGTCCTGGCCGGTCGCCCGGGCGAGGTCCCAGCCGTGCAGCAGCTGGTCGCTGAAGGCGATGCCGAGCGACGGTCCGGTCTTCTCGATCACACCCGGAGCCCCGAACGCCTTGATGAGGTCCTGGCGCCCCTGCTCGAAGTCGGCGGCGGGATCGTCACCCAGCAACTCGGGCGGGATCGGCGACGGGGGCGATGCCTGCTCGCCACGGGCCGAGCTGGTGAAGTAGTTCTGGGTGTCGAGCATGTGGTTGAGCAGCGTGCGGACGTCCCAGTCGTCGCACGGTGTCCTGGCGGCCATCTGAGCTGTCGCTCCGGCCACCTTCGACTGCGTCCACTGACTCGCACGCTCGTAGAGATCCAGCAGGTCGACAACCATGTGACGTCCTCCCATCAGTCGAGCCCGAGCTACCTACCCGAGTGGTGCGCGGTGCCACCCCGCGTCCGGCATGAGCTCAGGCTCGGCCGGGGCGGCGGCGGTTCCGGTGCTCCCAGCAGGGCTTGTGCCAGTGGCGGCGCAGGTCAGGTGCCTCCGGCGGGACGACCACCAGATGGCCGATTCCGGCGGTGATCTCCTGGGAGCAACCCGGGCACTGGTACGTCTTGACCGCCTCGAACGGTTGCACCCGGCGCACCTGGAAGCCGTCCTCCTCCCACGGATCAGACGGCACGGGATGCCCAAGTCACGGGCCTGACGGTAGGCGGCCACAGCGCGCGCTCCTACCTCGTCACGGATTCGACCCCTCCTCCTGCCGGAGCGGGTAGGGCGTGACGCCCACCTCGAGATCGGCGACGAACCCTGCGATCTTCTTCGCCCTGGTCTCAGCCTTCTTGACCGAGGCGATGCGGTAGAGGATGGCGTAACGGTTCCTGCCATCGAGCTCGGCGAAAAGTGCAGCGGCTGCCGGCGACGCGTCGAGCGCCTCCTGGAGATCGTCGGGCACGGCCGCAGTGGCCTGTCCGGCGTACGCGGCCTCCCAACGCCCATCGGCCTTCGCCGCCGCGACCTCACGCGCTCCGGCAGGTTGCATCCTCTTCGCCCTGAGGAGTCGGCCGACGCGTTCGGTGTTGGTCCTCGACCAGGGGCTGCGCTTGGTGCGAGGGGTGAAGCGCTGCAGGAAGTACGTCTCGTCGTGCCTGGCCTTCTGGGAGTCGATCCACCCGAAGCACAGGCCTTCATCGACGGCCTCGTCGTAGGTGACGCTGTCGACGCCGCTTCCCTTCTTGGCGATCATCACCCAGATACCGGGTGACGTGTCGTGGTTGGCCTCGAGCCAGGCCCGCAGCGCCGGGGCCGACGCGAACGGCAGCTTCTCGAGCTCCGGCGCCATGTCAGATCACTCCGGGGCGGCCGTCGACGGTTGCATCTCGTCCACGCGCGCCCGGGATCGTCGGCACACCACCGGGCCAGTTTCGCGCGGCCCCCGACCAGGACAGTTCTCCACGAGGGGCCCGGGCGTGCGATCCTCATGTGTGACTCCGGATCAGTTTCTTCACCACTGCAAGCGCATCTGCCATGTGGGACCCGCCGGCGCCTGGGAGCGGATCAGCCGCGAGGGCTTTCGTACCGCGGAGCAGCTGATTGGAGCGGCCACGGTCGACGACCAGCAGCGGCTCGAGCTGCTGTCGGCGCCCCGGCGGGAGTCGGTACGGCTCAAGATCGGCGAGGACGAGGTCGTCCTCCGCGACCAGGGCTCGCTGTACGGCAAGAAGGACCCGACCTCGGTGCTCGGCGAGGGGATCGACATCGCCGAGTGGACCAAGACCTTGAACCGGCGGGTCTACTTCTTCACCGAGGAGATCCCGATGCGGAAGCTCCTGAAGAAGTACGTCGAGCAGGACGGCGCCCAAGAGGTGATCTGGTTGTCGCCCCTTCGCTTGTTCCGGGCCGCCGAGGGCCGCATCGAGCTCGCCGGCCAGAACGCCGGCGCACTCGCTCGACGCAGCGGTCCCCAGAAGACGGTCAAGACCTTCCTCCCCATCGCACGCTTCCCCGATCGCCGTCCGATCGAGGTGACGGTGGTCGATGGGCTGGAGGATGCTGCCGCCGTCGTCCGGGCGGAACGCTTCCTGGCCGATGGCTCTCGCGTGGACCTGCCCGTCTAGCGCTCGGGCTCAGAACTGTGGGATCGACGGCGCTGTCGGATGGTTGGGATCACGCGCGGGATCGTGCTCGGGCAGGGCGCCCTCCAACCACGGGCTGAGCTTCCAGTCGGGAACGGGAGGGTCGTTCGTCGCCGAGGGCACGAACGGTGATCGCTCGACCAGCTCGTAGTGGTGGACGTAGCGCCGGCAGTTGGCGAACACGGCATCCCCTCGCACCCGCACGACGAGCTGCGCACCGGGATAGCTACCGAGCAGCGGGTCGCCGTCGTCGACGGAGGCGACGCCGTTGAAGCGCAGGCGGGTGCCCCGCTCGAAGTCGATGAAGAGGATGCCGACGTTGGGATTCACCCCGACGTTGCCCATCGACAGGAACATGCCGTTGCCGTCATAGACGGGAAAGGCGATCGTGCGCTCGTCGACGACACGCACGAAGCCGGGTTCGCCGCCCTTGTAGGAGCACTGCGGCACCCCGTGCTCGTCGGCGGTGGCGAGGAAGAACATGTCTCGTGACTCGATGAAGGCGACGTGGTCGTCGCCGATCTGGTCGTTCATCCCCTCGGCGAGGCGGTCGGCGAGTCGGCGCGTGTCGAAGCGATCCTGGAGCGCTCGCTGCTGCTCGTGATACTCCTGGGGCATCTGCGATCCTCTCAGCCGCTGCGCAGATTTCCGGTGATGCCGGTGCGATAGAGCTCGTCGTAGTGGATCCAATCGGGCTCGCCGTCGACCAGCGAGCGCAGCTTCTGGGCCCAGCGCTCGGTCTCCTCTCGCTGGTTGTTGCGCTCGGCTTCCTCGGCCGGTGTGAGATCGCCGTCGACCTCGGCGAACTCGGCGAGGATCAGGTAGCTCCCAGGCTCGTCACGATCGGCAAGCAAGCGAGTGCCGATGTAGCCCATGACGTCGGTGGTGGCCTGGCCGCCGTCCCACTCGGCCAGCAGCCGCTGCAGCGCCTCGGGGTCGCCGCACCGCACCCTGATCCCCTGCGCGAACCTCATCGCTGAACCACCTCTCCATCGATCGATGCTGCGTATTCCTGCTGGATCCGCGACATGCCGGCAAGGTCGAACGCGCCGGCAGAGCCAGCCGATACCGCCCGATCACCCTTGGGGTCGATCGACAGCTCGGCGCGGACCTCCGATATCGGGCGGCCGACGAAGTCGTGGTAGTCGACATCGAGAAGATCGACGCCCAGCCGGTCACACACGTCCTGGCCCCGCCGCATGGCATCGGCAAGGCGAGCGTGCATCTCGGGGCTGTCGAGGTGCCGCTCGCGGACATCGCCCGAGAAGAAGCCGGCGTCGGCCACGTAACCGGTCTCGAACAACCCGATGAGGGTCACCAGCCAGGCGAAGCCCTTCGGGTCGGGATCGGCCCGGCCGATGAGGGCGAACACCTCGAGCTCGCCGTTGAGGTTGGTGCCGTAGTCGGCCAGCACGTGCACGAAGTCGTGCTGGGCGAGATAGGCCGACGCGCCACCGATCGATCCCGGGAGACCGAAGCCCCGACTCCGGTACATGTCCCAGACCCCGCGACCGAGGGTGCCGGGTGCGAGGTCGGCGAAGCTGATCCATCGCTCGGCAAGAACAGCGTCCTCGACGCCCGCGGCGAGCTGGTGCTCGAGCTTGACGTTGGTCTTCAGCTGGTCCATGCGTGCCCGCTCCCAATGCTCGGCGAAGCCACTTCGGTGGAGGTCGAGCCAGGCCAGGCCGAACGCCCCCTGGGCGTAGCGCCGGGCGATGCGAACGAACTGGTCCTCGATCCCGAGCGCCTTGGCATAGTCGGCCACCCGGCGGGCGACGTGGGGCGGGATCGGCCGGAGGATCAGCTCACCGAGCACCATGTGGTGCACGACCCGGTGCCGGAACGCGTCTGACCTCGTGGCGAGCGCATCAGCCAGCTCATCGGGGCCGAGCGGGTCGAGGCTCGAGAAGTCGATCTCGGCCCCCATCAGGGCGGCGTGGACCGCCCCGAGCAGGCTCATCTGGGCGGCCGCCAGCCCGCCCCCCGGATCGACCGCCGAGGCGGTGCCGCGTGCGATCAGCAGTGCGTCATCGGCCGGGACCTGCACGCTGCCCACACCCTCAGCTTGGCGCGAGCGCCACCGTGGCCGTGCCGGGCGCCATGGCCGCGCCCAGCTCGTTCTCGGTCCACACCTCGAGGTCGACGACGGTCTCGCCGCCCTCCTCCCGCACGGCGGTCACCCGGCCGTGGGCGATGGTGCGGAGGTCGTTGAGGTTGGCCGCCCGGAACTGGATCGCCATCGAAACGATGCGGCCGTCCTCGCCCATCCATTCGCGCAGCATGCAGTGGAGGTAGGCCCACTGGAGGTTGCCCATGCCGAAGGCACCGGAATAGCCGGCCGCCTTGCCGGCCCGGTCGTCCATGTGGATGTCGACGAACTCGTGGTTCACCGCCGCGTAACGGTTCCAATGCTGGAAGCTCGACATCCGCTCGTACGTGGGGAGCTCATCCCCGACCTTGACATCCATCAGTAGCGGATGAGGATGTCGCGCTGGGCCTTCACCAGCTGCTCCTCCTGGTTCGTCCACCGTTGCTCGGTGTAGGCGAAGAGCATCAGGCCGAGGCGGCCAGGACGCTCGGTGTACTCGGCAAGGCTGGTGACCGCGCTGATCACGTCACCGGGCCGCATGCGCACGCCGTAGGTGCACTCCATGCCGCCGTTCAGCATGTTGGTGGTGGCGGGCAGCTCGACGCCGACGTTTGCCTCGGGGAAGAGCATCGACATCGGCGACAGGTCGGGGCTGAGCTCGGGTGGACCGGAAGCGGTCATCCACGCGAACGGGTTGAAGTCCTCGGGCGCAACGATGCCGCCGTAGCTGGTCGTCGCCGCATAGGCCTCGTCCCAGTAGAGGCGGGGCGGCGGCTCCGGGTAGTACACCGCCTGGGCCCACTTGCGGATGTCGGACGTCGAGATGGGGAACGACGTGCGTTGCCCGTACTGGCGCCCGAGGGCGGCGCGCATCTCGTCGCTGATCCACGACTCCGGCACGGGTTCGACCCTATGCGTTCCGCCCCTAGGGTTGCCGCCCGTGCTCCACTGGCTGCTGCATCCCGACCTCGAGCCGTTGCTGCGCCACGGGGCGCCGCTGTTCGTCGCCGCCGTGGCCGCAATGATCTTCGCTGAGTCAGGTCTGCTGCTCGGCTTCTTCCTCCCCGGCGACTCGTTGCTCTTCTCGGCCGGGCTGGTGATCGCCCTCGGCGGCAACCCCAACATCGCCATC
The DNA here is from genome assembly GCA_019510095.1 of Acidobacteriota bacterium. Lineage (GTDB taxonomy): Bacteria > Actinomycetota > Acidimicrobiia > Acidimicrobiales > CADCSY01 > JAEKLB01. Next base: position 54,268 of record JAEKLB010000022.1, on the reverse strand, counting down.
CTCATCCTGTGCTGCTTCGCCGCCGCGGTGGCAGGCGACCAGGTCGGCTACCTGTTCGGGGCACGCGTTGGCCCAACCCTGTTCCGCCGCCCCGACTCGCGCCTGTTCAAGCAGTCGAACGTGACGCGGTCACACCTGTTCTTCGAGCGGTACGGCCCACGGGCGCTGGTGCTCGCCCGGTTCGTTCCGGTGGTGCGCACCTTCACGCCGATCCTCGCCGGCGTCGGCGGGATGCGCTACCGCACCTTCGTCACCTACAACGTCATCGGCGCCGCTGCGTGGTCGTCGTTGGCGACCCTGTTGGGCTACGGCCTCGGGAAGCGCTACCCGAAGCTCGAGAACTACCTGACGCCGGTGATCCTCGTGATCATCGCCATCTCGCTGCTGCCGATCGGCATCGAGGTCATGCGAGCACGCCGGCCAACGCACCGAGGAGTGTCGTAACGTTGGCCCGCCTGGCGGTGTGGCCCATGCAGCCGATCCGCCACACCTTCGCCGCCCACTCGCCGACGCCGCCCCCGATCTCGATGTCGTAGTCGTCGAGCAGCCGGCGGCGGACCTGGGCCGAGTCGACACCATCGGGCACGAGCACGGTGGTGAGCTCGGGCAGCCGGTGGCCCTCGGTGGCCCACAGCTCGAGTCCCATGGCCTCGAGACCGTCCTGGAGCAGGGCGCCACACTCGGCGTGGCGCTTCCAGGTGGCCTCGAGCCCTTCGTCCAGCACGACGCCCAGGCCGGCGTTCAGCGACTGCACCATGGCCACGGGCGCGGTGTGGTGATACTTGCGGGTGGCGCCCGACGTGTAGTCACCGATCATGCCCAGGTCGAGGTACCAGCTCTGGGGCCGCTCGACACGGCGGGACCGAGCCCGTTCGCCCATGGTGATCGGGGCCAGTCCGGGCGCCACACCCACACATTTCTGGGTGCCGGCGTAGGCCACGTCGACGCCCCAGGCGTCGATGGCCACGGGGATGCCGCAGAGCGACGTCACGCAGTCGGCGAGCACCAGCGCATCGCCCTTGCCGGCGGCCACCGTCTCGACGTCGTTGCGGATGCCGGTGCTCGTCTCGGCGTGCACCAGGGCGATGACCTTGGGTGAGGGATGGGCGGCGAGCACCGCCTCGGGGTCGAGCGGCGTGCCCCACGGGGCGTCGACCCGGACCACCTCGGCGCCGCAGCGGGCGGCTACGTCGCACATGCGCTCACCGAACAGCCCGTTCACACCGACCACGACGACATCGCCCCGCCCGACGAGGTTCACGAAGCACGCCTCCATGCCGGCCGACCCGGTACCGGAGACCGGAAGGGTCAGCTCGTTGGTGGTCTGCCAGACCTGGCGCAGCCGGTCGCAGGTCTCGTCGAGGACGGCGAGGAACGCGGGATCCAGGTGCCCGAGCATCGGCAGGCCAAGGGCGGCGGTCGCCTCCGGATAGGGGTTGCTGGGCCCGGGGCCCATGAGCAGTCGAACCGGTGTCGTCACGCCGACGAGCCTGCCAGTTCGCGAAGGGACGCCACGGGCCCGCTGGCCGGCCAGGTAGACAGAACGGGTGGACCCGACACGCCCCGTCTCGATCTTCCTGACCGACTACACGTACCAGCACTTCTGGGACAAGGTTCTCGAAGTGGCGCCGAACGCCATGGCCGTGCGGCTGCTCGACGACGGCACGCTCGCCGGCGAGCTCGACGGCACCGAGGTCGCCTTCGCCACCAGCGACCTCTATCGGGGAACGCTGGGTCGCCAGTTCTTCGGCGGCGTGATCCACACGCCGTCGTTCCGGTGGATGCAGTCGCCGGCGGCTGGATTCGACGATCCCTTCTATGCCCGCTTCCTCGCCACAGGCGCCGCCTTGACCGCTTCACATGTCAACGGCTCCCCCATCGCCGAGTACGTCGTCCACGCCGTCCTCGATCACACGCTCGGCGCCCCGGCCTGGCGGGAGAACGAGCAGAAGCACGAGTGGGTCGGTGGCTCCCATGCCGAGGTCCGAGGCCAGACCTGGACGATCGTCGGCTACGGCTCCATCGGCCGGGCGATCACCCCGGTGGCCCAAGCCCTCGGCGTGCACGTGCGGGGTGTACGGCGCAGCCCCGCCGCCGACGATCCGGCCGACCAGATGTTCACCACCGCACGCACCCCCGAGGCGCTGGCCGGCGCCGACGTGGTGGTGCTGGCGGCGCCCCTCGACACCACGACGAGGGGCATGGCCAACGACGAGTTCTTCGCCGCCATGGCACCGGGCTCGCTGCTCGTGAACGTGGGCCGCGGTGGGTTGGTCGACGAGGATGCCCTGCTGCGTGCGCTTGACCGGGGAGCACCGGGAGCGGCCGCACTCGACGTCACGGTGACGGAGCCGGCCCCCCCCGACCATCCGTTCTGGGCTGACCCGCGGATCACGCTCACGCCCCACGTGTCGGGGTCGGGCGAAGGCAACGTCGCCCGCCTCGTCGACCTGTTCGTCAGCAACCTCGACGCCTACCTCCGGGGCGAGCCGATGGCCAACGTGGTCCGACCCGCCGAAGTGGGGCTGTCGTGACCGAGTTCGAGCGCAGCCCGGCCGCCCACCCGCCTGCCCGGGAGATCGAGGTCACCGCCAACGGCGTGACACTGTCGGGACTGCTGGCCGAACCGGCCGACGGTGCCGAGCCGCGGGCGCTGGTGATGGCCGTCCACGGGGCCGGCATGCACGGCGGCTACTTCCACGCCAGCGCGGCCCCCGGTCTCTCGCTGCTCGAGCTCGGCAGCGAGCTCGGCTTCAGCGTCTGGGCACCAGACCGGCCGGGCCACGGTGCCAGCGCCGACCTGCCCGAGTCGTCGCTCGGGATGTTCGAGCAGGCCCGCATCTTCCACGACGCGATCGAGGCGTTCGCCGCCGACCATCCGACTGGCGCCGGGGTCTTCCTGATGGGCCATTCGTACGGGCTGAAGGTGGCCTTCGCCATGGCCGCCGAGCAGCGGGGCCACGCGCTGCTCGGCCTCGACGGTGCCGGCAGCGGCATCCGCTATGCGTTCACCTTCGCCCAGCCCGGCATCGAGCGGATCGAGCCGGAGACGCTGCCCGGCGACCGCGGGGCGTCCTGGGGCCCGAGCGACAGCTACCCGAAGGGCACCTTCAGCCGGAAGGCGTTGCCGCTGCATGCGGCTCCAGCCGTCCAGTCCTCCGAGGGCGCCGGGTGGCCCGACGAGCTCCGGGCCATGGCCGGGCGCATCGACATCCCCATCCGCCTCACCTTCGGCGAGCACGACCGACTGTGGATGATCGACGAAGCGCACTTCGCCGAGCTCCGCGCCGTGCTGGGCCACGTGCCCCGACTGATGATCGACAGCGAGCCCAACGCCGGCCACAACGTCAGCCTGGGCTGGGCCGCCCGCACCTACCACCTGAAGGCGCTCGCCTTCGCCGAGGACTGCATCCTCTCCCGCCGCCTGGCCTGACTCGCACGCTCTCGGGACGATCCTCAGTCGACCACGAGACGATCCCACAACGACCCGAAGCTGCGGCGCAGGCGCGACAGCTCCTCCAGGTGCACGAGCGACAGGTCACGGAGGTGGCGCTCGCCCGTCGGCGTCAGGACCACCCGCACCACCCGGCTGTCGTTGGTGTCGGTGACCCGCCGGACGAGACCGGCCAGCTCGGCCCGGTCGACCAGCTCGACGACGCTGTTGTGCCGGAGCAGGAGGTGGCCGGCGATCTCGGTCAGCGACGGCTCCCCACGGTGGCCGCGAACCGCCAGCAGCAGCTGGTGCTGGGCGGGGGTGATCCCGGCCGCCCGGGCCTGTTGCTCGCTCCACCGCTGGAACCGCCGCAGCCCGTCCCTGAACGCCAGCAGCCGGGCGAAGTCACTGTCGCTGAGCTGGGCCGATGTGGACATATCGTGTCACGATACTATCCTTGCTTCGTGACCCAGCCCCATCCCACTCGTCGGCTCGCGCTCCTGGCCGGTCTCGGCGTGTTGCTCGGATTCGCAGGCGGGGCGGCGGCATGGGTGCTGCTCCATCTCATCGACGCCATCACCGCCGTCACCCTGTTCCACCAACTGTCGTGGCACCACCCGCCGCTCGGCGAGCTCCACGTTGGGTGGACGACCTATGCCGTCGCCGTCGGCGGGGCCATCGTGATCAGCCTCCTCGCGCTGTGGGCGCCCGTCATCCGGGGTCATGGCATCCCCGAGGCCATGGAGGCGGTGCTGACGCGGCAGAGTCGCATTGCCCCCCGCACCGCGCTGGCCAAGCCCCTCTCGGCAGCCATCGCCATCGGCACAGGGGCGCCGTTCGGCGCCGAGGGGCCCATCATCGTCACCGGCGGCTCGATTGGCTCGCTCCTCGGCCAGGTGTTGCCGGTCTCGCCAGTCGAGCGCAAGATCCTCCTCTCGTGTGGCGCGGCGGCGGGCATGGCGGCCACGTTCGGCTCGCCGCTCGCCGCCGTCGTGCTCGCCGTCGAGCTCCTCCTGTTCGAGTTCTCGGCCCGGGCGCTGATCCCGCTCGTCGCCGCCACGTCGGTCGCGGGCGGCATGCACGCCGCCCTCTACAGCAACGGCCCGCTGTTCACGGTGCCGCGTCACGACTATCAGGGCCTCGCCGCCCTGCCCGCGTTCCTCCTGCTCGGTGTGGCCTGCGGCGCCATGGCCATCGTCCTGACCCGCGGCCTGTTCGGGCTCGAGAGCCTCTATCGACGGCTGCCGATCGGCGAGTTCTGGCACCCCGCCATCGGCGCGGTGGCTTTCGTCAGCATCGGGATCTTCCAACCCCGAGCCCTCGGGGTCGGCTACGACGTGATCGGCGACGTCCTCGGCGGGCGTCTCACGCTTCACGTCCTCGCCGCGCTCGCCGCGGCCAAGCTGGTCGCCTGGTGGCTAGCGCTGGCCTCGGGCACGTCAGGCGGGACGCTGGCGCCGATCCTCCTGGTCAGCGCGGCGTACGGCACCCTCGTCGGCCAGGGCCTCGACCATGTGCTGCCCGGTCCGGACGTGGCAATCGGTGCCTTCGCCCTCGTGGCCATGGCGGCCACCTTCGGGTCGGCGGCCCGAGCGCCGTTCACCGCGATCGTCTTCGTCTTCGAGCTGACGCGCGACTACCAGGTGATCCTGCCGCTGATGCTGGCCACCGTGGTCGCCGACCTCGTCTACAACGCCATCAACGAGCACAGCATCATGACCGAGAAGCTCCACCGCCGGGGACTCCGCATCGGCCGCCACTACGGCGTCGATCCGCTCGCATCAGTCGCGGTTCGGGAGATCATGAGCCCGGCCACCGAGGGGACGCCGGAGCAGGTCGCCGTCTCGATCGACGACGCCGCCCTGCGGGCCGTCGAGGTGATGCTCGACGAGCAGATCGAGCGGGTCGCGGTCGTCGACCACGCGGGAACGGTCGTCGGCATCGTCACGCCGAGCGACCTGCTGCATGTGCGGCGGGTGCAACGGCAGCTCGACGCCCTCCAGCCGGGCGTCTCGCTCAGCCGGCGACCGCTGCCCCGTCGACGCCGAGGTAGGCGGCCCGCACCGCGTCGCTAGCCCGGACCTGGTCGGGGGAACCCTCGGCGATGAGCTTGCCGACGTCAAGCACGTAGATGTGCTGGCACACGTCCATCACCAGCGACATGTCGTGCTCCACGAGCAGCACCCCGATGCGATGACGCTCGACCACGTCCTGGAGGATGCGCCCAAAGGCCTCGGTCTCGGCCTGGTCGAGACCTGAGCTGGGCTCGTCGAGCAGCAGGAGATCGGCCGACGACGCCAGGCAACGGGCGAGCTCAACCAGTCGTCGCTCGCTGGTGGTGAGGCCGGCAACGGCCAGGCTCCGCAGGTGACCCACGCCGCACACCTCCATCGCCCAGTCGGCGGCGCCTCGCACCTCGCCTCGCTCGCCGGCGCGGCTCACGACCTGCCGCAGCGGGTCCCCACCCGCCATGCCGCCTTCCCGCCCGAGGGCGACGTTGTCGCCGACGCTCAGGGAGCCCCAGAGCTGCACCCGCTGGAAGGTCCGGCCCAGCCCCATCCGGGCGCGAGCAGCCGGGCCGCTGTGCGACACGTCCCGGCCGTGCAGCTGCACCGTGCCCTGGCTCGGCCGGAGCAGCCCGGAGCAGGCGTCGAAGGTCGTCGACTTCCCGGCACCGTTGGGACCGATCAGCCCGGTGACCCTCGCCATGGGAGCCTGGAGGCTGAGGTCGTCGACCGCCACCAGGGCGCCGTAGCGCACGACCAGCCGATCGACCACCAGGCCGGCGTCCTCGGCACGGACGGGTCGGTGCAGCGCCGGCAGCTCGCCCGAGGCGGCCGCCGCCAGGCGGAGAGCTGGCTCGGGACGAGCGTCGGTGACGGTCCGGGCCGCGGACCGGCGAAGGAGGCGCGAGAACACGGATCGCCGGGTCGGCGGATAGGCGCTGACTGCCACGCCGATGGCCAACGCTCCGACGAACAGCTGCGACGTCAGGTTGAGGTTGCCGAAGCCCAGGTAGTCAGTCAGGAACCCCAGGTGCCACCGGCTCCAGTTGACGTCGCTGAGCGGTATGTCGCGGGTCATGACCGCCAAGCCGCCAGCGGCGGGGAACGCGTACCACGGCCGCCGGCCGGGAGCGACCATGACCACGGTGAGCAGGGTCAGCGAGGCGAACGCCGAGAAGCGGGAGTCGCCGACGAAGTACACGCTGCAGCCGAGCAACGCTCCCCCGACGCCGGCGAGGAACGCTGAGATGCAGAAGACGAGGAGCCGCGTGACGTTCACCGTCGTGCCATGGGTCTCGAGCGCCGTCGGCGAGTCGGACAGGGCGGCGAGCAGTCGTCCGAGTCGACTGCGTTGCAGGGCGATCACGAAGGCGACGCAGAGCGTCACACACAGCAGGAGGACGTAGTAGAAGCGCTCCTCCGTCTGGGCGATCGCCGGCCGCGGCATGGACAACTGGACCTTGAACATGAACGAGGCGCCGTACAACAGGTACTGCATCCCATAGGCGAAGGCGAAGGTGGCCAGGGCGAGGAACAGCCCGGAGAGCCGGATCGCGGGGACAGCGATCAAGGCACCGACCGGTACGGCAGTCAGGCCTGCGAGCAGCAGGGCGACCGCCCACGGGACGCCCGCCGACGCGGCGTAGCCGTGAAACGCGGCGGCGCCGACCGCCGCGAACGCGTAGTGGCAGAGCGAGATCTGGCCCGACGTGCGCACCAAGAGGCCGAGGCCGAGGCAGAGCACCACGAACGACAGCACTCGCATCCACGGCTGCAGGTCGAGGCCCAGCGGGGGGACCACCAGCAGGCCGGCGTAGAGAGCCACGATGGCCAGGACGCGAACCGACCGGGGCACCCGGGTCGCGAGATCGCGACGGATCGTTCCCGGCAGCGTTCGTGCCGTCTCGAGGAGGCGTCGCTTGGGCACGACCAGCAATGCGACGAAGAGGAACAAGAACGGCATGGCGACGGGCAGGCCCTCGATGACCCGGTTGCCGTGCAATGACTTGGTGCCGATGGCGGAGGCAACACCCAGGGCGATGCCCCCGATGTAGGCCAGCGGAATGCTGCCGAACGCGCCGAACGCTGCTGCACCGGTCGCCTGCACCACCAGTGGCGTCAGGATCGTCGAGTTGGTCCCCACCCGGTTCGACAGCAGCAACCCAGCGAGGCAGGCGTAGCTGGCCCCGATGGTCCACGCCCAGCGTCGCACCCGTGAGGGGCTGGCGCCGGTGAGCTCTGCCAGCTCCGGGTTGTCGACGACGGCCCGCATGGCGATGCCCAGCCGAGTGACACGAAGCAGGAGCCACAGGGCGATGGTGGCCACCAAGGCGACCGCCATGATCACGATCTGGTCATATCCGATGACGACGTCCCACATCGTGCTGGTGCCAGTCGGCAGCCACGTCAGCGGACCGAAGCCGAAACGGCCGATCAGGCCGCGGGCGAACAACGCTGCGAGGTTGGGAACCCACAGCTTCTGGAGCACGACCCGAGAGATGGTCGGCGCCAGCCAGTCGACGACGAGCAGCAGCCCGACGGTCGCGACGACCTTGTGGGCGGCGGTGGCCGAGGTGAGCCGACGGGCCAGCCGCTCCAGCAGCGATCCGAGCACGAACCCCAGCAGCGGCACGCAGATGACCAACGACAGCCACAACGGGAAGCCGTGGGCGCGGAAGAAGATCGAGAAGAGGGTGATGGCGAGAGCGGCGATCGACCCGTGGGCAAGGTTGTAGATCCCCGAGGTCCGGTAGGTGAGCACGAGGCCGACGGACATCAGTCCGTAGACCGAGCCGGTGGTCATGCCGATCAGGACGAACGGCAGGTAGTCGTGCACGCGTCAGTCGGTCGGGAAGCCGACGCGTCCTGGCTCGAGCGGTGTGCGGCAGGTGTTCAACGCGAAGGACACCACGTGGTAGTAGCCCACGAGGAGGACGGCCTGGATCAGCTCCTGCTCGCCGAACACCGCGCTCAGCTCGGCCCACGTGGCGTCGCTGACGACGGAGTCGGCATGCAGCTCGTCGGCGGCTCGGCACAGGGCTCGCTCGACCGAGTCCCATCCATCGGCGTCCGGCCCGGCGACGATCCGCCGGAGGTCGTCGTCGGTCATGCCCCCTTTGGTGGCGAGGACGCGGTGCTGGGCGAACTCGTACTCCGACCCGCAGTTCCAACCGGTTCGGAGGATGAGCGTCTCCCGCTGGCGCAACGACAGTGGCTCGCCTCGAAGGGTGCGGCCGAAGGTCGTCATCTTCTCGGCGAGGTCGGGTGCCCGAACCAGGGTCGTGTAGATGTTGCGGGCGTTGTTGCCCAACAGCGGCGTCATCACCTCCCGCTGGCGGTCGGTCCAGTCCTCCTCGGGGAGCGGTGCGATGCGGGGACCGTCGGTCATCGGCCCGAACCTACGGGATCATGGCTCGGGCCTGCCGGCGTTCTCCAGGGGAACAATCCAGGCCCGCCGACCGTTAAAGTAGTTGTATCCGCAACTATCTGGAAGGGGCCCCAATGCCCGCCGTGACCGCTGACCCGCTGCGCCTGCCCAAGATCGAGTCCACCATCGAGGCCCACGACCGGCCGGTCCGGTCGGTCACCACCGCACCCGCCAGTCACGAGGGCCTGGGCTTTCCCGTCCGCCGGGCCTTCGCTGGCGTCGACCAGCGCGACCTCGACCCCTTCATCCACATGGACCAGATGGGCGAGGTCGACTACGGCCCGGGCGAGCCGCGGGGCACCGACTGGCACCCGCACCGCGGCTTCGAGACCGTGACCTACATGATCGACGGGACCTTCCAGCACCAGGACTCACATGGTGGCGGTGGCGTCATCTCCGACGGCGCCACCCAGTGGATGACGGCGGGCGGCGGCATCCTCCACATCGAGACGCCGCCCGAACAGCTGGTCATCAGTGGAGGCCTCTTCCACGGCGTGCAGCTGTGGGTGAACCTCCCGGCCAAGGACAAGATGGTCGCCCCCCGGTACCAGAGCCTCGAGGCCGACCAGGTCACGTTGCTGTCGTCACGCGATGGTGGCGCCCTCGTCCGCCTGATCGCCGGCGACATCGCCGGGCACCACGGACCGGGGGCCACCTACACACCGATCACCGTCGCCCATGCCACCGTCACCGCCGGCGCCCAGCTGGTCGTGCCCTGGCGCGCCGACTTCAATGCCCTCGCCTACGTCCTGTCTGGTCAAGGCACGGCCGCCGCCGAGCACCGCCCGATCACGAAGGGCCAGCTCGTCGTGTTCGGTGCCGGCGACCAGCTCACCTTCGAGGGGCACCCGTCCGACCCGCTCGACGTGCTCCTGCTCGGCGGGAAGCCGATCGGCGAACCGGTCGCCCACTACGGCCCGTTCGTGATGAACACGCGCGCCGAGCTCCAGCAGGCCGTGGACGACTTCAATGCAGGGCGCCTCGGCACGGTTCCCGCTGACGGGCTGCGTCCCTATCGGGCCTGAGTCCCCGCCTCCGAGAGGTCGTCGCACGGATGGAACATGAGGCCGTGCGACGCCTGGTCCACCGAGCCGTCGCGGACGAGCGCCAGCGACGCCAGGCCACCGGCCACGCACATCCCGGCGGCGATGTGGAGGGCTGTGGCGAAGCCGTGGTCGAGCGTCCGAGCCAGGTCGCCGTCGGTCGCGATGCCGGCGAGGGCAGGGAGCACGGCCACCGCCAGCAGGCCGGCAAGACGCGCCACCGCGTTGTTGACACCCGAAGCGACCCCCGCATGCCGGTTGTCGACGCTGGCCAGCACGGTGGCGGTGAGGGGCGCGACGGTCAGCGTCATGCCGAGGCCGAAGACGACCACCGCCGGGAACACCGACGCCAGGTAACCATCGCCGGGGCCGACGCCGGCGAAGAGCACGAGGCCCAGGCCGGCCATCAGTGGCCCGATCGTCATCGGGAGCCGCGGCCCGATGCGCTGGGAGAGGGCGCCGGCCGACGGTGAGAGCGCGAGCATGAGCGCGGTGAACGGCACCAGGGAGGAGCCGGCCTCCAACGCCGAGTAGCCGAGCGACAGCTGCAGGCGCAGCACGACGAGGAACAGGGCGCCACCGAGACCGCCGTAGACGGCGAAGGTGGTGACGTTGGCCCCGGTGAACTGGCGCGAGCCGAACAACGACAGCGGCAGCATCGGGTGGGACACCCGCGCCTCGACCGCGAGGAACGCCACGATGGCGGCGACGCCGATGACGCCGGCGAGCACGCTCGCCGCGCCAGCCCGCTCGATCAGGGCGTAGGCGACAGCGGCCAGGCCAACGGTCACCAGCGCGGCGCCGGGAAGGTCGAGGGCGCCCGGCTCCCGATCGCTGGTGTCGGGAACGTGGCGCACGGCGATCCAGGCCGCGAGACCGGCCAGCGGCACGTTGAGCAGGAAGATGAGCCGCCAGCTGGCGGCATCGATCAACCAGCCGCCCACGAAGGGGCCGATGGCCGTGGTCACCCCGGCCAGGCCCGACCATGCACCGACGGCCCGCCCGCGGTCGTCGGGGTGGAAGGAGGCCGAGATGATCGAGAGGCTCCCGGGCACGAGCAACGCGCCACCGACGCCCTGCAGGGCCCGGGCCCCGACGAGGAAGCCGGCTGTCGGCGCCAGCCCGCACAGCACCGAGGCGGCGATGAACGCCGCCAGGCCGGCAACGAACATCGTGCGCCGCCCGTAGCGGTCGCCGAGACTGCCGCCCAGGAGCAGCAGCGCCGACAAGGTCACCAGGTAGGCGTCGAGGGTCCACTGCAGTGCCGCCAACGACGCGTGCAGGTCGTTGCTGATGGCCGGCAGGGCGACGTTGACGACCGTGCCGTCGAGGAAGGCGACGCCCGATCCCAGGACGGTGGCGGCCAGCACCCAGCGGGCCGCCGGCGTGCCGTAGCGAATGGCTTCGTGGCGGGCCACCGGGGCCTCGATCAGGCGGTCTGGTCGCGCCGGATCGACCGCACCAGCAGGCCGCCGCGTATGAGGGCCACGACGCTGACGGCGGCCATCATCGCCCGGCCCACGGGATCGTCGACCACGAACAGGAGCACGAGGCCCACGACGAAGGCGATCGTGACGATGGCCAGACCGATTCGGATGCGGCGCGGGTCGATCTCGGGAGCAGGGTCCGGCATGGCCTGAGTCTGTCGCGCCAGCCCTGCCCGCGTACCGTTCAGACCCCCGTCAGATTTCTGTCATCAAGTGGAACGGCAGCCTTTACAACCCGGAGACAGACCCGTGATCGGCTGTCCCTACGTTCAGGGACAGGTCAGAAAGACCCCTGCCCCGGCGTTCAGCTACCGGCCCCTGAAAGGAACCTGCCCATGTGTCGTCCCGCCACCCGGCCAGCCCGATGGAAGGAGTCGTGCTGATGCGCCGCAAGCTCGCCGTCGCCTTCGGGCTCGGTACCACCGCCCTCCTCGCCATGTCGGGCACCGCCTTCGCCCAGTCCGATGCCCCCACGGTCAAGACGGTCGACGAGGCGGTCAAGACGCTCGGCACGCAGACCAACCTGCTCTGGGTCGTCATCGGCGCCGTCCTCGTCATCTTCATGCAGGCCGGTTTCGCGCTGGTCGAAACCGGCTTTTGCCGGGCCAAGCACGCCGCCCACGTGGTGTCGACGAACTTCGCCATCTTCGGCCTGGGCTTCGTCGGCTACTTCCTCGTCGGCTACGCCTTCATGTTCGGCGGCTACTCGACCTCGTTGATCGGCTACAACCACGCCGTTGGCAGCAGCCTGATCGGCTCCGGCCAATGGGTGTTCCTGTGGAAGGGCGGCTTCGCCCTCGGCGACATCGGCAAGAGCGGTGGCGCGGCAGTTGCCGGCTTCTTCCTCTACATGGTGGCCTTCATGGACACAACGGCCACGATCCCGACCGGCGCCATGGCCGAGCGGTGGAAGTGGAACGCCTTCGTGGGCTGGGGCGTGTTCTGTGGCGCCGTGTACTACCCGCTGTTCGGCGCGTGGACCTGGGGTGGCGGCTGGCTGGCCCAGGTCGGCAACAGCATGCACCTCGGCCTCGGCTACGTGGACTTCGCCGGTTCCGGCGTGGTGCACGCGGTGGGCGGCGTCGCCGGTTTGGCGGGCGCCCTCGTGCTCGGGCCCCGCATCGGCAAGTACAACCGCGACGGCTCCTCGAACACACTGCCCGGCCACCACATCCCGATGGCCATGCTCGGCTGCTTCATCCTGCTGTTCGGTTGGTTCGGCTTCAACGCCGCCTCCACCCTGGCGGCGACCGACATCCAGTTCGCCATGGTCGCCACCAACACCGCGCTCGCCGCCGCCTTCGGCGCAACGTCCGCGATGTTCTGGGTGATGTGGCGCTGGGGCAAGCCCGATCCGGGGATGATGGTGAACGGCATGCTCGCCGGCCTCGTCGCCATCACGGCCCCGTGCGCGTTCGTCGATCCGTGGGCCGCTGCCCTGATCGGTGCCCTCGCCGGTGTGCTCGTGGTGTTCGCCGCAGTGTTCATCGACACCAAGCTGCACGTCGATGATCCGGTCGGCGCCATCGCGGTGCACGGCGTGTGCGGCACCTTCGGCGTCCTGTGCATCGGCCTGTTCTCGAACGGCCACTATGGCGCCGGTTGGAACCTCACCACGGAAGGTTCGGCCGCCGCCAAGGGCGTCACCGGCATCTTCTACGGCATGAATCCCGGTCTCGGCCAGCTGGGTGCTCAGGCACTGGGCGCGGTCGTCATCTGGACGGTCATCCTCGGGGTGGCCTATGCCTTCTTCAAGATCCAGAACGCGGTCATGAAGGGTGGCATCCGCCCGCCGGCCGAGATGGAGATCGCCGGCATGGACATGCCCGAGATGGGCGCCCTTGCCTATCCGGAGTTCATGGAAGCAGACGTGCTCGTCGCCCACGCCGGCGGCAGCCCCACCAACGAGACCGTCTCGCTCTAGCACCACCGACACATCCGACTCACGCGATCGGGCGGGTGCGGGCTCCGCACCCGCCCGATCTGCGTCCCAGACACGGACGACATGGACATCACCACCGTTCTCACCGACATCCTCATCGTGCTCGTCGCCGCCAAGGTCGCGGCCGAGCTGGCCGAGCGCGTCGGCGTGCCGGCCGTGGTCGGCGAGATCGTCGCCGGCGTGCTGGTCGGTCCCTCGATGCTCGGCCTGGTCGGACACCACGACGAGGTGCTGCGCACCCTCGGCGAGATCGGTGTGATCCTCCTGCTGCTCGAGGTCGGCATGGAGATGGATCTCGGCGAGCTGAGCAAGGTCGGACGCGCCTCGTTGCTGGTGGCGACGGTCGGCGTGATCTGCCCGATGGTGCTCGGCATCGGGGCCATGGAGCTCATCGGCGACGACTTCAAGACATCGCTGTTCGTCGGCGCCGCCCTCACGGCGACCAGCGTGGGCATCACTGCTCGCGTGTTCGGCGACCTCCGCGCCCTGGCCACCACCGAGGCGAGGATCGTGCTCGGCGCCGCGGTGGCCGACGACGTCATGGGCCTCGTCGTGCTCACCGTCGTCGTGCGACTCGTCACCGAGGGTTCGGTCTCGGCCCTGTCGGTCGCCGGCATCGTCGGCGTCGCCGTCGCCTTCCTGGTCGTCGGGGGCGCCGTCGGCCTGCGGCTGAGCGGGCCCCTCTTCGCCCTGGTTGCCCGGCTCTCCCGCTCGACCGGCACCATGGTCGCCCTGGCGCTGGCCTTCACCCTCGCCTTCGCCCGGGTGGCCGACGCCGCCAAGCTGGCCCCCATCGTGGGCGCCTTCGTCGCCGGGCTCGCCCTGACCCGCAGCGACCAGTCCGACCGGATCCGCCGCGAGCTGGCGCCCGTCGGCCACCTCTTCATCCCGGTCTTCTTCCTCCAGATCGGCATCGATGCCCAGATCGGCGCCTTCGGCCACGCCACCGTGCTGCGCGATGCGGCGCTCCTCCTGCTGGCCGCGGTCGCCGGCAAGCTCGTGTCACCACTTGGCGCCGCCGGCAGCCCTGGCGACAAGCTGCTCATCGGCATCGGCATGCTCCCGCGCGGCGAGGTCGGCCTGATCTTCGCCACCATCGGCCTCTCCAACGGCGTGCTCGACGACAACCTCTATGCCGCGCTGCTGCTCGTCGTGCTGGTGACCACGCTCGCCACACCCCAGATCCTCAAGCTCCGCTACACGCGGCTGAATGCCGCCCGCCGGGCCCAGGTCGACGTCACCGACGTCATGCCGCCCGGCGGCTGGCTGGGGGTCACCGACGACATGGTCGATCTGGCTGCCCGCCCACCGGAGTCCGCCAGCCTGGAGCTGGCGCTCCAGGCCGCGGTCGCAGTCGGCCGCCGAGAGCCAGGCCGGGAACTTGTCGAATGGCTGACTGGTCTTCCGGAATCGGCCCTCCGCTGGCGGCGTGACGCCCTCGACGACCTGCTCGACCTGATCGAGCGGGGCAACGGCCGATCGTGGCGGTTCCTCGACACCACCGGTGTTCTCGCCGCCGCTGCTCCCGATCTCGCCCGGGCGCTCGAGACCCGACGCTCCGGGTCGATGGCGATCGACCAGCTCGAGTCGTACCGCTTCCCCGCCCTCGAGCGACTCCGGCGGCTCGACGCCGGTGCCCCCGTCGCCATCGAGGCCGAACGCCTGCTGCATCCCGACTGGCTCGTCCTCGCGCTGCTGCTGGTCGACGCCCTCGAGCACGAACCGGCGCCGGGCGACACGGCCCGGGCGGTGGTGCGGCGGCTGGGCGTGGGCACCGAGGCCGAAGCCGAGATCGGCTCGCTCATCGACGACCGGCACCTGCCGTGGGCTGCCGCCCTGCGTGCCGGGGCGTTCAGCGAGGAGGCCGTCACCCAGCTGGCGTCACACCTCGACACACCCGAGCGGGCACGCGCCCTCTACGTCCTGTCGGCCTTGACTAACGGCGACCGCCCGACCTGGGAGCTCACTCGGCTGCGCGAGCTGCACCGGCTCGTTCAGGAGGTGCTCGCCCATGACCAGCTGACCGGCGAGGAGGCCCGCAACCTCATCGGGCGCCGCCGCACGGAGGCAATTGCCTTGGCGAGCGACGACGAGGCCGTACGCGACCGCCTCGCCCGTGCCCCCCGGCCCTACGTGATCCGCCAGGAGCCCTCGGCAATGGCCCGCCACGCCAAGCTCCTCAATCCCCCACCGCACGGCCGCGAGGCCCGCGTCCGGGTCGGCCCGAACGGCGAACCCGACACGTGGTACGTCGATGTCGCCGCCCGCGACCGGCACGGCCTGCTGGCCGTGGTGACGGGTGTCCTCGCCGACCACGACCTCGACGTGGTGGAGGCGGTGGTGGCCACGTGGCCCGACCGCATCGCCCTTGAGTCGTTTCTCGTGCGAGCGGCGATCGCACCCGACCGTGTCGGGCTCGAGCGCGACGTCGCCGCTGCGTTCGACCAGCCGTTGGAGAGCCCGCTCCTCGCCGACGTGACGATTGCCTTCGACAACGCGTCGTCCCCGTGGCACACCGTCTGCGAGGTGACGGCGGCCGACAAGCCCGGGCTGCTGCACGTCATCGCCACCGCGTTCGCCGCGGCCCATGTCGAGGTGGTCGCCGCCACCATCGTGGCCACCGATGCCCTCGCCGACGACCGCTTCGAGCTGGTCGACGCCGACGGGAACAAGCTCGACGACGACGCCCAGGAGGCCGTGCGGCGCTTCCTCTGCGGTGGGGTGACGACCCGCCGATCGTGGTTCGGCCGACGGACCTATGCGCCGGTCGCCGCGGCAACCACTCCCTGACCTTCGTCAGACAGTGGTCAGGAACTCGACGTCGATTGGCCATCTTCACCGAATGTTTGCTTAACGCTCCTTCCTTATGGTCCTCGGCATGCGACGGAAACTCAGCCAGTTCAAGCAGTGGGAGACGCGGAAGCTCTTCGCCACGGTCCTGGCCGGCAAGATGATCGGCATCGCCACGGTGTTGGCGGCGGTGCGCGGCTTCTTCTGGCTCTTCGAGTCCCCAGCAGGGGCCCAGACGAAGGAGTCGATTCCCCAGCAGCTCGCCCATCAGGTCAGCGCCATCAACACGGTGTGGGTGCTGGTGACTGCCTTCCTGGTCTTCTTCATGCAGGCCGGCTTCATGGCCCTCGAAGCGGGCGTCGCCCGCTCCCGGGAAACGGTGAACGTGCTCATGGAGTGCGTGTTCGACACCTGCCTCTGCGGCATCCTCTACTGGGCGTTCGGCTTCGCCTTCCAGTTCGGGCTGGGCAACGGGCTCATCGGCCACTCCTACTTCTTCCTGCACGGGATCCCGTCGACCTACGACTACGCCGGGCTCGGGCCCGACACCGGTGTGGCGTTCCTGGCGTTCTTCCTGTTCCAGTTCGCCTTCGCCGACACCGCCTCGACCATCACGTCGGGCGCCATGGTCGGCCGCACCAGCTTCAAGGGCGACATCCTCTACTCGACCTGCGTCTCGGGCTTCTTCTATCCGATCTTCGGGCACTGGGTGTGGGGGCCGGGCGGCTGGCTGGCCACGACCATGGGCTGGTTCCACAGCCTGAGCCCCGACACGTTCTTCCGTGACTTCGCCGGCTCGACCGTCGTGCACACCGTTGGCGGCACCATCGCTCTCATGGGCGCCATCGCCCTCGGCCCCCGCCTCGGCCGCAAGTTCAAGCGCGACGGCGGTGGCCCGACCCCGCCGCACGACCTCACCATGGCGTCGATCGGCGCGGTGATCCTCTGGTTCGGTTGGTATGGGTTCAACCCCGGCTCGACCCTGTCGGGTATGGACTTCGAGGGCATCGGCCGGGTGGCCGCCAACACCACGCTGGCAGCATGCGCCGGCGGCCTCATCGCCGTCCTGTTCGTCTACCCCCGCTCAAAGAAGTGGGACCTGGGCATGTCGCTCAACGGCTTCCTCGGCGGCCTGGTCGCCATCACCGCCCCGTGCTATTGGGTGTCGCCAGCCGGAGCAGTGTGGATCGGGGCCATCGCCGGCATCGTCGTGCCGCTCGGGATCGACGCGCTGGAGCACCTCCGCATCGACGACCCGATCGGCGCAGTACCGGTGCACATGCTCGCCGGCGTCTGGGGCACGCTCAGCGTGGGTCTGTTCGCCACCGGCGGCTATGGCGTCAACGGCCTGTTCTACGGCGGCGGCACCGACCAGCTCGTCTCCCAAGCGATCGGCAGCCTGTCGTGCCTGGTCGTCGTCGGGGGCCTCGCTGCCATCGTGATGTTCGCCATCAAGGCCATCCCCGGCGAATGGGGCCTGCGAGTGTCCCAGGACATCGAGCTCGAAGGCCTCGACATCCACGAGCACGGCACGCCCGCCTACCACGTCGAGTTCGGTATGGGCATGACGTACATGACGCCGGCCGGCCTGCCGGGTCGGGCGCCGATCCCGCCCACCTCCGACAGGATCGACTCGTCGGTCTGACGTGATGGACGCCCCAGCTCCCGAGCTCGATGATCACGGGTTGCTGCGCTATCACGGCGCCTGGGTGGCAGTGAGCCCGCTGGAGGAGCTCGCCTTGCGGTCTCTGCTGGCCCAACCGGGCGAGGTCGTCCCTCGCGAGGATCTCGCCGCCACCCTCTGGCCCGACGGCACCGCCGCCGACGGGTCGCTCAACAACCTGGTACACCGGCTCCGCCGCCGGAT
The DNA here is from genome assembly GCA_019510095.1 of Acidobacteriota bacterium. GTDB lineage: Bacteria > Actinomycetota > Acidimicrobiia > Acidimicrobiales > CADCSY01 > JAEKLB01. The sequence continues at coordinate 36,273 of JAEKLB010000022.1, read as the reverse complement.
GCGCCCGCTCGGCCTGACCATTCACACCATTCGCGCACGGGGCTTCCTCCTCGAGGTCGGCCTCAACCCCCACGAAGGAACCTGATGCCCCATCTCATCACCGCCATCATCAAGCCCCACAAGCTCGAGGAGGTGAAGGAAGCACTGCGAGCCGCCGGCGTTCTCGGCCTCACCGTCAGCGAGGTCCAGGGCTACGGACGCCAAGGCGGCAAGACCGAGACGTTCCGCGGCTCCGAGTACACGATCGACTTCGTCCCCAAGGTCCGACTCGACATCATCGTCGAGTCGGCGGAGGCCGAGAAAGTAATGCTCGTCGTCTCCGACTCGGCCCGCACCGGCAAGATCGGCGACGGGAAGATCTGGTCGCTGCCGCTCGACGCGCTCATGCGAGTTCGCACCGGCGAGTCCGGAGAGGCAGCCATCTAACGTCAGGCGCTTATGGCTAGAAGCGGCGACTCGGACCGCTCCCGCATCTTCTTGCGGGGGATGTCGTCGACCGCTGCCGCAGTCAGCGGAGCCACTGCGACCGGCGTCATCCTGGTGGTGGCCGGGTTGGTCAACACCAGGCTCGGGCATCCGGCCCAGGCCCTCATCCTCGTTGTCCCCGTGGTCGCGACGGCGGTCGTCGGCGGGCGGCATGCTGCCGCCGCCGTGGCCGTCGTCGCGACCGTCTCGTTCTCGCTGCTGCTCGAACCGATCGGGTCACCTCGGGTATCGGTGGCGCAGGACGTGGTCGCCCTCGTCGTCTTCTTCGTAGTGGTCTTCCTGATCGGCATGCTCGTCACCAGTCGGGTCGAGGCGCTGCGGCGAGTCGAACGCCACCACGCCGCCTTACTCCGGGCCGTGTCGCATGACCTGCGAACCCCCCTCGCCAGCATCCAGGCGGCCTTGTCCGAGTTGGAGGACACGGAGCTCCATACGCAGGCAACCCGCCGGGGGCTTGCCACGACCGCCCGGCGAGAAGCGGAGCGACTCGAGCGGCTGGTGGGCAACCTCCTCAGCCTGGCCCGGATCGAAGCCGACATGCTCGTGCCGAACCGGCAGGCCGTCGACATCGGCGAGCTGATCGAGCTGTGTACGACCCGGCTGCAGGCGCCGCTCCACGACATCCGGATCGAGGTGAGCATCGCCGATGGGCTCCCGCTCGTCAGGGCCGACCACGCGCTGCTCGAGCAGGTGGTGACCAACCTGGTCGAGAACGCGGCGAGGCACACGCCACCCGGCGCGGGCATCCAGATCGTCGCGGCGGCGAGGGACGACCAGCTGCAGATCGAGATCCTCGACGAGGGACCTGGGATGACACCGGCAGAGCTGCCGGTGGTGTTCGACGCGTTCCGCAGCGGCGCCAATCCCGGCACGAGCGGCGTGGGCCTGGCGATCTGCAAGGCCGTCGTCGAAGCCCACGGCGGCACGATCGACGCCGGCAACCGTGAGCCCTGCGGGTCGGCCTTCCGGGTGGTGCTTCCGCTTGCGTAGCTCGATCCTCTACGTCGAGGACGACCGGTCGATGGCCGAGATCGTCACGACTGCCCTCCGAGCTCGCGAGTACGTGGTGGACGTCGCCGCCGACGGGCGAACCGCGCTCGATCGGGCCTCGACCGACGAACCCGATCTGATCATCCTTGATCTCGGCCTGCCTGACATCGACGGCCTCGAGGTGTGTCGCGAGCTACGGCGCTGGTTCGTAAACCCGATCCTCGTGCTGAGTGCGGCGGGTGACGACGCCCGCAAGGTGGCCGCGCTCGACGAGGGCGCCGACGACTACATCACCAAGCCCTTCTCGATCCCTGAGCTGTTGGCCCGTATCCGGGTGGCTCTCCGCCACCGTCAGACGCTGGCGACGATCGTGGGCGAGACCCGGCTCATCACGGTCGGCGACCTGACGATCGATGCCGCAGCTCATGGCGCGGCGGTCGACGGCGCCCCGCTCACCCTCACCGCTAAGGAGTTCGCCCTCCTGAAATGCCTCGCGCTAAGGCCTGGGCGGCTCCTGCCACACCGGACATTGCTCGACACGGTCTGGGGAACCACCGATCTGCGCAAAACGGAGTCGCTCCGCGTCCACATCACCCAGCTCCGGAAGAAGCTCGGGAGCGGGCCGGACCGTCCTTCGATCATGAGCGAACCGGGGCTCGGCTACCGGCTGATCGGGCCGACGCCCGATTGATCGCCGGGTTGGTCCGGTCCATCCGAACCCTTCGCCAGCACGACTGCGACGGCGACCGCCCCACACGCCACCACACCCGCGGCGACGGGATCGACCCACCACCAGCCGAACAGCGACGTCGCCCCCGTCCCGGCGACAGTGACGGCAGCGAGGAGGGTGCCCACGCCCGACAGCCAGCCGTCGGCCAGCAAGGCCTGGCTGGGAATGAGACGGGCGACGCGACGCTTGCGATCGGCCAGAACGGCGAGCACCACCACTGACAGCGCAGCCAGCACGACCCCGCTCGGCGCCGAATGCGCTGGTCCGCTGGCGATGAGCTCGCGTGCACTCTGGGCGGCCACGGCCAGGCCGATGACGGCCAGGCCGCCGATGACCACCCGCAATGCCAGCTGCTCGCGACGCTCGGAGAACGTCTCGTGGCGGAGTGCGTGCCGGAAGTGGAGCACGAGCGCGCTCGACCCGACCACGTCGAGCAGCCCGGTGAGGGCGAAGCCCACCAAGACGAGGCTCCCCGCCCGCAGGCCGATCACCAGCCCGAGTGAGCTCGACGCCAAGGTCCAGATGATCGACACCCGGGAGATGCGAAGACCCGCCCGCAGGTGATCCAGCGAATCGATCTCGGGCTTCAGGTCATGAGCGGCGTCAGGCACACGTCCTCCTTGGACTCGTGCCGACCAGGCTTCCCGGCTCACCCACCGCCCGATGGCGATACGTCGATCCTAGGCTGGCGCTGCCCGGGCCACTCCCTGTGGTCGCTACACGTAGTCCTGGCGCGTGCCGATGATCTGCGACAACATGCGGGCCGGAGGCGCAATGGCAAGGGATGGAGGTCAGGACACCGTCGCCGACCTCGGCATCTTCGATGGGCACGAGGCGTCGTACCGGCAGATCGTCGAGCACGCCCAGCAGGGCATCTGGGCGTTCGGGACCGACCAGCAGATCACCATGGCGAACCTGGCCATGGCCGAGGTCCTGGGCGTCGAGGGTCCCGAGAGCCTGATCGGCCGCCCCTTGGCCGACTTCATCGCCAACGACCTCCAGCCCGCGATTGCCACCATGCGGGAGCAGACCGACAACGGGCATGTCGTTCGCCGGGTCGGCCACCTCGTGCGCCATGACGGCAGCGAGGTCTACGTGATCTTCCGCATCTCGAGGCTGCCCCGCGACGACGGCTACTTCGCCACCGTCGCCGACCTCACGGACTGGCACGCCGCCCAGAACGAGCGCGACGAAGCGATCCGCCAGGTCCGCCTGAGCGAGGAGCGCTACCGCCAGATCGTGGAGACGGCCGAGGAAGGCATCGTCACCATCGACCTCGACCGCACCATCACCTTCGCCAACCGGCGCTTGGCCGACATGCTCGGCAGCACCGTCGAGGCGCTCGTCGGTGCGCCCGCCTTCCCCTTCCAGAGCGATCCCAACCGGCGATTCGCGCCGACCAGCATCAAGCGCTTCCAGCGCGAGCTGGTCACCATCCGGGCCGATGGGACCGAGCTTCACGTCTTGGTCAAGATGAACCCCCTCATGGACAGCGCCGGCACGCTGATCGGCCATCTGGCCATGCTCACCGACCTCACCGACCGAAAGGCCTACGAGGAGCAGCTGGCGTTCCAGGCCGAGCACGATCCGCTGACCAGGCTGCCGAATCGCACCCTGTTCATGGAGCGCCTGCAAGAGGCGCTGGTGACTGCTGACCGGTCGAAGGCAACCGTGGCGGTGGTGTTCCTCGACCTCGATGGGTTCAAGGCGATCAACAGCAGGTACGGCCACGACGGCGGCGACGAGCTCCTCGTCTGCATCGCCGAGCGCCTCGCCGGCAGTGTCCGTCCGACGGACACCGTGGGCCGCTTCGGCGGCGACGAGTTCGTCGTCCTCGCCGTCGGTGGCGGTGACTTCGTCGGCGACTTGGGCGATCGCCTGCGATCGGCGATCGACCTTCCCTGCTCCGTCGGTGGCGTCGAGCTCCGAGTGGGCGCCAGCATGGGCATCGCCGTCGCCACGCGGGACTCCTCGGCGGCGTCATTGCTCCGGGACGCCGACCTCGCCCTGCTGCACGCCAAGGACAGCGGCCGCATGCGAACCGAGCTCTTCACCGAGCATCTGCGGCACATCGCCGAGGAGCGCGCGGCCATCACCGTCGATCTGCGGCGTGCCACCGACCACAACGAGTTCTCGCTGCGCTACCAGCCGGTCGTGAACCTCGAGGACCGCCAGATCATCGGCGTCGAGGCGCTGCTCCGGTGGGACCATCCCCTCCGCGGAACCCTCGCGCCCGAGGACTTCATGAAGATCGCCGAGGAGACGGAGCTGATCGTGCCCATCGGCGCGTGGGTGCTGCACGAGTCGTTCCACCAGCTGGCCCAGTGGCACTCGGTCGTCCCCGAGCTGGCCTTGTCGGTCAACGTCTCGACCAGGCAGCTCGCCTCACCTCGCTTCCCTGGCACCGTCACCGATGCGCTCCGGGCCAGTGGCGTCGATCCTCGCCGCGTGGCACTCGAGATCACCGAGACCGCATTCACCGCCGACATCGATGCCTGCATCGTGGGTCTCACCAAGCTTCGCGATGCCGGGCTCGCCATCGTTCTCGACGACTTCGGCACCGGGTACTCATCGCTGTCGGCGCTCAAACGGCTCCCGGTCGACGGCCTGAAGATCGACCAGAGCTTCGTCGCCGGGCTGCCCTTCGACACCAATGACGTCGCCCTCCTGCGGGCCATGTTCACCATGGCCGAGGCGCTCGGCCTCGACGTCGTAGCCGAAGGCGTCGAGAACGCGGCGCAAGCGGCGGCGCTGCGGGCCCTCGGCGGGCGTCGGGCGCAGGGCTTCCACTTTCACCATCCGCTGACGGCCGCTGCCCTGCTCGACGTGGTCAAGGCCGGGCTCCAGCCGCAGCCGTCGCGCTAGGCCGGCTCGGGGCGGTCGAGCTCGGGCCGGGCGACGTCCGGCTCCAGGAAGACCAGCCGGGCGGCCGGTACCGCCGCCCGCAGCGCCGCCTCGGCGCCGTTGATGCGATCGGCGACCTCGGCCACCGTCAGGGTGGCGTCGAGCTCGATCTTGGCCACCACCAGCAGCTCGTCGGGCCCGAGATGCTCGGTCCGGAGGTGGATCAACCGCCGGACACCCGGGGCCGACTCGATGGCCGACCCGATGGCCTCCTCGTCGGCGAGGGTCGCCGACTCGCCAATCAGCAGGCTCTTCATCTCGATGACCAGGATGACCGCCACGACCACGAGGAGCACGCCGATGGCCAGGCTGCCGGCCGCGTCCCAGCGCGGGTTGTCGGTGATCCGCGCCAGCAACACACCGGTGAGCGCGAAGGCCAGGCCGACCTCGGCACCGACGTCCTCGAGGAGCACGATCGGCAGGTCCGGCCGCTTCGACCGGCGGATGAAGGCCCACCACGAGTCGTCGCCGCGCACCTGGTTGGCCTCGTGGATCGCGGTCCGCAGCGAGAAGCTCTCGAGGGTGACGGCCACCAGCAGGATGCCAACGGCCACGCCGAGGCCCTCGACCTCGTGCGGATGGCGCAACTTCTCGATGCCCTCGACGATGGCGAACACACCACCGAGCAGGAACAGCACGAGCGCCACGACGAAGGCCCAGAAGTAGGTCTCCCGCCCGTAGCCGAACGGGTGCGATCGAGTGGCCGACCGCTTGGCCCTCGTGCTCCCGAGGAGGAGCAGGGCCTGGTTGCTGGTGTCGGCCAGCGAGTGCACGGCCTCGGCCAACAGGGACGCGGCTCCGGTGAGCACGAAGCCAACGAGCTTGGCCAACGCGATGCCGGCGTTGGCGAGCAGGGCCGCCACGACCGCCCGACGCCCACCCTCGTGCACGAGGATGGACCCTAACGAGGTCAGCCGGCGCGCCCGTCACCGACGTCGGCGGCGTCACGGTCGCCCGACCCGAGCGGCGTATCGTCATCGGCATGACGCCGGAGGAGCTTGCCGATCTGGTGCACCTGCGCCGGGCACGCGACCTCATCGACCGTGACTACGCCGAGCCGCTCGACGTCCCCGCGATGGCGCGAGCCGCGCTCATGTCGCCCGCGCATTTCTCGCGGAAGTTCCGTACGGCCTATGGCGAGACGCCCTACTCCTACCTCATGACCCGGCGCATCGAGCGGGCCAAGGCACTGTTGCGCCAGGGGATCTCGGTCACCGACACCTGCCTGGCCGTTGGTTGCACATCGCTCGGCTCGTTCAGCTCGCGCTTCACCGAGATCGTCGGCGAGACGCCCTCGCAGTACCGCGGGCGCGACCACCGGCACCACGAGGTCGTCCCGTCGTGCGTGAGCATGGTCGTGACAAGGCCGAGGCGTCGCGCGGTCACCGCCTGAGCCCTGCCGACAGCTGCGCCAACCCGAGCAGGATCGGAGAAGCATCGACGCGGCCGGTCCTCGTACCGTCGAACCATGACAGTCACCGTCTCAACCATGTTCATCCCCGTGCACGACCCCGATGAGGCGCTCGTCTTCTACCGCGACGCCCTCGGCCTCGAAGTCCGCAACGACGTCGCGTCGGGTGGGTTTCGCTGGGTCACCGTCGGCGCTCCAGGACAGGACGTCGAGATCGTCCTCTCCCAGCCCCACGGCGGTCGTTCCGAAGCGGAGGGCGACGCCCTCCTGGCGCTCGTGACCCAGGGGACGCTGCAGGCTGCGATCTTCCGCACCGACGACCTCGACACCACCTTCGAGAAGGTTCGGGCGTCGGGGGCCGAGGTGCTCCAGGAGCCGGTGTCCCAGCCGTGGGGCGCGCGCGACTGCGCCTTTCGCGACCCGTCGGGCAACCTGGTCCGCATCGCCCAGGCCTGACGGCGCTCGATCGCATCGGAGCGCTCAGACAGGCTGCTGTCGAAGGGCGAGCACCCGGTCACGCAGCCAGGTGGCATCGAGAACGGCGTCACCATTGGTGTCGTTGTTGAAGTAGGCGTACACGTCAGCGCCCTCGTCGAGCCACGTTGCCAGCCGTTCGGCGACCCGCCAGAGCCGGGTTCCGGTGTAGCGGCCGCGGTAGCGATCGTCGAGTGCGTGGGGGCCGTGGAACCGCACATAGGTCCAGTCGGCGGTGCGGACCCACGGGTGGTCGGCAAGGAGGTCGTGGATGCAGAGCGCGGCGCGGTGCCGTTCGAGGGTCGACAGGACATCGTCGTGGAGCCACGTCGGATCGCGCAGCTCGACGGCCCACCGGAGATCGCTCGGGGCGGCGGCAAGGAACTCGTCGAGCCGAGCCACGTCGCGGTGCCAGCGAGGAGGGAGCTGCACGAGGTTCGGCCCAAGGTGCTCACCCAGTCGCCGCACCCGGTCGAGGTGGTTTGCCAACCACCGCTCAGGATCCTTCAGCTTCACGCGGTGAGTGACGAACTGGCCGACCTTGACTGCGTAGACGAATCCCGGTGGCGCCTGGAGCGACCAGCGATCGACGGTCGACACCGGTGGCAGTCGGTAGAACGTGTTGTTGAGCTCGACGGTGTCGAAGCGCGCCGCGTAGTGGGCAAACCACGTGGTCGTCGGGCCCTTCGCCGGGTAGACGGGCCCTCGCCAGTCTGCATACGACCAACCGGAGCATCCGACGCGGAGCATGCCCGCTCATTGCCCGACGACCGACGATGGGCAAACGCACGCCTTTCCGCCGCCTCAGGGGCGCATGACCGCCGCGGGGTTCTGGGCATTGTGCTGGCATGACGCTCATCGGCTTCTGCTTGTCGGGCGAGGAGCACGGCGCGCCCGATCTGGTGCGCTTCGCCGTCGCTGCCGAGGACGCGGGCTTCGGCGATCTCGTGATCTCCGACCACTTTCACCCCTGGGTCGACGAGCAGGGGAACAGCCCGTTCGTGTGGTCAGTGCTGGGCGGGATCGCGGCCACCACTGGCCTGCGGATCGGGACGGGCGTCACCTGCCCGATCATGCGGATCCACCCGGCGATCATCGCCCATGCCGCCGCCACGACCGCGTCGATGTGTGGTGGTGGGTTCTTCCTGGGCGTCGGTTCGGGCGAGAACCTGAACGAGCACGTCCTCGGCGACCGCTGGCCATCCGTCGACGAGCGGCTCGCCATGTTGGAGGAGGCCATCGAGATCATCCGCCTGCTCTGGCAGGGCGAGACCTCGAGCTTCGACGGCGACTACTACACCGTCGACGATGCCCGCATCTACAGCCTGCCGGAGTCACCGCCGCCGATCTTCGTGTCGGGCCTCGGGCCCAAGGCCACTGAGCTCGCCGCCCGGGTGGGCGACGGCTATGTCAACACCGCGCCTGATGCTGACCTGGTCAAGCGCTATCGCGCCGGCGGCGGCACCGGACCGACGTTGGCGTTGGCCAAGGTCTGCTGGCACGCCGACGCCGCCGAGGCGCGCCGGCTCATGCACCGGGTCTGGCCGACATCGGGGCTTCCCGGCGAGCTGGCCCAGGAGCTGAAGACCCCCGCGCTGTTCGAGCAGGCCAGCCAGCTCGTCACCGAAGAGCACGCCGTCGGCTCGAAACCGTGCGGGCCCGACCCCGAGCCCTACATCCGTTCCGTGCAGAGCTACGTCGACGCCGGCTTCGACGAGGTCTACGTGCAGCAGGTGGGTCCCGACCAGCTGGGGTTCCTGGACTTCTGGTTCGAGCAGGTGGCGCCTCACCTCGATCGATCCCCGTGAGGGAGCAACCTCGCCCCGAGTCCAGCGCCCGTCCCGTCGGCGAGGACACCGGGAGGGAGGCCCCCATCGGGCGGCGCGCCGTCGTGGAGGCACTGGGTGCGGGCATGCTCACCATCGTGGCCGGCGGCGTCGAGATGGCCGCCGCCCTCCGGCCCGGACAGGTCGACCTGGTGGCCAAGGCGTTTGCCCCCGGCTTGCTGATCATGGTCATGATCTACGCCTTCGGCGATGTCTCGGGCGCTCATTTCAACCCGGCCGTGACCCTGGCCTTCGCCCTGCGTGGGGTCTTCGCCTGGCGGCTCGTCCCGCTCTATTGGCTCGCCCAGATCGTCGGCGCCATTGCCGGAGGCGGCCTGCTCCGCGCCCTCTTCGGGACGATCGCCCACGGAGGGGCGAACCAGCTCCATGTGAGCGCCGGTCGCGGACTGGTCCTGGAGGCCACCCTCACGGCGATCCTCGTCACTGTCATCCTCAACACGGCCAGCCGCCATCGCGTCGTCGGGTCCGATGCCGCCCTCGCCGTCGGGTTCACGATCGTGCTCTGCGGCCTCTTCGGCGAACCGTTGAGCGGCGCATCGATGAACCCGGCACGTTCGCTCGGTCCCGTCGTCGTGGCGTCGAGCTGGACCGATGCCTGGGTCTACGTGCTCGGCCCAGCGATCGGCGCCGTGGTCGCAGTCGCGGCGAGCTTCCTCACCCATCCCCATCGGGACCCCGAGGAGCCGAAGGCGGCCCGAGGCGACGGCCAGTAGCACCGCAGCCCGCTCAAGCATGGGCCGAAATCGGCCGATGCAGCACACATGCGCAGAACGTCCTCCTTCGCCCTTCTCTTCGTCGCGTCGATGGTCGCCTCCCTGCTGAGCACCCCCACCCCGCCGGCCCACGCCAGTGCCGCCGGCCCGACCGGCGTGCGGGTCGTCGGCAACCACCTCGTCGACGGTTCCGGGACGACACTGCGCCTGGTCGGCGCCAACCGGTCCGGGCTGGAGTACGCCTGTGCCCAGGGTTGGGGCCTCTTCGACGGCCCCTCCGACCAGACGTCGGTGGACGCCATGGCCGCCTGGCACATGAACGCCGTACGAGTGCCACTCAACGAGGACTGCTGGCTCGGCATCAACGGCGTCAGCCCGGCCTACAGCGGCACCAACTACCAGGCGGCCGTGCACCACTACGTGGACGAGCTCCACGCCGACGGGCTGATTGCCATCCTCGATCTCCACTGGTCGGCGCCCGGCACCACCCGAGCGCTGAGCCAACAGCCCATGGCCGACGCCGACCACTCGCCGGCGTTCTGGTCGTCGGTCGCCGGGTCGTTCCGCGCCGACCCGAACGTGGTGTTCGACCTCTACAACGAACCCCACGACATCTCGTGGTCGTGCTGGCGCGACGGCTGCACGACGAGCACCGGCTGGCCCACCGCAGGGATGCAGCAACTCGTCGATGCCGTCCGCGCCACCGGCGCCACCCAGCCCGTGCTCGCCGCCGGCCTCGGTTGGGCCGGCGACCTCTCCCAATGGCTCACCTGGGCGCCGACCGACCCCGCCGGTCAGCTCGCGGCGTCGGCCCACCTCTACAACTTCTCGGGCTGCAACACGGCGGCGTGCTGGGATCAGACCGTGGCGCCTGTCGCCGCCAAGGTCCCGGTCGTGACCGGCGAGATCGGCGAGAACGACTGCGCCCACGGGTTCGTCGATGCCTACATGGCTTGGGCAGACCGCCACGGCGTGTCGTACCTCGGGTGGTCGTGGAACACCGCTGACTGCGCCGGCGGCCCCGGCATGATCGGTACCTATGACGGGGCACCGACGTCGTTCGGCGTGGGCCTCCGTTCCCACTTCGCGGCGCTGGACGAGGCACCGGCGACGTACGTGCTGGACGGCTACGGCGCCCTGCACGGCCCGGCTGCAGTACGCAGCTCGGACGCGTGGCCCGGCTGGAACATCGCTCGCTCGAGCGCGTTGCTGCCCGATGGCACCGGCGGCTACGTGCTCGACGGCTGGGGCGGCGTCCACCCGTTCGCCATCGGCACCCATCCGATGCCCCCGAGCGCCACCCTCTCCGCTGGCTGGGACCAGTGGGACATCGCCCGAGCGGTAGCTGTCCTGCCAACCGGCGCCGGCGGCTACGTCCTCGACGGCTGGGGCGGCGTCCACCCCTTCGCCATCGGCACCAGTCCCCTGCCTGCCGGCGTGGCGCTCAGCACCTACTGGCTCAACCGGGACGTCGCCCGCTCGATGGTGCTGACCACCGGCGGCACCGGCGGCTACACCCTGGCCGAGGACGGCACCGTTGCCCCGTTCAGCGTCGGCGCGGCGGCGGCGCCGCCCGCCAGTGCCCCGGTGACGCTGCCGGCGAACGCCGTCGCCCGCGCCATCGTGCTGGGCGGCTGACGCTGGCCGCGGGCGTCAGAGCACCGGGCAGGTCGCCAGGCGTCGGGTGGTGAGCAGGAGGCGACCGAGGGCGGCCCACGCGGCGCCGTAGTAGGTCGGCCGGGTGCCCGCCAGCTGGTCGGCCGCGTCGAGGAGGGCCCGTGCCGCGCTCTTGTCGCCCGCCGCGCCGGCCGTCGCGGCGGCGGCCACCAGGCCGAGGGGGCTCGTGTACGGCGACGCCCGAGTGCCGTCGGCCTCGTAGGCAAGGGCGGCACCGTCGTCGTCGAGCCGGGCGACCGCCGGCCACAGGCGAGCGGCCGCGGCAACGTCGCGAGCGTCGCACGAGGCGGCCAGCAACACCGGCAGCCGCTGGGCGTCCAAGCCGAACCGGCCTCGGTCGCCGCTGGCTCGCACCAGGCCACCATCTGCATCGAGGTTGGCCCAGTCCGACGGCAGCCGACCGCTGGCGACCAGCCCGAGGATGGCGACGCGGTCGGCAGCCACGACGGGACCCGGTAGCACGGCAGCCGCCTGGGGGGCGAGGTAGCTGGGGTTCACCACCGGTGGCGCCGCCCGGGCCCACGGCCCGGCCACGAGCACCGGGCCATGGGGCCGGTTCGTGCTCTCGCCGGCAACGATCGCGGCGCCCAGACGCGCCGCAGCGGCGCCGTACGCCGGGATCCCGAACCGACGGTCGGCGAGGGTGAGCGCCCACGCCACCGCGAGGTCAGCGTCGGTGGCCGATTCGGGGTCGAGCACTCGCCCGTCCTTCCAGTGCCACGACAGGAGCCCGTCGGCCCGGGCGAGGTGCGCGGCCGACCAACGCCACGCCGACGCGAATCGGCCCCGGTCACCGATGGCGACGGCCGCCAGGAGCGCATATCCCTGCCCCTCGCTGACCGTGTCACCTCCCTGGTCGGTTCGCACGACGCGGCCATCACGCCGCTCATAGGCGTCGAGGAAGGTACGGGCGTCCCGTACTGCCCGGGCGTCGAGCGGCAAGCTGTCGCCCAGCGTCCCCCCGCTACCAGCCGCCAACAGCGCGGCGATCACGACGGCCACCGCTGCCGTGACCAGTCGCATTCGGCCACGGTAGTTAGGCGGCCCGGACCTCCTCGAGCGCGGGGAGCGGCATCGCCGCCGGCGATGGCACGAGCGCTGGCCACACTCCGGCACCCAAGAGCGCGATGTGCATGGCGGCGAACGCCACGTTGTTCAACGTGCCCGGCGACTGGTCGCGTGCCAGACCGGTGATCGCCGCGAACACCAAGACGGCCATGGCGCCGAGCGCGGGGGCAACCGCCATTGGTTGCGGTCGGCCGGTGCCCTCCTTGGGCGTGACCACGAACCGGCCGGTGCGACCGAGGAGCGAGAGCACGCTGGCCACGATGTGGATCCACGATGTCGCGATCAGCAGGGTGAAGGTGGCGAAGGTGTAGGAGCCGCCGCCAACCACGGCCACCGCTGCCTGGGACAAGCCCCAGTAGGGCGCGAAGTGCACGAGGAACTGGTCGGCACCAGCGCCGGCGAGCGGCTGCGCGCCGAGCAGCAGTCGGACGGCGGGGAGGGCCATGTACACGAGGAACGTCCAACCGGAGAGGAAGAACAGGCCCGAGAGCACGTATTGCAGCCGCAGCCGCCACGGGAGGTCGGCCCGGGCTGCCGCGGGGAGCGCCGACAGGCAACCCAGCGCCCAGCGCTGCTGCTGACTCACGTACGACGCGGCGTCCTCCGGGCCCAGGCCACGGGCCAGCACCACCGGCACGTACACCGACCGCCAGCCCTGCTCGTGCAGGCGCAACGAGAGCTCGAAGTCCTCGGTGAGCGACCCTTCCGGGAACCCACCCACTGCAGCCAACGCCTCCCGCCTGAACACCACGTTTGTGCCGCAGCAGAACATCGACCCCATGGCGTCCTTGCCGCGGGCGATGCCGCCGAAGAACAGCGCCTGCTGGCTCCAGGCCGCCGACGCCAGCCGGCCCTGGTCGGCATTGGCGTAGTACTGCGGCGTCTGCACGAACGCGACGTCGGGCTCCACGAAATGCCCGAGCGTCTCATCGAGCAACCGCTGGTCGGCGACGTGATCGCAGTCGAGGACGACGACGAAGGGCGCCGTCGTGCGGGCGAGTGCGTGGTTGAGGTTGCCCGCCTTGGCGCCGACGTGATGGGGCCGCCGCAGGTAGCGGACACCGTGACGAGCGGCAAGGGCAGCGAGGTCGTCACGGTTGGCGTCGTCGAGCAGCCACACGGTGACGTCGGCCCCGCCAAGCCGGCGAGCGGCCGCGACCGTCGGCTCGACCACGCCGACAGGCTCGTTGTACACCGGGATCAGGACGTCGACGGCGACACGAGGATCGGGCCACGATGGCACCGGCCGGCGCCGGCGGGCGCCCCAGCACGTCCACCAGAAGCCGGCCGCCTGGACCAGGTTGAAGACCTCGGCGGCGACGAGGAAGCCGTAGAGGATGGGGTTGCCGACGCGACCCGGTCGCAGCAACCACGTGAAGTACCAGATGGCGGCCACGACGTTCAGCGGTGCGAGGAGGCGCAGCTTGCGCCGGCTTGCCCGCCATGACTCGGCAGGATCCCACCGCAGGGGCTCGAGGCGAGGATCAGCTTCGATCATGTGAGCTCCCACACCTGGACGTTGTCGAATCGCAGCACGCGGGTGACGCGCCGTCGCTGCCGGAGCTGGGCCAGGACGTCGCCGATCCGCTTGGCCTCGCCCGGGTCCAGCAGCCGGGGCGAGACGAGCACGAAGAGCCGGCCGCGGCTGCTGTCGCGAGCGACGTGGTCGCTGAGCGGGCGGAGGCGATAACGACCGCGGTCGTAGTAGCCGACGACCGGGCCGACGTCGGCTGGCGCATAGAGGACCGTGTCGCCGTCGCGCCCGGCGCGGTTGAGCGCGTGCGTCGCCTCCCGGAACGAGTAGCGCCGGGGGTTCGAGCCGTTGGTCTGCTGGTCGACCAGGCCCACCACCAGCCCGGTGACGATGATGACGCTCAGCAGCGCCAGGCCGATGCGGTGGCGAGCTGTCCCTGTCATCAGCCGGGCCAGGAGCACGACACCAAGTGCGGCCGTGCCGGAGAAGTAGCGCACGTCGAACAGGTCACGCTTCACCATGCCAATGGCGAACAGCGCCAGTACCGGGACGAGGCAGGCGGCGACCAGCAGCGTCGTCGGCGGTCGTCGCCGGCGTCCGAGGGCGAGCAGGCCGAGGAACATCAGCCCCGGCCACAGCGCGACAGCGGCGGCCATCACCGCGTCAGAGTGGTAGCCCCACGCCGCCCAGACGAGGTTGGCGGCGAGCGTGTACACCGACGGGCGGTGGGCCAATCCCGACACGGCGGCACCGGCCTGCGAGGCGGCGAGGAAACCTCGGCCGGCGTGCTGGTTGACGCTGAACTGGTGATGAGCGAACGGCACGAGGGGCGCGAGCGCCAACCCGGCGAGGGCAGCGGAGCCAAGCCATCCGTAGATCACGCGCCGGTCGAGCGTGCGCCGTGCCTGGCGCCGGGCGATGACCACGAGGAAGGCAGCCTGCTGCACCAGGACCTGCAACACGGCGAAGTACTGCGTCCAGACGAGCGCGGCGGTGACCACGGCGTAGAGCATCCAGTCGAGCGTTCGCCCGCGGCGTATGGCCCGGGCCTGCAGCCAGACGGCGGCCACGGCGAAGACCATGAACAGCGCGTACATCCGGGCTTCTTGTGAGTACCAGACGAGAAGCGGCGACACGCTGCCGATCGCGGCGGCCACGAGGCCGGTGCGGCGGTCGTAGAGCTCCTCACCGCAGAGGTACAGGACCGGCAACAGGGCGAGCCCGGCCACGATGGAAGGAAGCCGCACTGCCATCTCGCTGCTGCCGAACAGTCGTACGGCGCCCCACAGCACGGTGAAGTAGAGGGGCGGATGGACGTCGGTCGTCCGCAAGTTCGTCAACATCTCCGAGAAGCCCATCTTCGCCTGGAAGACGCTGGTGGCTTCGTCGAGCCAGAGACCTCGGGGCACGACCAGCCGTACTGCGAGCCCGACGGCGGTGATGCCAGCGAGGCCCACGACGACCGAGTTGCCGGCGGTCGCCACCCGCTCGGCCAGCCGTGCCCGCCACCGCATCCTTTCGGCAACCTCCATGCCCCCGAGCACGGCGGTGGCCGTGGCGGTGGCCGACAGCGTCGAACCGGCGACGGCAGCCGCGCTGTGGGCGAAGTGGACGATCAGCCACGCCTGACCGGCGGCCACGAGTCCGACGACGACGACTGCCGACGACGCCTCGCCCCGCGCACAGCGGTGTGCCACCAGGACACGGCTGACGCCGAGGAGGGCCATCGCCAGGAGGTACGGAGCCAGCAGTGGGGCGACCGCCCCGTAGCGGGCACCGAACAGCGATCGGGTCAGCAGATCGTGGGCCACGGCGCCCACGACGACCGCCGTGCCGCCGATCGCGGCCGCGATCCCAACCGCGATCGGCAGGGCCCGCGGCTGGCCGCTGGCCGCTCTCGGCAACAGCACGAGCGGCACCGTCAGCGTGGCGAACGCGGCGATGCCGCCGAGGGTGGAGAGCACTGCGAAGCGGCCGGCCTCGGCGCCGCCGAGCAGCCGGTTGGCGAACAGGAGGTCCTGGGTCTGGACGACGGCCAGCAACAAGAATGCGGCGACGGTCCCGCCGAGGCCGGCGGTGGCCACACCCTCGACGCCCGGGAGCGATGGCGCCATGGGGCCGTAGGACACGCGCAGCGCGAGCACCGCAGCCACCGCCACACCGAAGGCGGCGCCGGTCGCGCCGAAGCCCAGGCCAAGGAGCACACCGATGGTGAGCCGGCCAACCGGCTCGGCCAGCAACGAGGCCAGCAGATCGGCGTGACGACCGACGCCGAAGAGGCGGCCCCGCTGCAGGCCCAACGGTGCGACCACGGGGGCGGCCATCGCCAAGGCGATCACCACGCCCACCGGCAAACCGAGATCCCGGGCCAGCCACGGGCTGAAGCCCACGAGCGCGGCGGCAACGGCGAGGCCCGCTCGACCCAGGAGGGCGTCGAGCCGGCCCGACCCAGCGGGCGCCAACGCCCCCACCGCGCTGAGACTCGTGGAGGGGAGACCGGCAAGCACGAACAGACCGAGAAAGGCGGTGAGGTGGGCGAAGGCTGCCGGCGCCAGGAGCCGCGCCATGACGATCGCGAACAGCAGGTTGCCGGCGCCGGCGCCGATCTGCCCGGCCGCCACCAGCAGTTGCTCGACGGCGACAGTTCGAGCTCGGTCCGGCGCGGTGCCTGGCCGCAGCGTGACGGCAGCGCTCACCATGCCAGCGACACCGGTCCCATCGGCAGTCCGACGAGCGTCTCCATCTCGTCGGTCTCACCGCGCGACAGCACGATTCGCAGGAGCCGCATCGCCTCCTCGGCCAGGGCCACCTCCGCCTTCACCGCCGCTGCGGGAGGACCGGCTGCGCTGGTCGCGCCGACGGCGGCATCGAGGGCGGGGCCGTCGACGTCCCACGGCACCCATGGCTGCCGCAGTCGCCGGGCCAGGGGCTCCAGCCCCGGCTCGTCGCCCACGGCGACCGCGGGCACCCCGGCGGCGGCGGCGGCAATCAGCGCGTGCAGCTGGCAGACGACGGCGACGCCGCCGGATGCGGCGAGAGCGTCCCGGAGATCGAGCACGCCAAGGCCCGCGGTCCACGACAACACCGTGCAGTCGACGGCGAGGGCGGCAAGGCGGCCGGCGACCGCGAGCGCCCGGGCGGCAGGCGGATGCGGCACGACCACCGTGACCGCGCCACCCCGTTCGCTCGGCGAGCCCGCCCAGCGATCGAGCAAGGTCCACACCGGATCGGCGCCGATGCGGAAGGGTGGGGTGGCGCCACTGCGGCTCAACAGGCCGGCGGCGACCTCGTCGCTCACGATGAGCAGATCAGCGCCGTCGCCGAGGCGCCCGATCTGCCGAGCCGCCCGACCTGATGAGGCGACCGCCGGTACTCCGACGCCCATCAGGGCCACGGCACGACCGTGACGGCGCGCCGAGCGGGCGAGGCGGGCAACGCCGGCCAGCGGCGCGCCGAACGCCGGGCCGCCCGCCACGACGACAGCGTCAACCCCCCGGACTGCCCGGCCGAGGTCGAGCCTGTCGGGCAGCGCCGCCGACCGGATCTCCCAGCCCGGGAGCCCTTCCGAGAGGGACTGGACGACGGCGCGACCGGCCGGATCAGACCACCGGTAGGCGGTCGTGACCAGAACGCGCCCCATGCCGCACCTCCTCGTAGAGCTCGAGATGGCGCTCCGCCACCGACGACCAGGTCCGCCCGCGGGCCAGCTCCGAGGACGCGGTAGCCAGACCGGCCCTCGCCTCGGGGTGGCGGGCCAGCTCGACGAGTCGTGCCGCGAGCGCCCGGGGCTCACATGACGTCCCGAGCTCGGGCGCTCCGACGCACGCGGCCATCGCCGACGACAGCAGCACGGGCCGGCCGTACCCGAGGGCCAGGCCGAGCGGTCCGCTGCTCGAGAACGGGCGCGGGTAGGGGACGAGGACGATGTCGGCTGCGGCGAACCAGGCCGGCACGTCCCGGTCGTCGACGAAGCCGGTGAACCGGGCCGCGGTCGATCCTCTGGCGACCAGCTGGTCGGCGTAGCTGTCCCGACCGACGAGGCGGGGATGGGGTCCGCCCGCCACCACGAGCTCGACGTCGGCGGCGGCCAACTCGGCGGCCGCCAGCGCCGCCTCCAAGCCCTTGTACGGGCTGAGGAACCCGAAGCACAGGACCGTGAGGCGTTCGTCGTCGAGGCCGAGCCGGGCCCGCTCGGTGACGCGGTCGCCGGGCGGAGTCGGCTCGATGCCGAGCGGGATCACCCGAGCACCGGGTACCACCGGGGCGAAGCCCGGCTCGTGCACCACTGCGACCGACGACAGTCGGCGTACCGCCGCCTGCACGCCGCTCAGGGCCACCCGCGCCGGGCCGGCCGGAACCCGCACACGGTGCAGGCGGGTGAAGTCGCGATCGACGCCGGCAGGATCGACCACGTGGTGGAGGGTCACGACCGCCGGGCAGCCGGCGCCCCGCAGGCGAGCCAGCGCCCAGGGAAGTCCCGGCACCGAAGCCGGCCCGCCGTAGAGAAAGACCTCGTGCTGCAGGTGCACCACCGGCGCCCCACTGCGGGCCGCCGCTCGGGCGGCCGCGGGCAGGGCCGCGGGGCCACGACGGAAGGAGCGCTCGACCCGCACGCCGTCGTGGACACGCCGATCGGCTTCGCCGTCCTCGTGCGGCGCGATGACGACGACCTCAGCACCGGCCTTGGCCATGGCACCGGTGAGGCTGGCGACGTAGGACTCGACCCCGGAGCGGACCCGACCGTCGGCCGTCGGGTACGGCGCGACCATCGCCACGTCAGCGGACGGCATCGCGCACCTCCTCGGCGTCATGGTCCCGGAGGTCGATGACCTCGGCGTCGACGACCGCCTCGCGCTGCCCTGGAGCCGGCAACGGCAGCACGCGGTGGTGGAGCCACAGGCGAAATGACGACGCTGCCATCCGCCGCGCGTCGGCGAATGGGTGCAAGTGGGAGCCGTCGCGGTCGACCCAGACGGTCGGCACCTCGATGACCCGGTACCCGAAGTGGCTGGCGACGACGAGCAGGTCGACGTCGAACAGGAAGTCCCGTGACGACAGGAGCGGCAGGGCGGTGTCGAGCACCGCTCGACGCGCCACCTTGGCGCCACACTGCGTGTCGCGAACGCCGAGCCGGAACAGCGCCGCCACCAGCAACGGGAACACCGAGCTGGTGGCGCGGCGCGCTCGTGAGCGTGGCCGGGGCACCACCGCCGATGGGTGCCAACGAGAGGCGATCGCGACATCGGCACCGGCCGCGACCACGTCGACGAGGCGGAGGTACTCGGCTGGCGGCGTGGAGCAGTCGGCGTCGACGAAGCCGATCACGTCGCCGCCGCAACGGCGGAAGGTCTCCATGACGACACCGCCCTTCCCCAGCTTCGGGTACTCGTGCACGACGATGCGCTCGTCGTGGACGGCCTGCTCCCGGACGACGTCCACGGTGCGATCGGTGCACTGGTCGAGCGCGACATGGAACCGCACAGACGGGTCGGTCAGGACGGCGCTGTAGGCCCGCAACGTTCGGGCGATGCGGTCCTGCTCGTTGTGAGCGGGAATGACGATGTCCAGGCGCATGATCCAGTCCTTGGGGTCCGGGCGCCGCTCGGCCGCACGTGATGCGGAAGGTGCGCAGATGTCGTCGGGTCGGATGCGGTCGTCTGGTCAGCGTGCTGACCGACGGCGTTCGTCACTGATGGGCGAATCACCCTGAATGCGACAAACCTATCCAGACGACGTGGTCGGATCCAAAACGGCACGAACAACACTCGGTTACGGCCGTCCTACAAGTCTCCCCGCCGCGTCGTCGCTTCTCCTCGCTGTGTGGTCAGCGCTGACGGGCGCCATGCGAGGTGCCGACGGGCGGCGCGATGATGGCCGGAGCGACGTCGAGGAGGACGACATGGCTGTGACGAGCGACCTTCCCTACAGCATCAACGACGCCGACAATCACTTCACCGAACCCCCGGACTGCTTCGAGCGCTACATCGATCCGTCCAAGCTCCACCTGGCCATTCGGTACGTCCTGACGCCGGACGGGCGACGGATGCAACTGTTCGCAGGGCAGCCGTCCAAGTTCCTGAGCTCCGCGTCCGGCCAGGTGACGTTCTCGCAAGAGGAGCTCACCAAGATGTTGGGCGCGCCGGTCGCGTTCGACCCCCAGGACTCGGACCTGATCCGGCGTGACGTTCCGGGCGTGAAGCTGAACCGCCTGAACCCCTTGCGGGACCTCAGCGAAGAGGAGCGAAAGGCGTTCATCGACGAGTGGCGGCACCGCTCCGAGGCCTACGGGAACCGCGACCTGCGCTTGGCGCTGATGGACGAGCAGGGAATCGACAAGGCGTTGATGTTCCCCGCCGCGGCCCACGACATCGAGTACGAGTTCGCCGACAACATCGAGGCGCTGTACGCCAACATCCGCGCCTTCAACCGGTGGATCAAGGAAGAGGTCGGCTACGTCGCCCAGAACCGGATGTGGGTGCCGCCCTACATCGCCTTGGCCGACCCCGTCCTGGCCGTGCAGGAGCTGGAGACCGTCATCGCCGACGGCGCGACGATGATCCAGACGAAGTCGGGCCATGCCCACGGCGGTCGCGACAACCCGTTCGGCGGACGGTCATTGGCGGATCCGGCCTTCGACCGCTTCTGGTCGATCTGCAACGAGGCCGACATCCGGCTGGCCGTTCACCTGGGCGGCACCGATTACCAGAAGTACGGCGCCGACTGGTCAGAGGACCCCGAGGCCGTGTTCGGCGACTTCGACGCCTTCCAGTGGATGATGTACTGGGGTGACCGCCCGGCCATGGAGCTCACCTCGGGCTTGATCCTGCACAACTTCTTCGGGCGCTTCCCGAACATGAAGGTCTGCCTCTCGGAGATGGGCACCGTGTGGCTCCCGTACACCATGCGCAAGATGGATCACGCCTTCCTGATGGGGCGCAAGGCCAAGTGGGCCGAGAATGGGCGGCTCGACCGGCGTCCGTCCGAGATCTTCCGGCAGCACTTCGTCGTGGCGCCGTACCCGGAGGAGAACGTCCAGCGGGTGGTGGCCGAGGTCGGCATCGAGCCGATCGTGTTCGGCTCGGACTTCCCCCACGGCGAGGGGCTGGCGTACCCCTCGAAGTACGTCGAGGCCCAGTTGTCGGCCTTCAGCGAACAGGACCAGAAGCTGATCATGCGCGACAACCTGGAGAAGTTCCTACTCCGCTGACCGCGCCGCGGACCGGCGCGACTGATCCGAGGGGGATCGATGGCCGAGGTGAGCCAGGCCGAATCGGTGGCAGCGATGATCGAGCTCTACGCCCGGGCGTTCGCCGGCCCTGGTGAGGCGGCAGCGCGCGGCGGGCCGTCGCCGCAGCCGATGTACGTCGCCGCCGCGGACGCATCGGCCGTACGCGACCTCGGCGACGCCCGCTACTCGATCCTCAGCATGGAGGACCTCCTCCATCTCACCAAGCACCACGCCGTCGAGCAGGGATCGAAGTTCCTCGGCAGCCCCCGCCCGGCGATCCCGCTCGGTCTCGACGGTCCGGAGCACCGGAAGTACCGCCGGCTCCTCGATCCCATCTTCACCGCACGACGTGTCGCTCCGCTCGCCGGCACGGTGCGGGCGTTGGCGTCCGACTTGCTGGACAGCTTCGTGCCTGACGGGGAGGTCGATGCGTACGGCGCATGGTGCGAGCCGTTGCCGTCGACGATCTTCCTCTCGATCATGGGCCTTCCCTCCGAGGACCTCGCCGACTTCATGCGGTTCAAGTCGCTGATCCTCTCGAACGCCGACCCGACCGCCTCGCCCGAGGACCGGCTGGCTCGCCGGGAGCAGGGTGTGGCCTGGATCCAGGGGTACTTCCTCGCCGAGCTCGAACGCAGGGCAGCCGGCGGTGGGGCCGGCGACGACGTGATCGGTGGCCTCCTCGCTGCCGAGGTCGACGGGCATCACCTGACCCAGGAGGAGATCCTCGACATCCTCGGCCTCCTGATGGTGGCGGGACTCGACACGGTGACGTCCGCGCTGAGCTGCTTCCTCGCCCATCTCGCCCAGCACCCCGACCAGCGCGAGCGTCTCGTGACCGACCCGGCGCTCATCCGCCCAGCCGTCGAGGAGCTGATGCGGTTCGAGTCACCCGTACCCGACGGCTACCGCGTCACCACCGGCGAGGTCGTCCTGCCGAGCGGCACGGTGATCCCGGCGGGTGCCGACGTGCACGTCTCCTGGGCCGCGGCCAACCTCGATCCGGCGGTCTTCGCCGACCCGCTAGCCGTCGACCTCGACCGGCAGCCGAACCCCCACGTCGGTTTCGCCGCCGGCTTCCACCGATGCCTGGGGTCGCACCTCGCCCGTATGGAGATGGTCACCGCGCTGACCGTGTGGCACGAGCGCATCCCCGCCTACCAGCTGGCCCCGGGTCACCAGCTGCACTACGCCGTACAGCCGCGGGCACCACGGCCGTTGCCGCTCGTCTGGAGCTGAGCGCCGTCGTACTGACCGAGAACCCAACCGACGAGCGCCTCTGTAGAACCCGCGTGTTGGCTTCGCGATCCGCACTGCCCAGGACCCTCTCGACCCCTTTCGTCGCAGTCTTCCCGCGGTACTCTCCGCCTCGTCCTCGAGGCCAGGAGACCGATGTCCCTCATCTTCACCAGCGGCGCAGAAGTAGCACTCGTCGTGCGGGATGAGGAGCGCATGCTCGCCTTCTACCGCGACTTCCTCGGTCTTGCCGTCACGGACGAGCTCGAGGTTGGTGCGATCAAGGTGTACTGGCTCGACGCGGGTGGCACGCTCATAAAGATGGTCTGCCCCGCTCCCCCTCCCGAAGCGGCGGCCAAGGTGGACGAACTGCTCGGCTGCGCCGGCTTGCGCTATCTCACGATGCGCATCCAGAACGTCGAAGAGACCATCGCGTCGGCCGAGGCAGCGGGCGCGACCATCATCCGCCAGACCGCAAACGAGTCCACGACCATGGCGTTGCTCGCTGATCCGGACGGCAACATCATCGAGATCACCCGACGGGTTGCGTGAGATCCCCGGCCATGGTCAGCACCGAAGAAGTCGTTCCGACTGAGTCCCTCCGACGTCAACGTCGGCGCCAGGTGCGGTTGACAATCGAGCGCGCCGCACTCGACCTCTTCAGCGAGCGAAGCTATGACGACGTCACAGTCGCCGAGATCGCCAACGCCGCCGGCATATCGCTGCGCACCTTCTTCCGGTACTTCCCGTCGAAGGACGCGGTGCTGCTGGCCTCGGGCGCGACCCTGATCGACCGCCTGTTACTTCACCTTGAAGAACAGCCCAAAGGTGTCAGCGCGTTCGATGCCATGAGTAAGGCCCTTCTCGCCAGCGTGGTCGTTCCCGAAGAGGAGCGCCTCACGGTTCTGAAGCGCTGGCAGGTGTTGCACGACGTGCCGCTGCAACGGACGGAAGCGAGCGCGTCGGCCGAGGAGATGGACGCCGAGGAGCGGATCATCGCCGAGCTGACACGTCGAATGGGTCCCACTGCTGACCGTCGCCAGGCCGAGGTCATGATGGTGGCGATGCACGCCATCGGACGCCGGGCCTACGCCATGTGGTGGACCAGCGGCGGCCAGGGCGATCCCACCGACTGGGCCGCCGCCTATATCGACGTGCTGGGCACGACGTTCGGCTGACCTGACGACGCTAGGCGGTGCCGTGAACGGCACCGGTCGCCAGCAGCGCGTCGATGCGCCCGGCGTCCACGCCGAGCTCGGCGAGGACCTCCCGGCTGTTGGCACCGATTCCCGGTGAGTACGCCCGATAGCCCACAGGGACCCCGGGCCACGTGATGTAGCCGCTCATCAGCGTGCACGTTCCTAGATCCGGCTGCTCGACGTGGTGGAACATGCCGTTCTCTGCCAGCCACGGGTCCGTGAAGACGTGGTCCCGCGGCAGCACTGCGGCCGCCGGGATGCCGCGCAAGCACAAGCGGTCGACCAGCTCGGCCGAGGAGCACGACGCGATGGCGGCGCCAACGCTCTCGGCGAGTAACGCCGCCTGCGGCGACGTCGGGTCCACCAGCGTCACGTCGAGACCGAGCTCGTCGACGAGTGTCCTCGCCTCGATCTCGTCCCGGGCCCCGACCACGATCCAGCCGTCGACACACTCGTAGAGGCGCCGGACCGCGGATGGCCCTGCCCAACCCGGGTTGCCAACAGGCGATACCGGCTTCGACGCGTAGCGGGTGAGCTCGCCCGATTGGAAGAAGGTCGAGGCGCTGGCCAAGGAGAGCACGACCTCTTGGCCCCGGCCAGTTGCGGTCTCACGCTGGTACAGCGCGGCAAGGATGCCGAGGGCGGCGAGGGTCCCGGTGCCGATGTCGTGCACCAACATCCCTTGGATCAGCTGAGGCGTGGTTGGGCCGCCCTGTGCGACGGCAAGGCCGCTGCGGGACTGCACGAGAGGGTCGAACGCCGGTGTTTCGGCCAGGGGGCCGACTTCCCCCCAGCCTGTCACCGAGCAGCGGACGAGGCGAGGGTTCACGCGGTGAAGCGTGGCGGCGTCGGTTCCGAGACGCGTGCGCACGCCAGGTCGCACCCCATCGGCGACCACATCGACACCCGCGACGAGCTCCAGGAAGAGAGCTCGGCCCTCGACCTGCTTCATGTCGAGCCCAAGGCCGCGCTTCGACTGGTTGAAGGCGGCGAACGAGATTGGGAAGTCTCGGTAGGGGTCACCCCCCGGTGCCTCGACCTTGATGACCTCGGCACCGAGATCACAGAGGATCGATGGGCCGAAGGTCCCCGCAACGAAGGCGGCCAGATCCAGGACTCGGATGCCCGCGAGCGGCGCTGCGTCGGCAAGTTCGGGCGCAGTCGCCGCCGGCAAGGCGGGCGGAGGCGCCGTCCAGCAGGTGCCCGGGGCGACACGCCGCGTGCCATCCGCCAGGTGACGCACCTCCGTCGCTGCGTCCGACATCCGCAGGGGCGGGCTCGGCAGGTCAACGACGCCAAGCTCGGCATGCGGACGTGCCACGCGCCAGCCGTTGAGTGCCACGGTCTCGCTGTCGAACCACTCGTCGCGAGTGCTCAGCGGGGCGCAGGGAACGTCGGCCTCGTAGAGCACCTTCAGCCACTCGTCGCGGGAACGCTCCTGGAAGCGGGCCGCGAGGCGTTCGATGACGGTTGGGGCGACGTCCGCCAGCTGAAGATTCAGCCACTGGCCGTCGACACCGGGCATGACCATGACATCCATCAGCTCGAGTACCTCGAGCGCGCGCAGAAAGAACGGCTGCGCGAGCGCGCCCAGGAAGAGCCATTCGCCGTCGCCGCACTGATACATCCGATAGTGCGGGAGGCCGCCGCTGCCGCCGCCCGCTGC
This sequence comes from Acidobacteriota bacterium, assembly GCA_019510095.1. Lineage (GTDB taxonomy): Bacteria > Actinomycetota > Acidimicrobiia > Acidimicrobiales > CADCSY01 > JAEKLB01. The sequence goes on along the minus strand of JAEKLB010000022.1, from coordinate 11,170 downwards.
CTTGCGTGGTGCATCGGCCATGACCGCGGCGAGCATCGCGGCCACGGACTGCAGACCGCTCGTCGATGCCGCCTGTGCCACGCCGGTGCGTGCCCGACGGAAGAGCCCGGCCACGGCCGCCGTCGCCGCCATGGCGCCCTGCTGGTAGGCGAGCAGTGGCACAACGACCGACGACGGCTTGAGCGGCGACCCGGCCGGGGCGCCTATCCCGACGCCCGCGTGCCCGCTGACGGCTCCGAGCACGACATGGTCGTGGGGCAGGTTGCTCCACTGCCCAACATGCCCATAGGCGGGCTCCCAGATGTGCACGACGCGTTCGTTCACTGCCCGCACACTGGCGGCGTCGAGCCGCAGCTGCTCGAGCTCGGCGCGGCCCAGGTCGGTAACCACAACGTCGGTCGCGGCCACCAGGCGGCGGATCTCCGTCAACCCGGCAGGGGTTGCCCGGTCGAGCTCTACGACCATCTTGTTGCGCGTCCAGCAGACGTAGCCCGGATCTCGGGCGAGCGAGGCCCTCTGCCCTTCGACGCGCACGACGTCAGCCCCGAGATCGCCGAGCAGCATGGCCGCGGTCGTACCGGCGATGCTGTCGGCGATTTCGAGCACTCGCACCCCGTGCAGCGCTCCGTGCTCGTCCGCGTCCGTGTTGGTGATGGTCACCTGAAGCCCTTCCTTGCATTGGCTTGCCAGCGCGTGACGGTCGCCCCGTGCATTGAACGCGCGACCGGTAGGGACTACTTCTTCACGTACAAGTAACGGAAGTCGGGCAGGCCGCTGAACTTGAAGCCGACGTCGCTGATGTTGGCGACCTTGCCAGCGTGGACGTACGCCTGCCGAATGTGGCAGAGATCGACCTGGACTGCCTGGTTGGCCAGCTTCGTGTAGATGGTGTCGTAGAGCGCCTTGGCAGTCACCTGCGGCGTGCTCGGATCCGATGCCTGGGCAAGGGCCTTGGTGACGGAGGCGTCGGCGTCGTTGTACAGCCCGAGGCCCGACGTCCCGAGGTAGAACGCCTTGATGTAGCCGAGCGGATCGACACCCGGCGCTGTCGCCGCGCCGTAGAGGGCATCGAGCTGGCCGGTCTGGAAGCGTGTGTCACCTGTGGGCAGGAGCTCGAGCTTCACGTTGATGCCGTAGTCGCCGAGCATGCCCTGGATGACCTGGGCCTGCTGGGCGAAGATCGCCGAATAACCCATGGTGAAGGTGGGGTTGAAGATGCCGCTCTGCTTGACGAGCTGCTGGGCCTTGTCATGGTCGAAGTGGTAGATCGAGTCAGCCGACTTCGAATACGACCAGTGGGACGGTGTCCAGAAGATGTTCGACGGAGCACACTGGCCTTCGTAGATCGCCTGGTTGAAGAGCTCCTTGTTGATGCCGTACTCCATCGCCTGGCGGAACTGCAGGTTGTCGAATGGCGGGCGCGTCTGACGCATCTGGAACACGGCTTCGGTCAGGGGGACGTCGACGGTGATGCCCTGGACCGTGCCGTCTTTGATGGCCTTGGCCGCAGTGGCCACATCGGAGCCCGTGACGAACCCCAGGTCGAGATCGCCCGACCGCACAGCATTGATGCGCTGGATGTTCTGCACGATGTACTGGATGCTCATCTGCTTCAGCAGGCCGGCACCCTTGTCCCAGTAGCTTCCGCTGGTGACAAGGCTTGACTGCTTGTAGGTGATCTTGTCACCAGGGACGAAGCTGCTCACGGTGTATGGACCGGAGCCAGCGCCATGGGTGCCATTGTCGAGCTTCACCCCGCTCGCAATCACCTTCGGGCTCATCATCATCCCCGCCTGCGTGGCGAGGAGACCCGGCAGCTCGGTTCCGCCCGAGGACAGGTGGAAGCGCACGAGGTCAGGACGCACGACCTCCACGGAGGACACACCCGACAGTTGCGAGAAGAGGCCGCTGCTCGGCTGCTTGTCGCGCTCGATGTTGGCCTTGACCGCGGCAGCATCGAACTTGGTGCCATCCTCGAAGGTGGCGTCAGTCCGGAGGGTGAGCTCCATCGTGCTGCGGTCCGGGAACCGCCACGACGTCGCCAGCATCGGCTGGACGTTGAGATTTGCGTCGATGTTGGTGAGCCGGTCGTAGAGCGGCGACAGGTAGGTGGTGAGCGGTGTGGGCCGCGCTATCGGATCCAGGGAGTTGGCGGCTGCGGCGAAGCCAATGGCGAGGGTGCCGTCGGGGTCGACGTTGGCCGGGCGGGCCTTGCCGCCCGCAGCCGTGGACGACGATGGCGAGTCAATGACGCGGGTGATCACCTTCTTGGTGGTCTTCTTCTTCGTCGTCTTCTTCTTCGCCGACTTCTTCGCCGGCTTCTTGGCCGCTGCCGAAACGCTGGTCGCGCTGGTCAGGCCGAGCAAGAGAACGAGTGTGGCGACGAGCGCGCCGATGGTCCTACGACCGCTGTGCATGTGTCCCCCCTGGAGCGATGGTGCGAGCGATGACGACGGGACCACGACAACGTCGGGCGCCCACCTCGGGTTTACCGAAGGTGGCTCGATGTGTCAAGGGATACGGCATGTGATGTCACATTCAGGCGACCCTGCGTCCGTACAACTTCGGGCCGGCCGTTGCCGCTGGTCTGGAGCCTGCGTGCGAGTCATCATCGGTCCCGCTGGGCACAGCGCAGCCATGGATGAACCCAACAAGGGCCACGATGAGCCACGAGGTGGCTTGCCTGGCGACGAGAACCGGGTTGCCTACGAGCCATCCGATGACATGGTGGAGAGCGAGCCGGTCGATCTCGGCGAGGGCAACGAGAAGGCCGTGATACGCCAAGAGAACGTCGGCCCCGGAAACGAGCTCGGCGGCGGCGAGTATCCGGACCGGGAGACACCCCCCTCCGGCGCAGCGGGGGGCCATCGCCATGGATGACGGGCGGAACGACAGCACCGGCGATCCCACCAGCACTCCCGCGGGTCCCGACGCCGAGAGCCAGGACGTCACGGCCCAGATCGGGGAACGCCCGCCGTTCGGCGGCGGCGAGCCGCCGGACCCCGACGCCCCAGCCAACGGTGTGCTCGATCCATCGTCGGACGATCCGCCGGAGCCGAACGAGCCGGCGTAAGGCCCTCCGGCACGAACGAGGCGTCTCCGCCCGACCCGTCGGTCGTTGCGTTGTCATTTCCTCGGCGAGATCTGGGTAGTGGCGCGGACGACGATTTGGATCGACGGAACACGAGGAGGTCATCGTGCCCGGCACCCGAGCCAACGTGAAGAACGAGAAGCAGTACGAGGCGCTCAAGGACAAGGGCATGTCGAAGGAGCGGGCGGCCAAGATCGCCAACTCCCCCGGCGCGTCGAAGAAGGGCGGCAGCAAGTCACACAGCGGCGCCGGCAAGTCGCAGAGCCATCAGGGCGGCACGACCGCCCAGCACAAGGCCGCCGGCCGGAAGGGCGGCAAGGCGACCGCCCGCAAGAAGGCCGCCTGATGGCCTCGGCGAAGCAGGTGCAGGCGGCGAAGCGCAACATCAAGAAGGCGAGGGCCGGCGCCCAGGCCAAGCGGTCGATCGCCCACCTGCCGGCCAAGACCCGGACCGCGCTGGGCAAGCAGGGCGCCGCCGTGGCGAAGCGCAAGCGCACGGGGGCCAAGGGTCCTCGGACGCGGCAGGAGCTCTACGACGAGGCAAAGCGGCGCGACCTGCCGGGCCGGTCGAAGATGGGCCGGGCCGAGCTAGCCCGCGCGCTCGGGCACGAGTAGTCGTGTACGGGTGATCGTCCAACATCCGCCGGACTGACGGCTCAGCCAGCCCCTGACCCCCTGAGACCGGCTGCCGCCAGCGTGGCGAAGAGGTCATCGGGGAAGAAAGGTGGCAGTGAAAGGTGATCGGGTCGAGGTCGTCATCGATGCCGGCGAGCGAGTCCGGGAGTTCGAGCTCATCGCCACTCGCGCCGGGCGCCGCATCGAGACGAGCACGGGCCGAGGTGTGATCGAGGTGGCTGAGGTCACGCGCACCGGCCAACCGGTGCGGACCGCTCGGTTCATGGCCGCCCGGGTCATCGCGATCGTCGAGCACCCCGTCGAGGACGGCCAGTCCCCCGCCGCCCGGCCCGCGCCCAAGGGGCGTCACGCGGCCGATGGCCCGGGGGCCCGCTTGGAGCAGGCCTCCTAGCGGGTCCCGGAGTCAGGCGTCGCGCCCAGCCGGTCGCTGTTGTCCTACCCGCGTCGCCGGACCGCACCATTGTCCCGCCGGTGTCATGGGATCCCGGTCCGGGTAGGTGATGACGCCCGACGCAGGAGTGGAGTGATGCGATTCCACGACCGCCACGACGCAGGGCGACAGCTGGCGGAGCGGCTGCGCCAGGAGCAGCTCGGGCCTCTGGTGGCTCCGGTTGTGTTGGCCCTGCCCCGTGGCGGGGTGCCGGTGGGCTACGAAGTGGCCTGCGTCCTGGGCGCGCCGCTCGAGGTGTTCGTGGCCCGCAAGGTCGGCGCCCCTCATCAGCCCGAGTTCGGGACCGGCGCCATCGCCGAGGGCGGCGCCGTCGTGCGCGACGACGAGGTGCTGCGAGCCCTCGACCTGACGGTGGACGATTTCGATCGACTGGCCGCGGCCCAGCAGGTCGAGCTCTACCGTCGGGTGCGCCGCTATCGCCACGGACGGCCTCTCCCGCCGCTAGAGGGGCGGTCGGTCATCCTCGTCGACGATGGCTTGGCGACCGGCGTCACCGCCGAGGCCGCCGTGCGCTCCCTGCGAGCTCACGCGCCCGCACGGGTGGTGCTGGCGGTACCGGCCGGCGCGCCGGACACGGTGGCCCGACTGCGCCTGGTCGCGGACGAGGTCGTCTGCCTCCACACGCCGATCGACTTCATCGCCGTCGGCGGTGGTACGAGCGGTTCGGCCAGACGACTGACGAGGAGGTCGTCCAACTCCTCACCGATGCCGCTTCCGACGGGTCCTCGGTCAGGGCCTGACTCCTGAGGAAGCCCATTGCCATCGGTCGGCGCCCCGGTCGGGCTCCATGGATGACTCAGGCGGTCCGGAATCGCTCGGCGGCGCCCCGATTGAGGTCGAGGCCGCAGCCGTTGCGGGTGAGGTCGGGCTCGAGCGAGCCGCCATCGGGGTCGAGCACGCCATGGAAGAGGATGCGGTCGGCCCGCGCGTGGTCGGCGAAGTACTCGAGATGACGCAGGTTGGGGACGGCGCACGCGGGGTGGGCGTGGAGCGATTGGGCCGTGTGGCCGGAGACCTCGAGGCCGTGGGCGGCCGCCACCGCTGCCGCTCGCAGCCATTCGGTGATGCCGGCGCAGCGGGAGACGTCGGCCTGGAGGACATCGACCGCTGAGGCCATGCGTTCGAAGTAGACGAGGTCGTAGCCGTATTCGCCGGCTGCCACCTCGACGTCCACCAGGTCACGGACCTCTCGCAGGCCGTCGAGGTCGTCGGAGGAGACTGGCTCCTCGAACCACGTGACCCGCTCACCGTCGAACAGCCGGGCCATCCGGACGGCGTGCTTGCGGCTGTACGCGCCGTTGGCGTCGACGAACAGCTCGGCATCGGGGCCGATCGCCCGGCGGGCGTGGGCGACCCGTTCGCTGTCGCGGTCGCTGCCGATCTTGATCTTGACCCTGGGGATGCCTTGGTCGTGCACCCATCCCCCGAGCTGGGCGGCGAGTGCATCGTCGGTCATCGAGATGAAGCCGCCGCTTCCGTAGACCGGCACCTTCGTTCGGGCCATGCCCAGCAGGCGGGCCAGGGGCTGTTCGAGCAGGCGGGCCTTGAGGTCCCACAGGGCGGTGTCGACGGCGGCGATGGCCATCGACGCCACACCCGGGCGCCCGGTGTTGCGGATCGCCCGGACCATGGCCGTCCATGCCCCGGGCACGTCCATCGGGTCGCGGCCCAGCACGACGCCGGCGAGGAGTTCACTGATGAGATGGGCACAGGCGGTGGGACCGTAGGTGAACCCAAGGCCTTGCACGCCTTCGGCACGCGGCTCGGCGACCACGACGCTCGTAGCGGTCCAGGTCAGGGTCCCATCGGACTCGGGTTCGTCGAGCGGGAGCGTGTAGGCGCTGACCGCGAGCTCGTCGATGGGCATCAGCGGAGGCCGTGGTCGAGCACCTCGGCCAGGTGCAGGGCCGATCGGTCGGTGCATTGGCGGATCTGCTGGCGGCAGCTGAAGCCATCGGTCACGATGAGGGCGTCGGCGGGCGCGCTCCGCACCGCCGGGAGCAGGACCCGTTCGCCGGCGGCGATCGAGACGTCGAGATGCTCACCCCGTTCGAAGCCGAACGAGCCGGCCATGCCGCAACAGCCGGCGTCGAGGACGTCGACGTCGAGACCGGTCGAGCGCAAGAGCTGCTGGTCGTCGCCGAAGCCCAGCACCGCCTTCTGGTGGCAGTGGCCGTGCAGCAGAGCCCGGCCGTCGAGGTGGGCCACCGGCGCGACGTCCTCACGCGCGAACAGCTCACCGAGGGTCATCGCCTGGGAGCGCAGGCGCAGCGCGTCCGGGTCGTCGGGGAAGAGGTTGACCACTTCGTCCCGGAACACCGCCAGGCAGCTCGGCTCGAGCCCCACGATGGGCACGCCCGCAGTCAGCATCGGCCGCAGCGCCTCGAGGTCCCGTCGCAGCAAGTGCTTGGCGAGGCCGAGCATCCCGTAGTCGTAGAGAGGCCGTCCACAGCAGAGCTGGCGCTCGGGTGTCGACACCTTGAAGCCGGCCGCGGTGAGCACACGGATCGCCGCCTCGCCGATGTGGGGCTCGAAGTGGTCGGTGAAGGTGTCGATCCACAGAAGCACGGGCCGACCGTCGGGCCGGCCGATCGGACCGCTCCCGAGGCGCTGGCGGAGGGTCCGGTCGGCGAAGGTGGGGATCTCCCGCTCGGGGGCGACACCGCCCGCCCACTTCAGGAGGGGCCCGGTCAGCCGGCCATGGGTCAGCCGGTTGGTGAGACCTGGGGCGTGGGCGGCGACGCGGGCCGCCCAGTGGATGAGGCCCATGGCGTACGCGCTCCGCGGACGAAGACGCCAGCGGTAGTGGTGTGACAGGAACTCCGCCTTGTAGGTCGCCATGTCGACGTTCACCGGACACTCGCCCTTGCAGCCCTTGCACGCCAGGCACAGGTCGAGGGCCTCCTTCACCCCGCCGTCCCGCCAACCACCGGCGACGAGGTCACCCTCCAGCATCTCGAAGAGGAGGTGGGCCCGTCCTCGGGTTGTGTGCCGCTCCTCGCGGGTGACCATGAAGCTCGGGCACATGGTGCCTCCGCCCGTCCGCCGGCACTTCCCGACGCCAACGCAACGCCGGGTCGCCTCGGCGAAGCTGCCATGGTCGTCGGGGAACCGGAAGTGGGTGCGGACGGCCACCGGCCGATAGCTGGTGCCGAGCTTCAGGTTCTCGTCGACGCGATACGGCTCCACGATCTTGTGGGGGTTCATCCGATTGCGCGGATCCCAGATGGCCTTGAACTCGGCAAACGCCCGGACCAGGTCCGGTCCGAACATCTTCGGCAGCAGCTCGGCTCGGGACTGGCCGTCGCCGTGCTCGCCCGAGAGCGAGCCGCCGTTGGCGACGACGAGGTCGGCGGCGTCGTGCACGAAGGAGCGGAACGAGGCGATGCCAGCGGCGGTGCGGAGGTCGAAGTCGATGCGGGTGTGCACGCAGCCCTGCCCGAAGTGGCCGTAGAGCGCGCCCTGGTAGCCGTAGCGGTCGAGCAGGGCGCGGAAGTCGCGGAGGTAGCGGCCCAGGCGTTCGGGCGGGACCGCGGCGTCCTCCCAACCCTCATGGGTGGTGGGCTGCCCCGGCACGTAGGCGGTGGCGCCGAGGCCGGCCTCGCGCACCTCCCACACCTTGCGTTCGGAGTCCTCGTCGTCGTAGAGCTTCATGGAGGGGCCGTGGCCCTCGAGCGCGGCCATGAGCTCCCTGGCCCGGGCGTCGGACTCGTCCTTGTCGTCCCCGCCGAACTCGACGAGCAGCCAGCCTCGCCCCTCTGGCAGGAGGTCGAGCTCCTCGACGTGGAGCCGTTTGACGCGCATGTCGGCGATGAGCTCCTCGTCGATGCCTTCGAGGCCGATCGGCCCGTGGGCCATCACCTCCACGACATGGTCGGCGGCCGCGTACACGTCCGGGTAGCCAAGAACGAGCAGCGATCTGGCCCGGGGCCGGGGGACGAGCCGAACGGTCGCCTCCAAGATCGTGACGCAGGTGCCTTCGCTGCCCACCAGGGCTCGGGCCACGTTGCAGCCGTGCTCGGGCAGCAGGTCGTCGAGGTTGTAACCCGAGACACGCCGAGGGAGCCGCGGATAGCGGGTCCGGATGAGGTCGGCGTAGCGGTCGCGAAGCTCGCGGAGCTGACGGTAGATCTCCCCCTTCCGGCCACCGTCGGCGATGAGCCGCCCCAGGGTCGCCTCGTCGGTCGGGCCGACCCGGAGCCGCAGCCCGTCATAGGTGAGAACATCGAGCTCCTCGACGTTGTCGACGGTCTTGCCAGCCATGACCGAGTGCACGCCACAGGAGTTGTTGCCGATCATCCCCCCCAACGTGCAGTACGCGTGCGTCGACGGATCGGGCCCGAAGGTCAGCTGGTGGGCAGCGGCTGCCGCGTCGAGATGGTCGCGGATGACGCCGGGCTGGACCCTGGCCTGGCCACCACCAGCGTCGATGTCGACGACGTGATGGAGATGACGGGAGAAGTCGATGGCGACCGCGGCGTTGGTCGACTGCCCCGCCAGGCTGGTGTCTGCCCCCAGCGGCAGCACGGGTGCGTCGTGCTCGCGGCACACCGCCACCGCCTCGATGACGTCGTCGACCGTGCGCGGTGCCACCACGCCGATCGGCAGCTGCCGGTAGTTCGAGCCGCCAGTCGCGACGAGGGCGCGGGACCCGGCATCGAATCGGACGTCGCCTTCGACCCGCGCCGCCAGATCCTCGGCCAGGCCGCCCATGCTCAGGCGCGCAGCTCGTCGATCTTGTCGCGGAAGAGGGTGGACGCGATCGTCGAACGGCGCGGCTGACCCTTGAGGAACGACTCGGCGAAGCCCTTGGCCTGCTTGTAGGTGACCTTTGGCGGCATGGGCGGCTCGTCGGGATTGACCACCGCGTCGACGAGCGCTGGGCCCTGGTACGAGAACGCTGCTCGCAGCGCGGACTCGAGCTCTGCTGGCTTCTCGACCCGGATGCCGCGGCCGCCGCACGCCTCGGCCCACGACGCGAAGTTCGCTGGCCCTTGGAACCGGACGCCGTGCTCGGGATAGCCGAGCGCCATCTGCTCCCAGAGGATCTGACCGAGCTCACCGTTGTTGCAGATCACGACCTTGATCGGAAGGCCGTGCTGGACGGCGGTGAGGAACTCGGCCATCAACATGGCGAAGCCGCCGTCGCCGACGAACGCGACGCACTGCCGGCCGGGATGGGCCCATTGGGCGGCGATCGCGTAGGGCAGTCCGGGCGCCATGGTGGCCAAGTTGCCGGACAGCATGAACCGTCGATCGCCGCGGATGTCGAAGTGGCGTGCCGCCCAGGTGGCGATCGTGCCGGAATCGGTCGCCAGGATGGCGTCGTCCTCGGCGACGCGATCGATCATCCGGGCCAGGTACTGGGGCTGGATGGGCTCCCGCTCCGCCGACTCGAGCGCCGCCAGCTCGGCGCGCCAGTCCACCATCGCCGCCTGGGCCGTCTCCAGAAAGGCCCGGTCCTCCTTGCGCACGAGCAGGGGCAGGAGGGACCGGAGGGTGTCGGCGGCGTCGCCGACGAGGGGCACCTCGGTGGCGATGCGCCCACCGGCCCGCACCGGGTCGACCTCGATCTGCACGACCCGCGCCTTCTCCGGCAGGTAGGCCGTGTAGGGGAAGTTGGTGCCCACCATGAGCAGGGTGTCGCACTGGTCGATGGCGTCCTCCGAGGGACGGGTGCCGAGCAGGCCCAGACCGCCGGTGGTGAGCGGATCGTCGTCGGGGACGGCCCCCTTGCCGGGAAGCGTCTTGATGATCGGGCTGGCCAGCCGGTCGGCCACGGCCAGCACCTCGGACCGTGCTCCGAGCGCGCCGACACCCACCAACATCGCGACCTTGGTGCCCTCGTTGAGCACGGCGGCGGCCCGATCGAGGTGATCGGGCGGAGGAACGACCGGGCTCGGGAGGAAGACGGCAGAGGTGTGCGGGAGCCGGCCGGTGCCCAGGCCGCCCTCGAAGGGGGCGAGGTCGGCGTCGGCCTCCTGGAGGTCGACCGGCAGGGTGATGTGGGACACGGTGCGACGCGCCAGCGACGTCCTGACCGCGTTGTCGACCAGCGCCGGGATCTGGGCGGGCACATGGACGAGCACGTTGTACTCGGCAACGTCCTCGAACAGCCGCTCGAGATGGACCTCCTGCTGGAAGCCCGTCCCGAGGAGGGACGTCCCCTGCATCCCGGTGATGGCCAGCACCGGGACATGGTCGAGCTTGGCGTCGTACAGCCCGTTCAGCAGGTGGATGCCGCCCGGGCCCGAGGTCGCCAGGCACACCCCGAGCCGGCCCGTCGACTTGGCGTAGCCCGTCGCCATGAAGGCGGCCGCTTCCTCGTGGTGCACGAGCACGAAGCGGATGCGATCCCGGTGGCGGCGAAGCCCCTCCATGATCCCGTTGATGCCGTCGCCGGGCAGGCCGAAGACGGTGTCGACCCCCCACTCAGCGAGACGTTCGACAAGAGCTTCCGACGCAAGCCTCACAGGCGACCTCCTCCGCCAGGTGTCCCGGCGATCCCCTACCCGGTCCCGGCGACGACAACCAGGTCGGCACACGTAGCAGGCGTGGCCGAACCGGGTACAGGACGTTCCATGACGAGCAGCGCAGGGCGACCCAGTGCTGAGGTCCGAGCGACCTATCCCTCGATGCGCAAGGCGCGGGACGGCCTGATGGCCTTGGAACGCCGAGGGGTTGAGGCTGAGGACATCGGCCTGGAAGGGCCGGGGGCGGCGCGCGCGAAGCTGCCGGTCACCAACGACGAAGAGCGCCAGACCGATCTTGCCGTGATGGGCTACGTCGGGCGCCGCGCCGGTGTCGGCGCTGTGCTCGTCGGGTTCGCCGGGGCCGTCCTCGGCGCCGTGGCCGGCGCCGTGCTGCACGGAGCCGTGACCGCAGTGGCCGGCGCCGTGGCGGTTGGGGCGCTCGCCCTCGCGCTCGGGTTCCTGTGGGGCGGCTTCACCGGCTTGGCGGCCGACGACGCGTTCGGCGACACCTTCGTGGCG
>JAEKLB010000060.1 GCA_019510095.1 Acidobacteriota bacterium | reverse complement strand
GCGGCCGAGGCCACCGAGCCCTCGCTCGACAACGGCCTCATGGTCGCCGAGGGCGAGCGCATCGCCGCCGACCACGCCCTGCAGGCAGCCGAGGCCGCCCTGCGAGCGGCCGAGGGCGAGCAGAAGGGTTGGCAGGCCCGGGCTGATGCCCTGGGGCAGGCCCTCGACGAGGCCCGGGCCCGGGCCGGCGCCGAGCGGCTGGCCGGTGTCGACGGCGTGATCGGCACCCTCCTCGACCTGGTCGAGGTCGACGCCGGGTGGGAGGCCGCCTTCGAGGCGGCGGCCGGTCCGGCGTTGGGTGCCGTGGTCGTTGGCGGGGGCGCCGAGGGGGCCCGCCGGGCGCTCGAGGTCTTGGCCCGAGACGGTGCCGGTGCCGTCCTCCCGCTGCTGGGCCACGCGCCAGCGGCGTCCACCGGCGCCGGTGAGCCAGTGCGCACCCACGTCCGGGCCCGCCGTGACCTGGGCGCCTCGATCGAGGTCGATGCTGCCCTCGACACACTGCTGCATTCGGCCATCTGCATCGACGGCGACTGGCGAGCAGCCATGGAGGTGGCCGTCGCCCATCCCGACGCGGTGATCGTGACCCGGGCAGGCGACCGGTTCGCAACGTCGGGCTGGCGGGTTGGCACGGCGTCGTCGGGCGCGACCGGTGCGGCGCTGGAAGAGGCGCAGCGGATGGCCGACGGCATGGCCAACGAGGTCGCGCTCGCCACCTCGGCGCTGGAGATCGCCCGCAACGCCCTCGACGGCACTCGCATGGCCGAGACCGAGTGGACCCGCAACCTCACCGAGAGCCGGGCGGCCAAGGTCAAGGCCATCGACGCGCTCGAGCGGGTCGAGTCGGAGCTCGTCGATGCCGGCACCGAAGCCGGCAACCTGCGCTCGCACCTGGCCGAGATGAGCGTGCGGGTCGAGCAGGAGCGGGCCCGGCAGGCCGAGCTGCAGGCCCAGCTGCCGGGGTTGGAGGCCGAGGAGTCGAAGGCGGCCGAGGCCGCCCGCACCATGGCCGAGGCCCGTCGCCGCCTGGAGGAGCGATCGGCCGCCGTCGGCGCCCTGCGCACCGACCTCGAGGTCCGGGCGTCGGGCATCCAGGAGCGGCGGGCGTACCTCAGCCACCGGCTGGCAGAGGTCGAGGAGCGGCTCGAGCACAACGTCGGCGAGCGCGAGGCGGCCGAGGGCCGGCGGATCGAGCTCGACCGCAAGCTGGTCGTCATCGGGCGGTTGTCGTCGTTGGTGGGGGAGAAGCTCACCTGGCTCGACAGCCACCTCACCGATCTGCGCGAGCGCCGGCGCCTGCAGTCGGAGGCGGCCCGGGCCACGGCCGACCGGTTGGAGGGTCTTCGCCGCCAGCGGCAAGCCGCCGAGCGCAGCCTCGAGGAGGTCCGCGAGCGGGCCCGGCGGGGCGAGCTCGACGGCCAGGAGCTGACCCTGCGGCTGGAGGCGGCCACCGACACGCTGCGCCGCGACCTCGACTGCGAGCCGGAGGCGGCCATGGCGGCCGAGTGCCCACCGCTGCCCGAGGGCACGGCGGCGCCGGCCCGGTTGCGGGAGCTCGAGCGTGAGCTGCGGCTCATGGGCCCGATCAACCCCCTGGCGCTGGAGGAGTACGAAGCTCTCCAGGAGCGCCACCGCTTCACCGAGGAGCAGCTCGAAGACGTCAAGGGCAGCCGGCGCGAGCTGGCGCGGGTGATCAAGGCGATCGACGCCGAGATCGTCAACGTCTTCAGCGCGGCATTCGCCGACGTCTCCCATCACTTCACCCACCTCTTCGAGACGCTGTTCCCCGGCGGCCAGGGCTCGCTCAAGCTCACCGATCCCGACAACCCGCTCGAGACCGGCATCGAGGTCGAGGCCCGCCCCTCGGGCAAGAACGTCCGCAAGCTGTCGCTGCTGTCCGGCGGCGAGCGCTCGCTCACGGCGCTGGCCTTCCTGTTCGCCGTGTTCCGCAGCCGGCCGTCGCCCTTCTACCTGATGGACGAGGTCGAGGCCGCCCTCGACGACGTCAACCTCCACCGCTTCCTCGACCTGGTCGAGGAGTTCCGCCGCGAGGCGCAGCTCCTGATCGTCAGCCACCAGAAGCGCACCATGGAGGTGGCCGACATCCTCTACGGCGTCACCATGCAGCCCGGCGGCTCCTCCCGCGTCGTCAGCGAGAAGGTCGGCACCACCACCGCCTGAAATCTCAGATGGCGGGGGTCTCGCTGTAGCGGCCGAAGACGGAGGCGAGGGCGTCCATGATCTCGCCCTCGGTGGCGTAGGTCTTCACCGTGTCGATGAGGACGGGCATGAGGTTGCGCTCGGGGTCGGCCGCCGCCGTTCGCAGGGCGGCGAGGGCGGCGCCGACCGCCTGGCCGTCGCGGTCGGCCTTGACCTCCTGGAGCGCCTTGACCTGCCGGCGCTCCTGCTCAGTGGTGATCTCGAGCAGATCGATCTGGTCGTCGTCGCCATCAGTGAACTTGTTGACGCCGACGACGATCCGCTCACCGCGGTTGACGCGTTGCTCGAGGTCGTAGCTGGCATCGGCGATGGCCGACTGGAAGTAGCCGTTGTCGATGCCGGCATACACACCGTCGAGGACCGAGCCGTCGCCCAGGTCGAGCAGCTCGGCGAACACCGCCTCCGCCTGGCGCTCGAGCTCGTCGGTGAGGGCCTCGACGTAGTACGACCCGCCGAGCGGATCGGCCACGTTGACCACGCCCGTCTCGTAGGCGATGACCTGCTGGGTCCGCAGCGCGATGCGGGCCGCCTTCTCGGTCGGCAGGGCGAATGCCTCGTCCATGGCGTTGGTGTGCAGTGACTGGGTGCCACCGAGCACGCCGGCGAGGGCCTCGATGGCGGTGCGGGCGATGTTGATCTCCGGCTGCTGGGCGGTGAGCGACACGCCTGCGGTCTGGGTGTGGAACCGGCACTGCATCGATCGGGCGTCGCTTGCGTGATAGCGATCGCGGAGCCACCGGGCCCAGATCCGGCGGGCTGCCCGGTACTTGGCGATCTCCTCGAAGAAGTCGACATGGGCGTTGAAGAAGAACGAGAGCCGGGGCGCGAAGGCGTCGACGTCGAGGCCGGCCCCCATGGCCAGCTCGACGTAGGCGAAGCCGTCGGCCAAGGTGAAGGCGAGCTCCTGCGCCGCCGTCGATCCCGCCTCGCGGATGTGGTAGCCCGACACTGAGATCGGGTGCCATCGCGGCATCTCGGTCGTGCAGAAGGCAACGGTGTCACGCACGAGCCGCATCGAGGGCGCCGGCGGAAAAACGAACTCCTTCTGGGCGTGGAACTCCTTGAGGATGTCGTTCTGGAGCGTGCCCCCGAGCTTCGAACGGGGCACGCCGTTGCCCTCGGCGACCGCGATGTACATGGCGAAGATCACCGCGGCGGGGGAGTTGATCGTCATCGACGTCGTGATGGCGCCGAGGTCGATGCCACCGAACAGCACCTCCATGTCGGCGAGGGTGTCGACGGCAACACCACACCGCCCGACCTCGCCTTCGCTCAGCGGGTCGTCGGAGTCGCACCCCATGAGCGTGGGCAGGTCGAAGGCAGTCGACAGACCGTCGCCACCCGACCGCAGGATCTCCTTGAAGCGGCCGTTGGTATCGGACGGCGTCCCGAACCCAGCGAACTGCCGCATGGTCCAGAGCTTCGACCGGTACATGGAGGCGTAGGGGCCGCGCGTGTAGGGCCACTGCCCGGGGAACTCGCCGTCGTCGGGGCCGTAGACCGGCTCGACCGGCACGCCCGACAGCGTCTCGAACGCCGCGTCACGCCGAGGTGTCGCCTCGAAGTCGATTCGCCAGTCGTCACGTCTGCCGATGAGGCGACGCTACCCGCTGGTCGTCAGTCTCGACCCTCGAAGAAGTGCGCCAGCGCACCCTGCCGGAATGGTGTGTTCGACACCGACACCTTGCCGGCGAAGGGATGGTCGAGCAGCAATGCCAGCAGCAGGTTGAAGGCGAGCAACGACGACACCGCCACCACCATCAACATGTGGGCCCGGGGGTTCTGGGCGCCGAAGAGGAACAGGAAGCCGACGATCACGAAGGCCCCGCCCACCAGCAGGATCTGCAAGGTGCCGGGCAGCTCATGGCTCGCCTCGTGCAGCCGTTCACGGCGGGCGCCCACGATGTCGTTCATCTTGCTGACGGCCTCGGCATAGAACGTCTCCTGGGCACGCGGTAGAGCTGCGACACCTCGGTGGCCTCGGTGGTGACGGTGCGCTCGGCGTCCTGGAAGCTCTCCCAGAGGGCCACGATCACGAAGGCCAGCATGATCCCGTACACGCCACCGACGACGCCGAGCAGCACGCCGGCGACGTCGTTGTCCGCGCCGCTGACCCAGCTGGGCAGCCGCTTGCGCACGAGGAGGGTGCCGACCACGGCCATGCCGACGAACCCGCCGATGATGATGGCGGCCAGCCCCAAGGTGGGGACGTGGTTGAGGAGCCAACGGGACACGGCCGTGACTCAGCCGATCGACTGGGCGAGGGCGATGAACGGCTCGGGGCTGACCGACACCTGTCCCGAGAAGGGATAGCTCAAGGCGACCATGGCGAACAGCACCAGGCCGACGGTGCCGGCGATCACCACGCTGGCGAACACGTCCCAACGACCCTCGCCCTCGAACGCCGCCACCAGCAGGATCAACGCCACCGACGAGACGAGCACCAGCAGCCACAGCTCGCCGGCCAGCTTGTCGTTGGCGATCTGCAGCCGCCTGGTGCGCAGGGCGGTGAACTCCTTGTAGGAGTCGATCTGCTTGTCCTGCAGGGTCTGGTGCAACGGCGTCGAGCTGTCAGCCGCGACGATGGCGCTGAAGACGGCGTCGGCGTCGGCGTCCGCCTTGGCGCTCGCCTTGCCCGTGCGCAGCAGCTTGAACTCGTGATGGGCGACCTCGCTGCTGTACTCGGCCACGGCGGTCTTGATCCGCACCGCGTCGGCCGCGTCGGTCCCGCGCGTGAGGGTCACGATGTCGGAGAGGGCAGCTGCCTCGTTCGAGACGGTGTCGGAAGCGGCGCCCTGGGTCTCCCAGAGCGACACGATGACGAAGCCGATGAGGATGGCGTAGGCGATGCCGACGAACTCGACGGTCATCGACAGCATCTCGTTGGACCGTCGTTCCCGGTCCTTCATGCGCGTCCGTTGCCAGGCCTCGGCGCCGAGGGCGATACCGATGGTCACGCCGGCGGTCAGAAGGATCAAGACCGCGCTGTCGAAGTGGTTCAGCAGCCAGCGGAGCATCGTGGTCGGACGGTACTGACGATGCGTCCCGGGATGTCGGATGAGCCGGCCAGTGTCCATTATGTGCCTGGGTAGGCTCCGGCCTACATGGCCGCAGTCATCATCGTGCTCGCCCTCCTCGTCGTCGCCGGCGTCGTGGTGGGGTCCGTCGCCACCCGGCGCAATCGTGGGGTCGTCCTCGAGCCACCGCCGGTCGAGCAGCGGCGCCCGCCCGAGCGCGTGGTCGACGAGCGCGTCGTCGACGAGCCGGTCATCGACCTCGACGATCCGTCGTCGGGTGTCGCAGTGGTGCTGCCACCCGACGAGGCGCCGCGCGACGAGGTCATCGACGACACCGCCCTCGAGTTCGAGCCCGACGGCGAGACCATCGCCGAGATCGAAGAGGTCTTCCAACACGCGGTCGAGGAGGAGCAGGCCGAGGCCGTCCGTCCCCGGTTCCGTGACCGGCTCGGCCGGGCCCGTTCGACGATCTCCGGCTACCTCGGCGCGATCGTCGGGCGGTCGGCCATCACCTCCGAGACCTGGGACGAGCTCGAGGAGGCGATGATCCGCGCCGACGTCGGCATCGGCACGACGACCCAGATCCTCGACGCGCTGCGCAAGGAGGTGGCCGAGAAGGGCATCGCCGAGCCGGAGGCACTTCTCGCCCAGCTCAAGGGCGACCTCAAGGCCCGGCTGGCCGAGGGCGACCGCTCGCTGCGCTTCGAGCCCGGCGCGCCCAACGTGTGGCTGTTCGTCGGTGTCAACGGCGTGGGCAAGACCACCTCGATCGGCAAGATCGCCAAGATCCAGTCGGCCGCCGGGCGCACCGTCGTGATGGCCGCCGGCGACACCTTCCGGGCCGCCGCCGCCGAGCAGCTCGGCACGTGGGCCGAGCGCACCGGCTCCCACCTCGTGCGGGGCAACGAGGGTGGCGATCCCTCGTCAGTGATCTTCGACGCCGTGCAGTCGGCGGCCGGTCGGGGCGCCGATCTGGTGCTGGCTGACACCGCCGGGCGCCTCCACACCAAGGTCAACCTGATGGAGGAGCTGCGCAAGGTTCGGCGGGTCGCCGACCGCGAGCCCGGCAAGGTCACCGAGGTGCTGCTCGTCATCGACGCCACCACCGGCCAGAACGGCTTGGTGCAGGCAAAGGAGTTCACCGAGGCGGTCGAGGTCACCGGCATGCTCGCCGGTCGGGTGCCGCTGCCGGGCGGGCCCATCCATCGCACGGACCGTTGGGCTGTCGAGCACTGCGTCGGCCCGCTCGGGCTCGGCACGCTGGTGGTCAAGCCGGTGCGCCACGTCGTGCACGTGGCCGACCTCGCCATCGACGAGGCGGCCGCCATGGGGCCGCTGCTCCACCGGACCGCACAGGTGGTGACCGAGCTCACCTCGCCCGAGCAGGTCTACGTCTCGCTGTGGTCGCACGGCGGTGGCGAGCCCGGCCACATCCACTACGTCGTGCAGCCAGTGACGCGGCCGATCATGGACCTCCTCGGCTCGCGCGGCCCCAAGCTCCAGGCCGACATGTTCCGGGCGAACGTCAGGCCGGACGACGCTGCGGTCGAGAAGGTCAGCGAGCGAGCCCGAGAGCTGTTCGGGTGACACGCGGTCGGCTGGTCGCGGCCCTGGCGTCGCTCGCCGTGGTCGTCGCCATCACGGTTCCGTCGATCGCCCTGGCCCGCCGCGACCACGAGCTGGTGCCGGCATGGCGCCTCGGCGAGCGCACGACGACGGTGCGGGTCCAGCGCCTGGCCGATCGGCTCGGCATCCCAGGCGAGGTGCGCGAAGCACCTGTCGGGTGGGAGGCGAGCGAGGGGGGCGTCCGGCTGGTGGTCGGCTTGGTTCCGGGACTTCCCTGGCATGCCGGTCCGGCCGGAGGGGCGGTGACGGGCGGTGCACCCGCCTCCCGATCGGCGGCCATCCGGGTCGCCGTCGAGTTGGTGCGTGATGTCGGCGGGCCCCGCGTCGAGGTCGTCGGTGGTGAAGGCGGGCTGGTGATCATGCGGCCGGTGCTCAGCGGCACCCCGGTGAGCGCCATGCCGTGGTCGGTGCTGGTCGAGAAGGGCGGGCGCGTCGTCACGGCGCGGGGCTGGCTGAACCGGCCCGCACCTGTGGTCGTCACACCCGAGCAGCTGCGCCGCGACGACCGCCTGCTCCCTCGTCGCCTCTCGGACGACCCCGGTAGCGTTTCCTCGAACGCCGATTGAGGAGCCCGCCATGCCGGAGAAGGTCCGCTTTCACTTCGACCCCCGTTGCCCCTGGTGCTACCAGACGTCGCGGTGGGCCAAGGACCTCGAACGCCTCGGTGAGATCGAGATCGAATGGGGCGTGTTCTCACTGGAGATCGTGAACCAGAAGGAAGGCGAGGAGCTCACGAACCCCGTCTCCGGACCGGCGTTGCGCACGGCGATCGTGATCCGTGACACCGAGGGCCGGAATGCGATCGGCCCCTTCTACACGGCCCTCGGGCAACGGCTCTGGCACCGGCCGCCGCCGCCCACGCCCGAAGAGATGCCCGACGCGGTGCGGGCGTCGCTTGCCGAGGCGGGCCTCGACCCGGGGCTGTGCGACAAGGCGCTGGCCGACGACTCGACGTGGCAGGCGGTGGTCGACGAGCACAACGAGGTGGTGTCGCGGTTCGGTGCCTTCGGCGTGCCCACGATCATCCTCGACAACGGCGAGGGCCCGGCCATCTTCGGCCCGGTGATCTACGAGCCGCCGGCTGACGACGAGGCGATCGAGCTGTGGCGGCACACGTCGTGGATGGTGCGGAACGCCAACGTCACCGAGCTCAAGCGGGCGCGCACGGATCTTCCCGATCTCGAGGTGTTGCACTGGCGCCGTGAGCAGCGCCGGCTCCAGGACGAAGCCGCCGCCAAGAGCTGACCGTCCCGCGCCGTCAACTGATCCTGCAGCAGTCGCCGGCACCGCTGGAGATGCCGTTGGTATGTTCCGACCATGGCTCTCAAGATGGTCGGTCAGGCCCTGGACATAGGGCTCACCGCCCGAGATCCGGAGAAGCTCGTCGCGTTCTATCGCGACTTCCTCGGGTTTCCGCTCGCCGAGGAGCGGCATTTCCCCGCCAACGGTGCGCACAAGTGGTTCTTCGACGTGGGCGTCGGCCAGCTCTGGGTGATTGGGTTCGACAAGGTGCCGGCGGCCGCCAACCCGCGAGGCGGCAACACCTCGGCGACCGGGATCCGCTACATGGCCTTGTACGTCGAAGATGTGCGCGGGGCGATCGTTGGGCTGGAGGCAGCCGGCGGAAGGATCCAGATGCCGCCGACCAACTTTGGGGACTCGCTCGTGGTGTTCATCGAAGACCCCGAGGGCAACTGCATCGAGCTGTTGCAGCGGGCCGAGTCATAGACCGAGGCGGGGTCGGCAGCAACGGGGGTGTCAGGAACGTTGTGTGAGGGCGTGATCGAGGATGTGACGGGCTCCGCGGCATGCCCGACGCGATCACCGCAACCTGGCCGCAGGTGACCGTGCGGCGTCGTGCGCCTCGTCCGCAACTCGCTGCAGTCCAGGCGTTCGTCCGACGCGGTCCGGCTCGTCGAGAGCTCGGCGGCGAGGTGCACGGCAACCTCTGACGCACGTCACTAGCGTGACGATGTGGAGGCCGCCCTCGATCAGCCGGTGGTCGTGCTCCTTGCGGTCGCGCTGGCCGCCGTGCTCGTACTGCTCGAGCTGGCGCTGCCGACCGTCGGGGTAGCCGGCCTTGCTGCCCTGGTCCTGTCGGGCCTGGCGGTATGGGGCGTCGTCCGCCAGGACCTCGCGTGGTGGCCATTGCCCGGTGTGGCGGTGGGCGTATTGATTTGGGGCGCGCTGATCGGCCGCTCGCATGCCTCGCTGAAGGGCCGGGTCGTGGCCGGTGTGCTCTACGGCGTGGGGGCCATTGGCTTCGGGTTGACCAATGGCGACGTCACGACGCTGTTCGTCGCCGATGTCTCGGCGCTCGTCCTGCCGTTCCTCTTCCCATGGATCATGCGAATAGCGGGCACCTTGCTGTCGCTACCGCCACAGGTCGGCATGGAGGGGATGGTCGGCAAGCTCGGCACGGTCGCCATCTGGTCTGGACGGTCGGGCATCGTGCGCGTCGAGGGCGCACTGTGGAACGCCACCGGCATGAGCAGCGCGGGGAACCAAGACCATGTGCTCGTCACGGACGTCAAGGGCATCAGCTTGGTCGTCACGCCGACGATGCCTCGATGGGATGATGAATCGTCGGAGCCGACGTCGTCGTAGCGGTTGCTCGACGCGACAAGTCGGCCGGGCGGGTTCGTCAGCTGGGCGGAGTTGAGCCCAGCAGCACCACGTTGAGCGTGCAGCCCTGGGGCCCGGCCCTCCACGCGTGGTCGACGCCGTTGACGAGGGCGCAGTCGCCCGGCTCGAGATGATGGGCGCCGTCATCGAGGATCAGGTCGAGGCTGCCGGCCACCACGATGTCGAAGTCGACGGTGTCGGTGTGGTGCATGGGCGCCTCGCGGCCGGGAGGCCAGTGCACGACCGTCCAACGGGCGAGGCCGGGCGCCAGGCCGAGGTCCATGTCGGCGCCGTGCCCGGCCGGTCGCGGCGGGGGCGGAGCGTCCGAGGTGCGGAAGAGCGTGTGCAGCTCCATGTCGGACATGTCGCCAGGGCCGATGTCGGCCTCCTCCAGGACACATGACCTGCCCGTGCTGTCCACGCCGGTGACGAGTCGCTTCACCGCCGCAGTCTGGCTCAGATCAGCGTTGCCAGGGCGTGCAGATCGCCGAAGGCGCGGAGCTCGTCGTTGAGATGGGTGCAGGTCGAGGTGCCCTCGAACTCGGCCCGCACGAGCGCCCGGACCTCCGGCAGGCGCCGGCCGACCAGGCGCTGGGCGCTGGCGACGGCGTTCGGGCAATCGGGCCCGGGCAGGACACGAGCCGTGATCTCGATCGAGGTGACCACGAGCGTGCCGCCATCGACGGTGGCGGTCAGGCCGTACTCGTGGACGCCGGTCTCGGTGCCGTCTTCCTCGACGTAGGCGTCGCGGAAGAGCGAGTCGACGAGCAGGGTGCCGTCGGCGGACCGGCTGAGATCGAGCCGGCGGCGCCGCCGCATGCTGTGGGGCGAAAGCGTTGGCTGGTCGTGCCACGCCAGCGGATCGTCGTCGCGGAGCAACGACGGCACCGCTGGCCCTTCCCCGAGCAGCGGTCGCTCGCCATTGGCGATCCGGCGGATCATCACGCCACCGCTGATCCAGCCGGCGCACACGTCGACCTTTGGCCGCGATGGCGACCGCAGGCTGGTGTCGAGGTCGACGACGCCTGCCCGGCGCGGCGCGCTCATCGAGATGAGCGACGTCACCGGCACCTCGTCGAGGAGCAGGCCCAACAGCGAGCCGTCGGTCGTGAGCCAGGGTGCGTGCTCGTCGAGCGCGCGGCGGAAGCTGCGGGCGGCGTGGCCGACCAGCGGCGCCGATTCCGCGCTCGGGTCGGTCTGGATGCTGGTCACGGTGCCCTTGTCGACCTCGACCACCGTCGACGCGGTGCCGACCACCGCTGCGCTCCCTTCCGTCGTCGTACGCAGGTCGCGGGCCCGTCCTTCGAGTCGCAGCAACCCACCGACGCCGGCCGGCCAGAGCATGTCGACGCTGCTGGTCCGTCGCACCGAGCCCGGCCACCGGGGCGGCGTCCCCGACACCGGCCCCGCCGTGCCCGCCCACCGGGTGATCTCGGCCATGTACAAAGGATGCCCGAATGGACATCCACGAGGACCGGCGGCGGGCGGGCTCGTTCGGGGACGACGCCGAGCTGTACGACCGGTCCCGCCCGTCGTACCCCGCCGCCCTGATCGACGAGCTCGCCGGCAGCGGTGGTCTCGACGTCCTCGACGTGGGCACCGGCACCGGCAAGGCGGCCCGGCTCCTGGGCGAGCGCGGCTGCCGGGTCCTCGGGCTCGAGCCTGACGAGCGCATGGCCGTGGTGGCCCGCCGGCACGGCATCGAGGTCGAGCCCGGCACCTTCGAGGACTGGGACCCGGCCGGCCGCACCTTCGACCTGGTGACCGCGGCCCAGGCCTGGCACTGGGTCGAGCCGGCGGTCGGGGCCCGCAAGGCCGCCGCCGTCCTGCGACCCGGCGGCCGCCTGGGGGTGTTCTGGAACTACGGCAGCTGGCCCGCACCGCTCGAGGGTGAGCTGCGGGCCGCCTACGCGCGGTTGGAGCCGGACCTCGAGGCCTACTCGGTGCTACTGGGCAACGGCGACAACCATCGCCACCGGGGCGCCGCCGAGGCCATCCGGGCCACTGGCGAGTGGGGGTCGGTGGAAACAGCGTGCTTCGCCTGGTCCCTCCCGTATAGCCGGGACGAGTGGCTCGACCACCTCGTCACCCACAGCGACCATCGCACGCTGGCCGATGACCGCCGGGCCCGCCTCCTGGAGGCGGTCGCCGAGGTCCTCGACCGCCACGGCGGCGCCTTCGAGATGACCTACCAGTGCTGGCTGGTGTCCGCTCGCCGTTCGGTGGGATCGGACCGCCACTAGCCGGCGCCCCCCGGCCAGGTCCCGGATCCGGCGGGTCTGCCGGGCCCCGGTACCCTTGCCCACCGCATGTTCGACGCCCTGACCGACCGCTTCGACGGCATCTTCTCCCGCCTGCGGGGCAAGGGTCGGCTCACCGAGGCCGACGTCGAGGAAGTCCTCCGGGAGATCCGGCTCGCCCTCCTCGAGGCCGACGTCAACTTCACCGTGGTCCGGTCGTTCGTCGACCGCGTCCGCGAGCGGGTGGTGGGCGCTGATCTCTCCAAGAGCCTCAGCCCCGCCCAGCAGGTCATCAAGTTCGTCCACGAGGAGCTGGTCGCCACCCTCGGCGGCGACGGCCTGCGCATCGCCTATGCGTCGAAGCCCCCCACTGTCGTGCTCATGGCGGGTCTCCAGGGCTCGGGCAAGACCACCGCCAGCGCCAAGCTCGGCCGCTGGTTCAAGCAGCAGGGCCGCAACCCGCTGCTGGTGGGAGCCGACCTCCAGCGCCCGGCTGCTGTCGAGCAGCTCCGCACCCTCGGCCGCCAGATCACCGTGCCGGTGTTCTCCGAGCCGTCCGACCCCGTCTCCGTTGCCCGCATGGGTGTCGAGGAGGCCCGGGACAAGGGCCGTGACGTGGTCATCGTCGACACCGCCGGGCGCCTCGCCATCGACGAGGAGCTGATGGAGCAGGTCCGCCAGATCTCTGAGGCGGTCAAGCCCGACTACACGTTCCTCGTCGTCGATGCCATGACCGGCCAGGACGCGGTCAACGTGGCCGAGGCCTTCCACGCCACCCTCGAGATCGACGGCGTCATCTTGTCGAAGCTCGACGGCGACGCCCGGGGTGGCGCCGCCCTGTCGGTCAAGGAGGTCATCGGCCGGCCCATCGCCTTCGCCTCCACCGGCGAGAAGGTCGCCGACTTCGACCAGTTCCACCCCGACCGCATGGCCCAGCGCATCCTCGGGATGGGCGACGTCATGACCCTCATCGAGAAGGCCGAGACGGCCTTCGACGCCGACGAGGCCCAGCGGGCCACCGACGCCCTGCTGGAGGGCACCTTCAGCCTCGAGGACTTCCTCGACCAGCTGCAGCAGGTGAAGAAGATGGGGCCGATCGGCAACCTCGTCGGTATGATCCCAGGCCTCCCGAAGGAGGCCCGGAACGCCGAGATCAGCGACAGCCAAGTCGCACGGATCGAGGCGATCATCCGGTCCATGACCCCGGAGGAGCGGCGCAAGCCGGATGTGATCAACGGCTCGCGACGCACACGGATCGCCAACGGCAGCGGCACCTCGGTGCCCGAGGTGAACCAGCTCCTGAAGCAGTTCGCCGAGATGTCGAAGATGATGAAGCGCTTCGGCGGACTGGCCGGCGGGCGTGGTGGCACCAAGAAGGGCAAGAAGGACAAGAAGGGGCGTGGGCGGGTCACCAGACCGTCGATGCCCGACCTACGACAGCTTCAGCAGGCCGGACCCTCCGGTCTCGACGAGCTGCTCGGTGTGAGGAGAGAGAACAAGCCGTGGCCGTGAAGCTCCGCTTGATGCGGATGGGCAAGACCAAGCAACCGACCTACCGGGTCGTGGCGGCCGATGGCCGCTCGCCCCGTGATGGGCGGTTCATCGAGATCGTCGGTACCTATGAGCCCCGCAAGGAGCCGTCGGCCATCGTCATCGACAACGCCAAGGCGGTGGGCTGGCTGCGCAAGGGCGCACAACCGACCGAACGGGTGCAGAAGCTGCTCGAGCAGTCGGGCGCCTGGGCCGAGTTCAAGGGCCAATGAGCGAGACGGGCTACGACGGCGAGGACGGGGCGACCGACGACGCCAACCGCGTCGAGGGGGCGACCGCCACCGCGGTGCTCGAGTACCTCGTGCGTGAGCTGGTCGACGATCCCTAGTCGGTGCGCATCGACCTGGTCGACGGCCGGCGGGGCCGGACCCTCGAGGTCTCGGTGGCGCCCGGCGACATGGGCCGGGTCATCGGCCGCCGGGGACGCATCGCCAACGCCATCCGCACGGTCGTCCGGGCCGCCGGGGCCAAGGACGGCGCAGAGGTCGACGTCGATTTCGTCGACTGACCCCCTCGTTCTTCGGCGACCGGTGGGCCATGCGGCCCCACGAGTCGCCAGAGAACGATGAGCGAGCTGCTCGAGGTCGGGCGGATCACCAAGCCTCACGGGATCCGGGGCGAGGTGATCGTGCACCTCCTCACTGACTACACCGAGCGGGTCGCGCCCGGAGCCGTCCTCCAGACGCCCCGGGGACCGTTGACGATCGTCGCCTCGCGGCCCCACCAGGGTCAGTGGATCGTGCAGGTGGAGGGCGTCGCCGACCGCAACGGCGCCGAGGCCCTTCGCGGCACCGTGCTGCGGGCCGAGCCCCTCGACGACCCCGACGCCCTCTGGGTGCACCAGCTGATCGGCATGACGGTGCAGGCCGTCGACGGCACGGACATCGGGCGAATCACCGCGGTCGAGGCCAACCCCGCCAGTGACCTGCTCGTCCTCGACGACGGCCACCTGGTGCCGCTCACGTTCTACGTCTCCCACGCCGACGGGGTGGTGGTCGTCGACCCTCCGGCCGGCCTCCTCGACCTCTGAGAAGGGGCCCTCGAAACAACGGATAGGGTCAGGAACCGCTCAACTCGAGCGGTTCGCGCGCCGATGCGGGGGGCATGGCCATGCCACGATTCGCCCGCCGCCAGGACTGGCGGGTGCTCGCCACAGCGGTGGTACCGGCCATGGTGATGTTCGCCCTGCGGCTGGCGCCGTTCAGCCGGTGGATCTTCAAGTCGGTCTCCTTCCACCTCGTGCTGGTGAGCGCCATCGCCGCCTGCGCCGTGGTGGTGGCCGTCGCCGCCGCGTCGGCCGCCGCCAAGACCCGTGAGGCCTCGCTGGTGCTCCTCGCCATCGGCTGCCAGTGCGTGGGCATCCTGATGCTCGGTCACGGCCTGACCACTCCCGGCGCGGCGGGTCGCCCCCCGAACACCTGGGTCGGCCGGCTCGCGGTGCTGGCCATGGCCCTGTTCGCCGTCTGCCTGGTGGCAGCGGCCAGCTCCCGACGCCCGGCGCCGCTGCGGTGGATCGGTGCCCACGCCCTCGGCGTGCTCCTCGTCACCGGCGGGGTGCTCGTGCTGTTCACCACCGTGATCGTCACCGATCCGACCGTCCTCGGCGGCACCCGCCACTTCGGCTGGGAGCCCCACGCCCGGCTCGTCCTCACCATCGTCTGCTCGACCGCCCTGGTGGCGACGGGCATGCGCCACCTCCGGCGGTGGCAGCTGTCGACCGACCCGGTCCAGGCCTCGCTGTTCGGCGCCAACGTGCTCACCGGCCTGGCCATGATCGCCATTCAGACCGGGACGGTCTGGCACCTCGGCTGGTGGGACTACCACGGCTATCTCCTCGCCGGCTTTGCCGGCGCCGCATGGGCGGTGTCGGTCGGGTACCGACGCACCAACACCGTGCACGAAGTCCTCCAGCTCGCGTTCGAGGACGACGCCTTCGTCCAGATCACCCACGGGTATCCGGAGGCCCTGCGCGCGCTCGTCATGGCCGTCGAGGTCAAGGACAGCTACACCCATGGGCACTCGGCCCGGGTGGCAGAGATGTCGGTCAAGCTCGGCGCCCGCGTCGGTCTTCCGCACCACGAGCTCCGGGTCCTCGCCCAGGGGGCCTACCTCCATGACATCGGCAAGATCGGGATCGCCGACGCCATCCTCAACAAGCCGGGGCCGCTCACGCCCCAGGAGCGGATGATCATCGAGACCCACCCCGATGCCGGCTGCCGGATCGCCGGCGAGGTCTCGGCCCTGGGCAAGGCCCTGGCCGTCATCCGTCACCATCACGAGCGCTGGGACGGCACCGGTTACCCGCAACGTCTGGCCGCCGAGAAGATCCCGCTGGCGGCGCGCGTCGCCGCTGTGGCCGACGTCTGGGACGCGCTCACCTCCGAGCGCTCCTACCGGGAGAGCTGGTCGCCCGAGCGGGCGCTCGCCCACATCAAGGCCGCCAGCGGCACGCACTTCGATCCGCGGTGCGTCGCTGCCTTCGAGCAGCTCGCCACCGAGTGGGGTGTGCGGGCCAGCGGCCTCGGCGATGCCCAGGTGGCGGCCGCCGCCGCCACCGCCGCCTGCCCGCCCTAGCGGCAACACTGTCGACCGTGCGGGTCGACGTGTTCACCATCTTCCCCGACATCGTCGACGGCTTCGCGTCGTTCGGCCTGCTCGGGAAGGCCATCGAGCGAGGCGTCCTCGACGTGCGCATCCACGATCTGCGCTCGGAGGCGGTCGACCCCCACCGGTCGGTCGACGACTCCCCGTACGGCGGGGGAGCGGGCATGGTGCTGATGCCGGAGCCGCTGTTCGCCTCGGTCGAGGCCGCCAACCCCCCTCGACCGCTGTTCCTCCTGGGCCCGGCGGGCCGCCCGCTCGACCACGACGTCGCCGTCGAGCTCGCCGGCCTCGATGGCTTCTCGCTCCTGTGCGGCCGCTACGAGGGCGTCGACCAGCGGGTCCGCGAGCACCTGGTCGATGGGGAGCTGTCGATCGGCGACTACGTGCTCGCCGGTGGCGAGGTGGCGGCGATGGTGGTGCTGGAGGCGGTCGGCCGCCTGGTGCCCGGCGTCATGGGCAACGACGACTCCGGGGCCGAGGAGTCCTTCGCCACCGGGCTGCTCGAGTACCCGCAGTACACCCGCCCGGCCAGCTTCCGGGGCTGGGACGTGCCCGAGGTGCTGCGCAGCGGCGACCATGGCCGAATCGCCGAGTGGCGCCATGCCCAGGCGCTGGTCCAGACGGTGCGAGCACGACCCGACCTGGTGGCAGCGAGGGGCGGCCTGACCGACGGCGAGCAGGCCTTGTTGGAACGGCTGGGCCTCCTGCCATAGCATGTGACGTTCCCCGCATGTCCCTAGGGAGTAGGTCCGCGCCATGAACCCCACCGATCTCGTCGACCGCGCCAGTCTGCGCGACGACGTCCCCGCCTTCTCCCCGGGCGACACCCTGAAGGTCCACGTCCGCGTGGTCGAGGGCACCCGTGAGCGGGTGCAGGTCTTCCAGGGTGTGGTGATCCGGCGCCAGGGCTCGGGCCTGCACGAGACCTTCACGGTGCGGAAGGTGAGCTTCGGGGTCGGTGTCGAGCGCACGTTCCCGGTGCACTCGCCGATCATCCAGAAGATCGAGCCGGTGACCTTGGGCGACGTCCGTCGAGCGAAGCTGTACTACCTCCGCGACCTGCGGGGGAAGGCAGCGAAGATCAAGGAGAAGCGGGTCCCGCGCTGAGCGATGCCGCTCGGCACGGCCGGCGAGCGTTCGCCGAGACCGCCCTGCTCGCCGTCACCGCGATCCTCATCGCCATCGTGCTGCGGGCCTTCGTGGCCCAGGCGTTCCGGATTCCGTCCGAGTCGATGGTGCCCCAGCTGGAGGTGGGCGACCGCGTGGTCGTGTCCCGCCTCTCGTACCACCTCCACCACCCTCGCCGCGGCGACGTCGTCGTCTTCGACTGCCCGCCCCGTGAGGACTGCCCGCACGGTGGCCACCGCACGGCGGCGGCCAAGGCGGTGGACAGCGTGCTCGAGGCCCTGCTGCTGCGCCAGCCCGCCACCGAGGAGTTCATCAAGCGGGTGATCGCCGTGCCCGGCGAGACGGTCGAGGGCCGGAGCGGGTCGGTCTGGATCAACGGTCACCGACTGCGCGAGCCGTACCTGGCCCCGGAGGTCAAGACGAGCCGCTTCGCGCCCCGCACGATCCGGAAGGGCATGGTGTGGGTCATGGGCGACAACCGCACCAACTCGTCCGACAGCCGGGTCTTCGGCCAGGTCCGCATGAGCACGATCGTGGGCCGGGCCATCTGGCGGGTCTGGCCGCCGAACCGCGCGGCCTTCCTCTAGCTACCCGTGAGGGTCATCCCCGGGCTCTACGCTCTCGGTTGATGCCGGGCACGGATGACGTCGAGCAGTACGAGGCGGAGATCGAGCTGCAGCTCTACCGCGAGTACAAGGACGTCTGCCCGATGTTCACCTACGTGGTGGAGACCGAGCGCCGGTTCTACCTCTGCAACGGCATCAGCCAGACCGTCCACGACGAGAACGGCCGTAGCTGGGTCGAGCTCGAGCTGACCGATGCGTGGGTGTGGGACATGTACCGGCAGAGCCGATTCGTGTCGTCGGTCCGGGTCGTGACGTTCAAGGACGTCAACATCGAAGAGCTCCCGAAGAAGGAGCTCTAGCTCCGGGAGCCCCCGACGCCGGGGAGCGCTGATCGCCATGACGTTGCAACGTCGACTGAGGGGGCTGACTGGCGAGGACGTGGCCGCCGCCTGGTACCAGGCCCACGGCTATGAGGTCGTCGCCCGCAACTGGCGCTGCCGCCGGGGCGAGCTCGACCTCATCGTCCGCAACGGAGCCACGTTCGTCTTCTGCGAGGTGAAGTCGCGGCGCACCGATGCCTTCGGCAGCCCGGCCGAGGCGATCACCCACGAGAAGCGGCAACGGGTGCGCCATCTGGCCGCCGCGTGGATCCAGGATTCGAAGGTCCGGCCCGCGACCATCCGGTTCGACGTGGCCGCGATCCTGGGCGACGAGCTCCAGATCCTCGAAGGCGCCTTCTGACCGAGGTCGACCACACGAGCGCAACACGGGAAGCAATCCCTTGCCGAAGCTCTGTTCTGGTTGTTTAGTGGGGGAAGACCTCCGCGTCCCCCTGCGGACGGGACCGCTCTCGGCTCGTGTCGAGAGCGGTCCCGCGTCAGGGCTCAGACCGCGCCGGTCGCCCAGAGCACGGCGAGCAGGATGAGCACCACGCCGGCGGCGACGAACACGTAGTCGAAGTTCGACCGGTGCTGCGGGCGGAACGGGTTGAACCCCATTCGCTATCGACACTCCTCGCGCTCGATCGCGGCGAGCTGCTCGAGGCGGGCCACGTGGCGCCCGCCCTCGAACGTGCCGGCGAGGAACGCGTCGACGATGAGCAGTGCGAGGGTCTCGCCCAGCAGGCGGCCGCCGAGCGCCAGGACGTTGGCATCGTTGTGCGAGCGGGCCAGCTGGGCGGTGGTGAGGTCGTGGCACAGCGCGGCGCGGGCGCCGTGCACCTTGTTGGCGGCGATCTGCTCGCCCTGCCCTGACCCGCCGATGACGATGCCGAAGTCGGCCTCGCCGCCAACGGCGGCCCGGGCGGCAGCGGCACAGAAGGCCGGGTAGTCGACCGGCTCCTCGCTGTCGGTGCCGAGGTCGTCGACCCGGTGGCCGGAGCCGACGAGGTGGGCGGTCACCAGCTGCTTCAGGCGGAAGCCGGCGTGGTCGGAGGCGATGGCGATGCGCACTGGGCGGAGACTGTCACACCCCCTCCATACGATCGCGGCACTTCCCCCTTGCTGGTCCTGCTGGGAGGGAAGGGTGCTCGCCACCATCGAGTCAGCCGTGGTGTTCGGGGTCGAGGGACGACCCGTCACCGTCGAGGTCCACGTGTCCAACGGCCTGCCGGGCTTCACCGTCGTGGGCCTCCCCGACACGGCGTGCCGGGAGTCCCGCGATCGGGTGCGGTCGGCGCTGTTGTCGAGCTCGTTGCCGTGGCCGCAGAAGAAGACCACCGTCAACCTGGCGCCATCGGGTGTGCGCAAGCAGGGCGCCGGCCTCGACCTGGCCATCGCCGTGGGCGTGCTGGCGGCCAACGGCGACCTGCCGCCCGACGCCGCGGCCGGCGTCGGCTTCGTCGGCGAGCTCGGCCTCGACGGCAGCGTCCGCGCCGTACCCGGCACCATCGCCCTGGTCGACGCCGTCCGGGCGCCATGCGTCGTGGTCGCCACCGCCGCCGCGCCGGAGGCGATGGTCATCGGCGGGCGCGCCATCAGGCCGGTGCGCTCCCTGGCCGACGTGGTGGCCGCCCTCAGGGGGGAGGCGCCGTGGCCCGAGCCGCCGCCGTTGCCGCCGACGGCGCCGCCCGACCCGGGTCCCGACCTCGCCGACGTTCGGGGGCAACGGGTGGCCCGCTTCGCCCTCGAAGTGGCCGCTGCCGGCGGCCACCACCTGCTCATGGTCGGCCCACCAGGAGCGGGCAAGACGATGCTGGCCACTCGCCTTCCTGGTCTCCTGCCTGACCTCGGCGATCGTGAGGCGCTCGAGGTCACACGCGTCCACTCGGTTGCCGGTCTGCGGCTCCCCGCCGGCGGGCTGGTGCGGCGGCCACCATTCCGCTCACCGCACCACGGTTCCTCCGGACCAGCGCTGGTGGGCGGCGGCTCGTCCTGGCTGCGACCGGGAGAGGCGTCGATGGCCCATCACGGCGTCCTCTTCCTCGACGAGCTGGCCGAGTTCGCCCCCTCCGTCCTCGATGCCCTGCGCCAGCCGCTCGAGGAGGGATCGATCCGCGTGTGCCGGGCGAGCGGCACGGCCACGTTCCCGGCTCGCTTCCTTCTGGTAGCGGCCACCAACCCGTGCCCATGCGGCGACGGCGGTCCACCGGGCGCGTGCCGGTGCAGC
Organism: Acidobacteriota bacterium; assembly: GCA_019510095.1. GTDB lineage: Bacteria > Actinomycetota > Acidimicrobiia > Acidimicrobiales > CADCSY01 > JAEKLB01. Next base: position 14,879 of record JAEKLB010000060.1, on the reverse strand, counting down.
GATCGCGCCCGCGCCCGCTATGGCAGGCGGCTGTCGGGCCCGCTGCTCGATCGCTTCGATCTCCGCGTCGACGTCGGCCGGCCCGCCTCGGGCGAGCTCCTCGGTGGTGACCCCGGGGAGCCCAGCGCGGCGGTGGCGGCGCGCGTGGCTGGCGTGCGTGCGCTGGCCGCCGAACGTGGCACCGGCACCAACGCGGCCATCCCCGTCGGGCGGCTCGACGAGTTGGCTCCCCTCTCGGCCGGCGCGGCCGCGGTCGTCGCCGGCGCGCTGCGGGCCGGTTCGCTCACCGCCCGGGGCCTCCACCGCGTGCGGCGGGTGGCCCGCACCATCGCCGACCTGGCCGGCCGGGCCGAGGCGGTCGGCGAGGAGGACATCTGCCTGGCCCTGCAGCTGCGGGCGGATCCCGAGGTCCTGGGGGCGGCGGCATGAGCGGGCAGCTCCCTCCGCCCGCGTGGCTTGCGGCGCTGGCCTCGCTCCCCGGCATGGGGCCGGCCCGGCTGCGGACCGTCCTGTCCGACCGGGATCCGGAGGCGGCCTGGGATCAGGCCCGGTTCGGGGCCCTCGGCGTGGCCGAAGACCTTTCACGCCGATGGGTGATGGCGGCCCGCCAGATCGACGTCGAGGCGTTGTGGGCGCGCCATCAGTCGGCCGGCATCCGTGTCCTCTCGCCCGGGCTGGCGGGATGGCCACGGAACCTGCATGACGATCCCGAGCCGCCGGCGCTGCTGTTCGCCCGGGGCGACCCGGCGGTGCTCGACCGTCCGTGCGTCGCGGTGGTGGGCACTCGGCGGTGCACGGCGGCGGGGCGATCGCTCGCCCACGAGCTGGGCTCCGACCTGGCGGCCGCTGGCATCTGCGTGGTCTCCGGGTTGGCGCTGGGCATCGACGCCGCCGCCCATCGAGGCGCCCTGTCGGCGGCCGGTGGTGCGGCCCCGGCCGCCGTGGTCGGCACCGGGCTCGACGTCGTCTACCCCGCTCGCAACCGTGAGCTGTGGGACCTGGTCGCCGACCGCGGCGGGCTGCTGTCGGAGTATCCGCTCGGCACCGGGCCCGAGCGGTGGCGGTTCCCGGCTCGCAACCGGATCATCGCGGGCCTCGCCGATGTCGTGGTCGTCGTGGAGAGCGACGTCACCGGTGGCTCGATGCACACCGTCGAAGCTGCCCTCGAGCGCGACCGTACGGTGCTCGCCGTCCCCGGGCCGGTCCGCAGCCGGGCATCGGCTGGCACCAACGCCTTGTTGGCCGCAGGGAGCCTGCTGGCGCGCGACGCGACCGACGTGCTGGTCGCCCTCGGGCTCGACGTCGCCAGCCGGTCGCGCGTGGGCACGGTCACGGGTCCGGGCGGCAGCGGCGATCAGGTGCTTGACGCCCTCGGGTGGGAGCCAGCCACCCTCGAGCAGCTTGCCGAGCGACTGGGCACGCCCCTGGGCCCGGTCGCCGTAGTGCTGGTCGAGCTCGAGCGCGACGGCTGGGTCGCCCAGCGGTCCGGTTGGTACGAGCGCCTCCGCTGAGCGATGGCAGCCGTCGGCCTACGCTGACCGTCGCGGGCGCGTGGTGGAATTGGTAGACACGCCGGCCTTAGGAGCCGGTGCCTCCGGGCGTGAGGGTTCGAGTCCCTCCGTGCCCACCGTGTCCCGGGCGAAGCGGACAAACCGCTCAAGAAGTCGAGGGGTGTCGCCGATCCTCTCCTCGTGACTCGTCGCGGTGTGTTCGCTCTCGTCGTCGGCTCCTCGGCTGCCCTCACGCTCGCCTGCCTTGTTCCCGCTTCGGCGGCCGCTGCTGCCCCTGCGCCCGCCACTCGGATCGCCGCCCTCTGGCCGTTCTCGGCCAGCTCGCCGTGGAACATCGGCGTCGGTGCCGCCGCCCGCTTCGAGCCGTCCAACGCACCCCGAACCGCCTCCCTCCTGCGGTCGAGCGCCTCGCCGTGGGTGAACGCCGGCCAGTACTCGCACCCGATCTACCAGGCCACGAACGCCGACCCGTTCGCCACGGTTCGCCGGCCCGGCTACCCCTCCGTCACCTATCGGATCCCAAGTCGCGCTCGGCCGTCTGCGGGCGGCGACGCCGACCTCGATGTCGTCGAGCCCAACGGTCGCTGGTTGCACGAGAGCTGGCTCATGACCGGCGCCAATCCGGCGTGGACCACCGGGTACCACGTGCTCACCGATCTGCGGGGGAGCGGCGTGGGGTCCGGCGGCGTTCGTGCCTACGGCGGCAGCGCCATCGGCGGCCTGATTCGCAAGTGGGAGCTCGACAGCGGTTCGGTCCGGCACGCCATCGCCCTGGCGATCACCGGAGCGCAGCTCAGGGCCGGTCCCGTGTGGCCAGCAACCAGTCAGGACTCGGGTGCGGCGGCGAGCTATGCCGGCAAGACGCCCATGGGCACCTACGCCGCCATCCCGCCCACGGTGAACCTGGCCAACCTCGGGCTCAGTCGTGAAGGGCTCGTTCTTGCCCGTGCCCTGCGTGACTACGGCGCCTACGTGGTCGATCGGGCGGGAGCGTTCACGTTCTACGCCGACCCGTCACTCGAGGGGACAGCCGGCCTGGCCCGGCTGCGGACCGACGTCGGCAAGCTGCGGGCGCAGCTCCGAGTGGTGGTCAACAACGGCCCGGCCTCGGTGAACGGTGGCGGGACTCGCCGGGTGCCGCCCGCACCTCCGTTCAGCGGGTGACCCGCCCCATGTACGCCCGGCGCACAGGCTGGCTGAGGGACCACCTCTCTGGCCCCGCGGCTCCCGTGACGTGCGCTTCGCGCGGCCGGTCGCAAAAGCGATGAAGCGCCTGGCCGGCGGGTGCCTCGCCGCGTTGTCGTTCGTGGCCACCCTCGTTCTCGTCGCCTTGCCTGCGTCATCGGGTTCGTCGCTGATCAGTCCCGTCGTGGCCATCGCCACCACGCCCTCGGGCAACGGCCACTGGCTCGTCGACGCCACGGGCCGACTGACCACTGACGGCGACGCGGTGCTGGCCGGCTCGCTCGCCGGTCGCCCGCTCCGGCAGCCGGTCGTGGGCATCGCCGCCGTACCGACCGGTCGCGGCTACTGGCTCGTCGCTCGCGACGGCGGCGTCTTCAGCTTCGGCGATGCCAGGTTCTACGGCAGTGCCGGCGCTGTCCACCTCAACCAACCTGTCGTGGGCATCGCCGCCTCGCCGACCGGGCGCGGCTACTGGCTCGTCGCTCGCGACGGCGGGATCTTCGGCTTCGGCGATGCGGCGTTCCATGGCAGCACGGGAGGGGTGCGACTGAACCAGCCGATCGTCGGGATGGCGGCGAGCCCGTCGGGCCGTGGCTATTGGTTGGCAGCACGAGACGGGGGGATCTTCAACTTCGGCGACGCACCGTTCAAGGGCAGTGCCAGTGGCACCCGGCTGAACCGGTCGATCGTCGGCCTCGCCCGCACCCCCACCGGCAACGGCTATTGGCTCGTTGCCGGGGACGGGAAGGTCTTCAACTTCGGCGACGCCCCGTTCACGGGTCACGGCAGCGCGGAGACGGTGGCCGTGGCCACGGGTGGGGGCTATGCGTTGGCGTCGAGCACCGGTGTCGTCGCTGCCTTCCGGCTGGCGGCACCAAACGCGCCGACCTCTCCTTCGTCTCCCACGCCGTCCGCGCCGACCGGGGCCACCCGGCCGCTCCCGGCGCCGCCGACCGGGGAGAGTGGCAGCGGTAGCAACGGGGGAAGCAGTGGTGGTGGTGGTGGCTCGGGTGGTGGTGGCGGTGGCGGGTTCTCGTCGCCGCCACCGACCGTCCCGGTGCCACCCAGCACGACGACAACGACAACGACGACGACGACCACGACCACGACACCGCCATCGAGTCGGAACGCCTTCCTCTGGCCGTTCGCTTCGGACTCCCCTTGGAACCGGCCGATCGGCAGCGACGCCCAGTACGAGGCAGTCGCCGCCCCGGCCACCACGGCGCTGCGATCGACGGCGACCACGGCGTGGGTGAACGCTGGCCAGTACTCCCACCCGATCTACCAGGCGAGCGCCGGCGACCCCCTCGCCACGTTCCGTCGCGGCGGCTATCCGGACACGTCGTATCGGGTCCCTGCTGGCGCCCAGCCCGCCAGCGGCAGCGATGCCCACCTGCACGTCGTCGACCCAACCGGCCACTGGGTCGACGAATCGTGGAACACCGGTGGATCGAGCCCCAACTTCACCACCGGCTACCACGTGCGCAACGACCTCTACGGCCCCGGCGTCGGCGCCGGCGGCACGCGGGCCTACGGCGGCAGCGCCATCGGTGGCCTCCTCCGCGGCTGGGAGCTGCAAGCCGGCTCGATCCGTCACGCCGTCGCCATCGCCATCCCTGGGTCCCAGCTCACCCCCGGCCCCATCTGGCCAGCCACCGCCGAGGACGGCAACGCCGGCTCCGCGTATCACGGCGCGGTGCACATGGGGACCTTGGCAGCCATCCCCCCTTCGCTCGACGTCACCGCGCTCGGGCTGACGCCCACCGGGCTCGCGGTGGCCCACGCTCTCCAGGACTACGGGGCCTACGTTGTCGACAGCTCCGGCTGCTTCTGCTTCTACGCCGAGCCTGGCAGCGAGGGCACCGCAATGGTCGCCCAGCTGCGCGGCGACGCCGCCGCGCTGCGGTCGCTCCTCCGTGTGGTCACCAACAACGGTCCCGGTAGCGCCGCTGGCGCCGGGAGCGGCGCTCCTCGAGCCCTGCCCGCACCCGCGCTGCAGGGGTAGACCTCCGGCGCCCTGGGTAGGCGCGTCGGGTGGACCGCCGACGTCCGACAACTCGACGCGCCTTCGCACTCGGCGCCGCGCTGGTGATCTTCTCCAGCTGCGGCACCGCGGTGCAGCGCGACGAGCGATCGGCGGGCACGGCCACCGCTCCTGGGCCCTGCGGGGACGTGGTCGCGCCCACCTCGACCTCGAGCACGATCCCGCCCGTCACGACCACCCGTGACCCGTTCCTCTGGCCGTTCGCGTCCAACTCACCGTGGAACACGCCGCTCGGTGCGTCGGCCCAGCTCGGTGGACCAGCCGACGCCCGCACCGCGGCGATGAGACAGCGGACCGGTGCCTGGGTGAACGCCGGTCGGTACTCGCAGCCGGTGTTCCAGGCCTCGCCGAACGACCCGGAGGCCACCGTCGTCGCCACCAACGGGCCCACGGGAGAGCGAACGGCGACACTCCGGCTGCCCGCCGGTGCGGTCCCTGCACTCGGTGACGACGCCCACCTCAACATCGTCGATCCCACCAAGCACTGGGTCGACGAGATGTGGCAGACCACGGGCACGCCACCGACCCTGCGCGCCTCCTACCGCGTCAGGAACGACCTCTACGGGTCTGGCGTGGGTGCCGGCGGCACGCGGGCCTACGGCGGCAGCGCCATCGGCGGCCTCATCCGGCGCTGGGAGCTCGATGCCGGCAACATCGGCCACGCCCTGGCCCTGGCCCTCACCTCGTCACAGCTGGCGCCCGGACCGGTCTGGCCCGCCACCGGGCAGGACGGCGACGCGGCAACCACCTACCGCGGCACCGCGCCGATGGGCACCTTGCTCGCCCTCCCGCGGCCGGTCGATCCGACCCGCCTCCGGCTGAGCCGGGAGGGCACGGTGCTCGCCCGGGCGCTGTGCCAGTTCGGGGCCTACGTCGTCGACCGGTCGGAGAGCGACACCCTCTACGCCGAACCGGCGTTGGAGGGCACCACCGTCCTGCGCCACCTGCGCCAGGACATCGTCAAGCTTCGGCCGCTGCTCCGCCCGGTCGTCAACAGCAACTCGACCCAGGTCGGCGGCCTCGGGCCTCGTCTGGCACCGGACGCCCCCGCCCTGCCCTGACGGTCGCCAACACGACGACGGGTACAAGTTCGGCCACTCCGGGGAGAACAGCAACGACCTCGGGCTCAGCGGTGGCGGCCGCCCTGTCCAGGTCGCAACCAGGCCCGAGAACCCGTTGTAGAGGACGACTCAGCATGAACAACCCGTCTGCGCCCGGTGGTGACACCACCGTGCTCCCTTCCTCGTCGCCCGACGGGGCGCAGCGGCGCCCGACGGGCGTGGTCGCCGGTCGCCGGTCCATCCGGATCCCTCCGAGCACGGATGCTCGTCGCCGGTTTCGACGTCAGCGCCGCCGCTGTCTCCGGCATCGCCGATGCCAGCCGCAACCTGGCTGGCACCTACGCCCGCATCGTCGACACCGACGTCGTCATTGCCGCGGTCGTGAAGGCCACCGGGCTCCCTCGTCGCGACGTGGCCGGCCACATCTCCGGCTCGGCGATCACCGACTCGGCGATCCTGCGCGTGCGAGCGACGGCCAGCTCCTCCCACCGCGCATCGACGCTCGCGACGGCCACGGCGAAGGCCATCACCGACTACGCCGACCGGCTCGGTGCCGCCGGCTCCGCCAACCTGCTGGCGAGCTACCAGACCGCGGTCGAAGAGCAGAAGCTCGCAGATGCCGAGCTCCAGCGGATCCAAGCCACGCCGGGGGCTCCCGCCGACCAGATCGCCAAGGCCCAGGCGGCCGATGCGGCCGCCGCCCTGCGTACCGATCGGGCCGCAGCCCAGTTCAGCTCCACAGGAACCGGCAGCCAGGTCCGCGTGGCCAGGCTGGCGGTCGACGTCTCGAACGACAAGCGGTCCGCCATCGAGCTGGCGCTCATCCTGTCGATCCTGCTCGGGCTCGTCGTCGGTGTCGGCCTGGCGACGCTCGTCGCGAATCGGGAGCCGGAGGGCAGTGACGTCATCACGGTGAGGTGACGGGCCCGTGACCGCTGCTGTCTGGGAACGCCCACTGCGCGCCCCCTCCGTCCGGTCGATCGCCGCCACCGGAACCGCCGTCGTCATTGCGGGCTTCCTTGGCGCGCTGGTCACCACCCGGCCCCCGGTGCTGGTGGCTGCGCTCTGCGTCATCGCCGTCGCCGCCGTTGCCTACCTGGCTGTGTGGCTCGCCCCTTCGACGTGGGTCGTCCTGGCCCTTCTGGCGACTGCCGTGTCCGGCCAGACCGGGAGGCTCGGCCTGCCGGTGCCGCCCGATCGCCTCCTGCTGTTGGCCGCCGGCGCAGCCCTGTTGCTCCGCCTGCCGGGAGCAACGGTGACGCGCCGGATCGTGTGGCGCCCCACCCACGTGGCTCTCGCCCTGGCCGCCGCCTACGGCACGGTCAACGCCCTGCAAGCCGGCACGTTGACGACCGGCAACGGCTTCTTCACGCTGCTCGACCGCTTCGCGCTGGTACCCATGCTGGTGTTCGCCCTCGCCCCGATCGTCTTCGGCACCCCCCGCGCCCGCAACGCGCTCCTCGTCGGGTTGGTGATCATGGGCGCCTATCTCGGCCTCACGGCCCTCGCCGAGACGCTCCACCTGAGCTCGCTCGTCTGGCCGAGGTACATCCTCGATCCGTCGGTCGGCATCCACTTCGGACGGGCTCGCGGGCCCTTCGTCGAGGCCGTCGCCGATGGCCTGGCGATGTACGGCTGCGCAGTGGCCGCCGCCGTGGCGATCGTCACGTGGCGCGCCCGCTGGGCCCGCATCGGGGCCGCCGCAGTGCTCGGTGTGTGCCTCTTCGGCACCCTTCTGACCCTCACTCGAGCGGTGTGGCTGGGGACCGTTGTGGCCTCGGTGGTCGCCATGCTGCTGAGCTCGACGACGCGGCGGTTGATCCTTCCGGCCGCCCTCGTCGGTTTGCTGGCGTTGGGCGCGGCGCTGGCCTTCGTGCCCGACTTCCACAGCAAGGTGTCGGCCCGAACCCAGGACGCGAGCCCGGTGTGGGAGCGATACGCCACGGACGCGGCGGCCATCCGAGCGGTGGAGGACCACCCGCTCTTCGGCGTCGGCTGGCAGCGGTGGCTGCAGGTCAACCACACCTACCTGCAACAGGGCGCCGACTATCCGCTCACCAACACCGTCGGCGGCATCCAGATCCACAACGTCCTGCTCTCCCACGCCGCCGAGCTCGGCCTTGTCGGGGTGACGTTGTGGCTGCTCGCACTGGGCTCGGCGATCGCCGGCGGGATCCTTCGTCGCGGACCGGCCGATCTCGACCCCTGGCGGCTCGGGCTGGTCGCCGTGTTCCTCCAGTGGGCGATCGTCGCCAGCTTCGGCCCGCTCTCGTACCCCTTCCCGAACCTGCTGCTCTGGGCGTGGGCAGGCGTGGCGTCGATCGGGCACCTGAGCGCGCCAATCGAGCAGCCGCACCCGGCATGACCGAGCCGATCGCGTACCTCGTCAGCCGCTATCCCTACATCTCCCACACCTTCATCCAACGGGAGGTCGAGGAGCTCCGACGGCAGGGCCTCGGACTGCGCACGGTCGCCATACGGCCGACCGACCCCAGCGCCATCCTGAGCGAGGCCGACCGCGAGGCGCAGCGCACGACGGCGACGGTGCTGCCACCGTCCGCCTCGGCGTTGTGGCGCGGCGCCCTTGATGTCGTCCGGCATCCGAGCTCGTTCGCCGCGCTGGTGCGGTTCTCGCTCTCGCGGGCCGGTCCGGGCGCGCGGGCCAAGGTCTGGCAGTGCTTCTACTGCGCCGAAGCAGCGTTGCTGTGGCGCCTGCTCGAGCCCGACGGTGTCCACCACGTGCACGCTCACTTCGCCAACGTCGGCTGCGACGTTGCTCGCTTGTGGGCGCGCTGGGCGAACGTCATGGCACCTGGCGAGCGGCACACATGGAGCTTCACGATGCACGGCTCGAGCGAGTACTCCAACGTGCGCGGTCACGACCTCGTCGGCAAGACGTCCGATGCCGATCTCGTCGTGTGCATCAGTGAGTTCACCCGTACGCAGCTGCTCAAGCTGGTGCCCGGCGACTCGTGGGGACGGCTTCCCGTCGTGCACTGCGGCATCGACACCGCCTGTTTCGTGCCGGTCGACCGCCGTCATCGCACCGGCCCTGTCGAGCTCCTCACCGTGGGGCGACTTGATCCGGTCAAGGGCATCCCAATCCTGCTGCACGCCCTGCGCCTCCTCCTCGATCAGGGCCGCGACGTACGGCTGAGGCTGGTGGGCTCCGGGCCGGAGCGCGACGCCCTCGGTCGCATCGCTGAGCGACTTGCCGTCGCCGACCGCGTCAGGTTCGTGGGATCGGTCGGCCAGGACGAGATCCGCCGCCACTACGACGAGGTCGACGTGTTCTGCCTCCCCAGCTTCGAGGAGGGCATCCCGGTCGTGCTCATGGAGGCGATGGCGAGCGGTCTGCCCGTCGTGACCAGCCGCATCGCCGGCATCCCGGAGCTCGTCGAGCACGGCCGGTCGGGGGCCTTGGTGACACCGGGGCGCGCCGACCTGCTGGCCGAGGCCATCGACGCCTACGTCACCAGTCCCGAGGCGCGCCACGCTGCCGGGCAGGCCGGGCGACGCCGGGTGCAGCAGGACTTCGAGCTGGCGCCATGCGCCGCCCAGCTCCGGGAGCTCCTCCTCGATGTCACGACCCGCCCGGCAGCCGCCGCCGGACCTGGCGCCACTCCTCCCGCCTGACCACACCGAAGGCGTAGGCGGCAGCGGCATAGGCGGCAGCGCCTGCCGCGCCGGCGACGGCCGTGCCGGGGACGCCGGGGAGCGCGCTGTCGACGAGGCGGGCGGCGACGAAGCCCACGACAGTGACGGCGCACAGGGCAAGGAGGTTGGTCGCCAACGCCCGGGTCGCTCCGCTGGACAAGCCGCAGCGGCGAAGGGCCATCAGCTTGGCCGCCAAGTTGAACAGCCCGCCCATGAGAAGGGCGAAGGCGATTCCCTCGCCGTGAAAGGTCGAGGCCGTTGCCCCCATCAGTGCGAGCACGATGATCGCCTGGACGACCGAGATCAGTGCCAGCAGCCCGGGACGGTCCCAAGCCAGGATCCCGTAGCCCATGAGGCCACTGACGATGTTCACGACGCCGGCAGCCAGGAGGATCGTCAGCACGTTGCCGGCCTGGTCGAAGCCGCGACCGAAGACCTGCATCACCCCGAACGACGCGCCGCCAGCGGTGGCAACGATGAGGAACATGACCGCCCCGACCACGCGCAGGGTGCCGACGAGCAGCTGCTCGTGGGCCTCCTCGTTGCTGTCGTTGGTGTGCTCGACGAGGGCCGGGAAGAGGATCTCGCCAACGCGGAAGGCGACGTCATCCAGACGAGCGGTGAGCGACGACGCCCGCGAGAAGGCACCGACTCCGGCGACCGGCACGACGGCGCCGAGGATCCAGGTCCCGGCCTGGTCGGTGACGGAGGCGGCGACTCGGCCGGGGAGCAGGCGCACGGCGTACCGGAGGATCGCCGGCAGCTCGCCGAAGGCCTCGCGCAGCTCGGCAGGGGAGAGCCGCACCGTCGTGAACCGCATCACGAAGCCGACTCGCACCGCGAACGACGCCGCGAAGGAGACCAACGTCGCCAACGTCATGCCCCACACCGTGGGCACGAACGGCCGGAGGGCCACCGCGGCGACCAACATCGACACCGCCTGGGTCATGCGGGCCCAGAAGAGCTCTCGCCCGGCCCGGAAGCCAGACAGCACGGAGTCGAGGTTCCATGAAGGATTCTCGATGGCGACATAGCCCAGCACGATGACCACCGCCGGCAGGACCAGTCCCGGCTGGTGGATCGGCCCGCGCAGCGCGACCGCGCCCAGCAACAGGATCGGCACCGCCATCACCGTGGTCAGCGCGGCCGAGAAGGTGAGCACGGCGACCAGCAGCGCCCCTGCTCGGCGGCTCCCGATGGGCAGCACCGCGAGCCGCTTCACGAATGGCACCTGCTCGGTGATGGTCGAGAAGCTGATGAGCGTGAGCCAAGGGGCGCAGGCGAGGGCGTACTGGCCGATGACCTCGACGCCATAGATCCTCGACGTGACGACGGCGTTGACGGCGAAGACCGCCGCGGTCAGGGTGAACGACAGGGCAGCGAAGCTCATCCCCTCGCCGATCGAGGCCCGCTCCGTGCCGGCGCCGAGGTCGGGCGACGTCATGTGCCGACCAGGGCCATCCGCGCCGAGTCCAGCCATGGCGCCACCTCGGCGAGCCACGCCGCGGGGACGGCGGCACGGGCCCGGCGGGCACCGAAGGCGTTCGTGAGCCCGGGGAGCGCCACCGCCCCCACGGCACGCGCCAGTTGCGTTGGATGGCCATGAGCGGCCATGCCGAGGTAGGTCGCCGCCGCGCGCCAGCGGCGGTCCGTGCGAAGAAGCTGCTTGGCGAGAAAGCGCTCGTAGTCGAGGTCATCGGACTGCAGTCCGCGCCCGGCGATCTCGGCCGCCCGTCGCTCCAGCACCATCCGCCGGCTCGTGCGCATGGTGTCGACATCGCTCGACAGGGCGGGCGGCCAGACCCGGTACGCCACCAGCGGCCGGTCGACGGCGGCGACCGGTGCCCGCTCGGCCAGACGTTGCCAGAGCTCCCAGTCCTCCGAGGAACGCAGCGTCGGGTCGAACCCACCGACGTCGTGGACGAGCCTCGTCGCTGCGACCACCGACGAGCCCCCGCCGGGCACGACGTTGTCGAGCAGGAGGGAGGGGAAGAGATCACCCGAGGCCGGCGGCCGCTTGTGGGCGATGACCTCGAGGCCGGCGTTCACGTCGACCTGACCGGTGCAGCTCCACGTCGCTCCTGTTGCCGCCATGGCGTCGAGCTGCGAGGCGAGCTTGTCCGGCGCCCAGAGGTCGTCGTCGTCGCAGAACGCCACCCAGGTGGTGTTGGCCCTCGCCAGACCGGCATTCCGGGCGGCGCCCACCCGTTGGGGCGTGGCGTGCCGGACCACTGCAACCCGGTTGGCGAAAGCACTGAGTACCGCGGGCGTCGCATCTGTCGACCCATCGTCGACGACGATCAGGGCGAGGTCGATGTCGCGCTGCGCCAACACGGCCTTGATCGTCGCCGGGAGGACGGCCGCCCTGTCCCTGGTGGGCACGATGACGGTGACGTCGCGCCGGTGGGTCACGCTGGCAAGCCCTGGACGGTGGCGAGGTCGTCGATCCACGCCTGGGCCTCGGCCGCCCAGGCTGCTGGCACGGCCTCACGTTCGCGCCGGTCGAACCAGGTCGCCGTGCGGCGCACGTCGATCATGGCCGCCACCGCGTAGGCGAGGTGGGTCGGGAGGCGGTGGCGAACCGCCACGGACGCGAACGCCCGCGCCGCGTCGACGGAGCGGCCCTGCCGCAGCAGGAAGCGGATCAGGTACTGCTCGAGGGCGAGGTCTGCCTGCCGCCGCTCGGTCTCGTCGAGATCCGAGGTGCGATAGCGGCTGACGACCAGTTCTTGGTACACGCGCATGAGGCGGGGATCCGTCGACAGCGAGCCGGGCCAGACGCGGTAGGCCACCAATGGGTGGTCGACGCGCGCGAGTGGCGACTGCAGCGCCACCCGGCACCACATGTCCCAGTCCTCGCACGCCCGGAGCTCGCTGTCGAAACCGCCGAGCCGTCGAGCCAGAGCTGTGCGCACGACCACCGACGAACCACCGGCTGGGATGCAACACGTCGCCTCGAGCATGCCGGCCACGTCGTCGGTCGGCGGCAGGCGATGGTGCCCGATGACGTGCAGCTCGCGGTCGACCGAGACCGCGCCGGTGCAACACCAATCGTGGCCCGTGGCCGACAAGGCAGCGAGCTGGGCAGCGAGCTTGCTGGGCGCCCAGAGGTCGTCGTCGTCGCAGAACGCGACCCAAGGGGCCGAGGCCCGCTCGATGCCGGCGTTCCGGGCCGCACCGACGGGGTGGGCACGATCGTGGCGCACCAACGTCACGCTGGGATCGCCGAGGGCAGTCACCATCTCGGCGGTCCCGTCGGTCGAGCCTTCGTCCACGACGATGACCTCGACTCGCACATCGTCCTGGCGGGCGATGGATCGCAGGGCCTGGACGAGGACGTCGCGCCGATCCCTGGTCGGCACGACGGCCGTGACGTCGAAATCCCTCACCGGACGACGGCCTCGGCGGCGCGGTCCAGGTCCGGGCGGTCGGCGAGCTCAGTCCGGCGATGGCTGTCGAGCACGATGACGGCAACTCGTGGCATGGATCCTTCGCTCGGGTCACGGTGGCGCGGGCCGACGCCCGGAGTGGTCGTCCCGAGCCAGAGATCCCCTGATCCGGCCCATTCCATGCCGACCCCGCCGTTTCCTCGTCTGCCGTTCCCGGGCCACGGTGGGCACCTGCGCATGGTCGGTTTCGGCGCCCATGGGGTATGGCCCGTTCGAACTAGTCACCGGGACCGGAGCGACAGGAGGCGCCCAGCGATGCAGACCCTCACCCGGCCCGCTGCTGTCGGCGTGGCTGCCGTGCCTTCGGCCCCCCCCAAGCGATGGCGCCGGATGGCCAAGGCCGCCCTGGTTGCCACCGACGCGGCCACTGTGGCCACCGGGCTGCTCCTGGCATTCCTCACCCGTGCCGAGCTGATCGGGGCCGACGTGTGGAGGGCTCGGCGCGACCACCTCGTGCTCGGCCTCGTTGCCCTCCCCGTGTGGCTGTTCCTCTTCGCACGAGGGCGGCTCTACAGCACCCGCTTCATCGAGCGGCGAGCCGAGGAGCTCCGCCGCCTCGCCCATGCCGCTGTCTCGGCCGTCGGCGTGATGGCCGCCACCGGGTACGCCCTCCGGTTGACGGTCTCGCGTGCGTGGCTCGTGTTGGCGCTCGTCGAGACGACCGGCCTCCTCGTCGTCGAACGGCACATCGCGCGAGTCGTGTTCGATCACCTGCGCCGGGGGAGGCGCATGCTTCGCTCCGTGGTCATTGTGGGATCGAACGCCGAGGCCACCGAGCTGGCCGAGATGCTCAACGACGATCCGAGGTTCGGCTACGTCGTGCTGGGCATCGTCGAAGATCGAGCCGGGCCCTCCGCCACGCTCGACCTCGTTCGTGCCACCGGGGCCGACAGCGTCATCGTGGCCGCTTCCTCCACGAACATCCGCCTGACCAACCGAATCGCACGCGAGCTCTTGAACGAAGGGGTCCACGTCGAGCTCTCGTCGCCGCTCCGCGACATCTCCGCGGAGCGGCTCTCCGTCCGGCTCCTCGGCCGGTCGCCGATCATCTATCTCGAGCCCCGCCGGCTCGGCGGCTGGCGGGCGTTGGCAAAGCGCGCCTTCGACCTCGTCGTCGCCACCACCGGCGTTGTCCTCCTGGCCCCCATATGGCTGGTGGTCAGCATCCGCATCCGGCTCGACAGCCCAGGCCCGGTCTTCTTTCGCCAGGATCGAATCGGCAAGGACGGCCGGATGTTCCAGGTGTGGAAGTTCCGCACGATGGTGGCCGACGCCGAGGGGCAGCTCGAATCCCTTCGGGCCCGCAACGAGGCCGACGGGCCGCTGTTCAAGCTCCGCGACGATCCACGGGTCACGCGCTTCGGGCGCTTCCTGCGGCGCAAGTCGCTGGACGAGCTCCCGCAGCTGCTGAACGTCATCCGGGGCGAGATGAGCCTGGTCGGCCCCCGACCCGCGCTTCCCGGCGAGCTCGCCGCGTGGAGCCCCGAGCTGCGAGCCCGGCTTCGTGTCCGGCCCGGGATCACTGGGATGTGGCAGGTGCACGGGCGCAGCGATGCCTCGTTCGAGCGTTACACCCGCGACGACCTGTACTACGTCGACAACTGGTCATTGACCACCGACCTGACGCTCCTGGCCCGGACCATCCCGGCCGTGGTCAGCGGTCATGGCGCCTATTGATCAGCTGGAGCGCACGCTGGGAGTGACGGCCTCAGCGACGGCATCAGCCACAGCGGCATCGAAGCGCGCCCGCCGGGGAGCGGACCAGGCCAGGGCGGCCTGGCAGGGCCCCATCGTCCGCTGATCGCCGAGCAGCTCGTCGACGGCAGCGGCGAACTCCGCTGGCTCGTCGGCGACGCGGATCGTTGGCTCGGTCACCTCGAGGCCGCGGAAGGCGGCGCTGGTGCCGACCACCCATGCCCCGGCCGCCAGGGCGTCGAGGGTCTTCACCTGCACCCCGGCGCCGGCGCGCACG
>JAEKLB010000154.1 GCA_019510095.1 Acidobacteriota bacterium | reverse complement strand
GGTGGCGTTCTCCTCGCGGAACACGAACATCTTCTGGCCGAAGCCACCACCGACGTCGCGCATCTCGACGGTGATGCTCGACTCGGGGACCGCCAGATACCGGGAGTAGTAGTCACGTGAGCTGTGGGTCGACTGGCCCGAGAGCGTGAGGTGAAGCTCGCTGTTGCCGGCGTCCCAGGACGCGTTGACACCGCGCGCCTCCATCGGGACGCAGATGTAGCGGTTCTGATCGACCTCGAGCTCGACGACGTGGGCGGCGTTGGCGAACGCCTCCTCGAGGTCGGCCGACATCGGCGTGAAGGGCACGTCGACCATGGCGTTGGACTTCAGGCCCCAGTCCCCGTGCACGATGTGCTCGGTGTCGGCCGCCGCCGTGCGGTAGTCGACGGCCGGCGTCTCGACGTCGTAGTCGATCTCGATGAGGTCGCAGGCGTCCTCGGCGATGTACCGGCTCTCGGCGACCACGCAGGCCACCGGGTCGCCGACGTGCTTGACGCTGCCCATCGCCAACGGCGGCGGGGTGGCCAGGCCCTCGCCCAGCATCCCGTGCCAGGCCTCGCCGTGATGCGGGTTCATGGTCTCGCCGGTGAACACCGCCACCACACCCGGCAGCGCCTCGGCCGCCGAGACGTCGAGTCGCGTGATCTTCCCCTTGGCCACGTCGCTCCGGCGGAACGCCAGGTGGAGCTGATCGCGCAGGGTCACGTCATCGACGTAGCGACCGTGCCCGGTGACCAGGCGACGGTCCTCCTTGCGGATGACGGAGGACCCGACGAAGCGGGCGGCCAGGGGCTGGGGAGGTGCATCGACCATGGCCGGGAACAGTAGGTCCCCCGCCGGGCCTACTGCTCGGGACGGAGGGTCGGGAAGAGGATCACGTCACGGATCGTGCTGACCCCGGTGAGCAGCATGACCAGCCGGTCGATGCCGATCCCGAGGCCGCCGGTGGGCGGGAGCCCGTACTCGAGGGCGCGGAGGTAGTCGTCGTCGACGACCATGGCCTCGTCGTCGCCGGCCGCCTTCTGCGCCGCCTGGGCCTCCATCCGGGCCCGTTGCTCGTCGGGGTCGGTGAGCTCGGTGAAGGCGTTGCCCAGCTCCCGGCCGGCGACGATCGGCTCGAACCGCTCGACCATGCCGGGGAGCTCGCGATGGTCGCGCGCGAGGGGCGAGACCTCCTTGGGGTAGTCGGTGACGAACACCGGGCCCCAGAGGTTCGACTCCGTGGTCTTCTCGTAGAGCTCGAGCACGAGCTTGCCCGGGCCCCAGCCGGACTCGATGTGGACACCGTGCGCCTCGCAGATCCGGCGGAGCTCGTCGATCGGCGTGCCCAGATCGACACGCACGCCGGCGTGCTCCTCGATGAGGTCGCTCATCGACGCCCGCCGCCACGGCACGCTGAGATCGAGCGTGCGGCCCTCGTACTCGAAGACGGTCGTGCCCCGGATCTCCTGGGCCAGGTGGGCCACCAGCTCCTCGGTGATCGACATCATGTCGGTGTAGTCGGCATACGCCTGGTACAGCTCGAGCATGGTGAACTCGGGGTTGTGGCGGGGCGACAGCCCCTCGTTGCGGTACACCCGGCCGATCTCGAAGACCCGCTCGAAGCCGCCGACCACCAGACGCTTGAGGTAGAGCTCCGGCGCGATGCGCAGGAACAGGTCCATGTCGAGGGCGTTGTGGTGGGTCACGAACGGCTTGGCCGTCGCCCCCCCCGGGATCGGGTGGAAGGTCGGCGTCTCCACCTCGACGAAGTCGCGGTCCTCGAGCCACCGCCGAATCAGGCTGATGATGCGGCTCCTGGCCCGCAGGGCCGCCGCCTCGTCGTCCGACACCCAGAGATCGACGTAGCGCTGGCGGAACCGCGTGTCGGTGTCGGTGATGCCGTGCCACTTGTCGGGGAACTGGCGGCGGGTCTCGGCCAGCAGGCACCACGCCTCGACGGCGACGGAGAGCTCACCCCGCTTGGTGGTCATGACCTGACCGGTGACCCCGATCCAGTCGCCGAGCGACAGGGCACAGAAGGCGTCGAACTCGGGCGTCTCGGCCGCCCGGGCGAAGAGCTGGATCCGGCCGGTCGAGTCCTGGAGGGTGCCGAAGGCGAGCTTGCCCTGCACCCGCCGCAGCATGAGCCGCCCGGCGACGGTGACCCGCTCGCCCGTCTCGGTCCCGGGCTCGAGGCCACCGTGCTCGGCCTGGAGGCCGCCCGCCGTCGCGGTCGGCTCGTAGCGATAGGGCTGTGACTGGGCCATGCCGAGCTCAGGTCCTGTTCTTCTCGAAGATGAGGCGGAGCCCCCGAAGGGTCAACCACGGGTCGACGTGCTCGATGCGCTCGCAGAACGGCTCCATCAGGTCGGCCAGCCGCCCGGTGGCCACCACCGTCGACGAGCCGAGCTCGACGGCCATGCGGTCGACCACGCCGTCGATCAGCGCGCCCATGCCATGCACCACGCCCGACTGAATGGCCTCCTGGGAGTTGCGCCCGATGACGGAACGGGGCTCGAGCAGCTCGACGTCGCGCAGCATCGCCGCCCGACCGACCATGGCATCGAGCCCGATCTCGATGCCGGGCACGATCACGCCGCCGAGGTACTCGCCCTTGCCGGTAATGGCATCGAAGATCGTCGCCGTGCTCGAGAAGTCGACGATCACCAGCGGCGGATCGAAGACGTCGAGGGCGCCCACCGCATTGGCGATCCGGTCGGGTGCCACGTCCTTCGGGTTCTCGTAGAGGATCGGCATCCCGGTGCGGATACCGGCCTCGAGCACCAGGGCGGGAAACCCGAAGTACCGCTCGCTCATGTCCCGGAGGGCGGCGGTGACCCGGGGCACGCCCGAGCACACCGCGAGGCCGGCGACGTCGGTGTCGAAGCTGAAACCGTGGAAGGCCAGGAACTCCTGGATCAGCAGCGCCATCTCGTCGGAGGTGCGCTCGGCATTCGTCGAGACGCGCCAGTGGTCGAGCAGCGTGGCCCCATCGAAGAGGCCGATCACGGTCTCGGTGTTGCCGGTGTCGACGGCGAGCAGCATCAGGACCGCGCCCTTCGGGCGCCACCCTGATGGGGCGCTGTGCTGATGGTTCGCTCGACGAGCTCCCTCACGTGACGTCCAGGCCGATGTCGAGGGCGGGCGCCGACTGGGTGATGGCGCTGGTGGAGATGAGGTCGATGCCGGTGCCCGCGTAGTCGCCCACGTTGGCCAGGGTGACGCCGCCGGAGACCTCGAGCAGGGGCCGGGTCGACGCGCCCCGCAGCTCGACGCAGGCCACGACCTCGTCGACGGTCATGTTGTCGAGCAACACGATGTCGGCGCCGGCGGCCATGGCCTGCCGGAGCTGGTCGATGTGGTCGGCCTCGAGTTGGACGGTGCGGCCCGGCCAGGCCGCTCGAGCCCGCTCGACCGCCTCGGCGATCGTCACCCCGGTGAGGTGGTTGTCCTTGAGCAGCACCCACTCGCTCAGGTTCCCCCGGTGGTTCCGGCCCCCTCCCGACCGCACCGCCGCCTTCTCCAACGCCCGCAGCCCCGGGGTGGTCTTGCGGGTGTCCCAGATCGCGCAGCGCCCAACCGCGACGTCGACGAACCGGCGGGTCAGCGAGGCGATCCCGGAGAGGTGGCACAGGAAGTTGAGCGCCGTGCGCTCGGCCGTGAGCAGCGAGGCCAACGGGCCCTCGACCCGCCCGAGCTCGTCGCCGGGACCGACGACCGAGCCGTCGGCGAGCTTCCAGTCGACCGTCACCGACGGGTCGACCTGGGCGAACGTCTCGACAACGCAGGCCCGCCCGGCCACGGCGCCCGCAGCCCGCGAGACGAAGGCGGCAGTGGCCCGGCGATCGGGTGGCAGCAGCGACGAGGTGATGTCGCCGAGGGGCTCGAGGTCCTCCGCCAGGGCGCGCGCCACGGCGTCGCGAACGGCGCTCAGCGGTGGGTCGAGGCCGGTCACGGCAGGTTGTGTACCAGCCTGACGCGCAGTCCCGGGTCGACTTCGGGGTGATCGGCCCGCCAGTGGTTGCCGCGGCTCTCCACACGGGCCTGGGCCGAGGTGATGAGGGCACCGGCGACGGTGGCGAGGTTGACCAGCTCGGCGCCGTCGGCGCTGCGGTCGGCCGAGATCGCCAGGCCGTCGAGTGATTCGGCGAGCGTCGCCTCGGTCCGAACCACGCCGGCGCCCCGGGTCATGACCTGCTGGAGCTCGGCCCGCAGCTTGTCGGCGGGGCCGACCTCGACGGCCGGCGGCGGAGGAGTCGACACGGCGACGCCGGCGATGTCAGCGCCACCCAGGACCACCCGCATGGCACCGGTGGCACGGGGGCCTTCGTGGCCGGCGACGATGGCATCGACGACCCGGGGCGCGAAGACCATGCCGTCGAGCAACGAGTTCGAGGCCAGGCGGTTGGCGCCGTGCACCCCGTTGCACGCCACCTCACCGCAGGCCCACAGGCCGGGCATGCCACTGGCACCGTCGAGATCGGTGACCACCCCGCCGGAGAGGTAGTGGGCCGCCGGCGCGATCGGCAGCCAATCGGAAGCCGGATCGAGACCGACCTCCCGGAGCGCGGCGGCGATCGTCGGGAACCGGTCGCCGAAGTGGTCGAGGCCGGTGGCGTCGAGCCAGAGATGGTCGACGCCTTGGTCCAACATCCTGGTCGTCATGGCCCGGCTGACCTGGTCCCGGGGCAGGAGCTCGTCGACGAAGCGGTCGCCGTGCCGGTCACGCACCACTGCGCCGTGACCACGCAGCGCCTCCGACAGCAGCGGGCGGGGCATGGCCGGATGGTGGAGGGCGGTCGGATGGAACTGCATGAACTCCACGTCGGCCACTGGCAACCCGGCGCGCAGCGCCATGGCGATCCCGTCGCCCGTGGCCTGGGCCGGGTTGGTCGTGATGGCGTACAGCTGGCCGGCACCGCCGGTGGCGAGCAGCGTGTGGGTGGCGCGAACCTCGTGGGCCACACCGGTCGGGTCGAGGGCGACGACACCCCGGCAGCGACCGCCCTCGACCAGCAGGTCGACGGCGAACCAGTTCTCGAGCACGACTGCGGCGGTGGCCCGCACCGCCTCCACCAGCGCCCGCTCGATCTCGGCGCCGGTCGCGGCGCCCCCGGCGTGCACGACCCGGGGCATCGAGTGGCCCCCCTCCCGGGCCAGCTGCAGGTGACCCTCGGGGTCGGTGTCGAACACCGCGCCCATGGCGATCAGCTCATGCACCCGGGCCGGTCCCTCGTCGACCAGCACCCGGACGGCGTCGACGTCGCACAGGCCGACGCCCGCCGCGAGGGTGTCGGCCAGATGGAGGTCGGTGCTGTCGTCGTCCGTGGAGAGGACGGCGGCGATGCCCCCCTGGGCCCAGCGGGTGGCCGACTGGTGGAGCTCGGCCTTGGTGAGCACCCCGACGCGGAGGCCGGGACGAGCGGCCGCCCGAACGGCGGCGGAGAGGCCCCCGACCCCGCTACCGAGGACGAGGAGGTCGAGCTGGTGCTCGGCTGCTCTCAGACTGCCTCGAACTCCACGTACCGGCGGGACACCGGCACCAGGGCAGGATCGATCGGCCGGTTGGCCGTGTCGACATGGACGACGGTCGGCGTGAACTCGGCCAGCTCGGCCGACTCGTAGTCGGCGTAGGTCACGATGATGACCCGGTCGCCCTGCTGCACCAGCCGGGCGGCGGCACCGTTCAGACAGATCTCACCAGGCTCGCCG
>JAEKLB010000171.1 GCA_019510095.1 Acidobacteriota bacterium | reverse complement strand
CGGAAGCGATGAGGCCGAGCAGGCCTGCCACGACGATGACCGTTGCGGCGGCCACGACGCGACGCCATCGGCGGGTGGCATGGAGCATGGGGGACCTTCCGGGATGAGATGGGTGCCGGCCTGAACGGCCGGCACCCATCTGGTTCAGCGAAGACTACTTGCTGATCGTCGCCTTGACTCCGGTGAGGAACTTGGCGGCGGTGTTCTTACCCGACGCCTCGTAGATGCCGACGTAGGCCGTCGACGGGTTGTGCTGGTCGTTCAGCGGGCCGATGGACGACGGACCCTGGTACCAGATGTCCGTTGCGCCGCCCGAGATGAGCTTCAGGCAGTCGGCGTAGCTCTTGCAGACCTTGCCACCCGTCGTGCCCGTCACCGGGAGGATGAACGGCTCGATCGATGCCGAGTCGTTCTTCTTCGCCAGGTCGGCCGCCAGCGCCAGGGTGATCGTGGCGTCGTACGACTCGGGGCCGTAGTTGTAGATGCCGCCCAGGTCCTTGCCCTTGCCGTCGTTCGCCTTGTACCAGGCGTTGAGCTCTGCCTTGAAGTTCTTGTCGGCGTCGACGCCCTGCTGGGTGCCCTTGGCGCCCGTCAGGTCGGGAACTCCGGCCGTCTTCGAGTAGTCGCTCAGGTTGCCGTCGACGAAGTACAGCTTCGAACCGGCGAAGCCGGCCGAGCCGAGCGCCGGCAGGATCTGGTTGGTCTGCTCGAAGGCGATGATCGCGATGACGTCCGGCTGTGCGGCCAGAACGTTGTTCACGATCGTGCCGAACGAGGTCTCGGTCGACGGGAACTCCTGGCCGGCCCCACCGTAGACGACCGAACCGCCGCCGGCCTTCAGGCTGGAGGCGAGGGTGTCACGGAGGTTGATGCCGTAGGCGTCGTTGAACACGAGGATGCCGACCTTCGCGCCGGGCACATCCGTGAGGATCTGCTTGGCGAGGGCGTCGCCCTCAGCGGCGTTCGGAGCCACGTTGCGGAAGAAGTGCGCCTCGCCGGCCAGCGCGTCGTCGGTCGCCGCAGGCGAGAAGACGATGGTGCCGGTCGGCTGCGTCACCGGGAGGATGTTGTGCGTGACGCTCGAGGACTCCGGTCCGACGATGGCCGAGGGCTTCGCCTGGATGAGGGCCTTGATGTTCGAGTCACCGGTCGCCTTGTGGTCTCCATCGCTGGAGTCCTGCGAGATGATGCAGGCCTTCTTGCCATTGACGCCGCCCGCGGCGTTGATGTCCGACAGGGCCGCACCGACGCCGGCGACGGCCGGCGGGGCGAGGAACGAGAGCGAACCGGTGAGCGGCAGGAACGAGCCGAGGGCGAACGTCGACGACGAGTCGTCGCCTGATCCGCAGGCTGCGGCGGCGGGGTTGGCCTTGGCCGGTGAGGTGTTGCCCGTCGACGGCGTCGCGGTGGCACAACCGGCGACGAGCAGCGCGATGGCTGCCGCTCCGGCGATGCCGGCGGCGACGCGCCGACTAGTGGTGGAGAGTTTCACTGTGGTGACCTTTCTGGTGCACGAATCGAGGGAACCGCTCGAAGAGCAGATTTCTCATTGGGATGAACCCTAATCCCTGCCTTGTTTCTGGCAAGTGACGAGATGTTTCAGCTTCGTATCTGTCTGGGCGTGGAAGCCCTGGTTGGGGCGTGCAACGCGTCACTTCGTTATATACCGTT
>JAEKLB010000059.1 GCA_019510095.1 Acidobacteriota bacterium | reverse complement strand
CTGCCGCCGCGGCAGTCGAGGCAGTCGACGCCGTGGACTCCCTGGACGCCGTCGATGCCCCGGGCACCTCCCGCGCCGACAGGACCCCGAGCGGCGGCGGCGCCGGCGAGGCCGTCAACGCACCGCTGCCCTTCATCGAGTTCGTGGCCGAGCATCAGCCCGGGAGCGTGGTCACCGGCACGGTGACCGAGTTCTCCAGCCATGGTGCCTACGTCGATGTCGCGGGCGTCCGTTGCTACGCCCCCCTGCGGCTCCTGAGCGAGCCTCCTCCCCGCAGCGCGCGCGAGATGTTGACGCGCGGGGAGTCCCGTGAGTTCTTCGTTGCTGCCATCCACGCCGCCCGCCGCGGCATCGACCTCGGGCTTCCCGGGGTCGACAGCGGCGCGGTGCCGGAGGCGACGAAGCGGACCTCGAGCCGGCGGCGCTCGAGGGCCAGCAAGACCGTGACGGCGGCGCCGCGTGGCGCCACTACCGACGCGGATCAGGCCCCGGTTGCGGCCGGGGCGGAACAGCCCGAAAGCGAGGCCACACTGGCACCCACGAGGAAGGCCGCGGCCAAGAAGGCCCCGGCCAAGAAGGCAACTGCCCGCAAGGCTCCGGCCCGTAAGAAGGCCGCGGCGAAGAAGGCTCCGGCCAAGAAGGCTACGGCCAAGAAGGCAACTGCCCGGAAGGCGCCGGCTCGTAAGAAGGCCGCTGCCAAGAAGGCTCCGGCCCGTAAGAAGGCCGCGGCGAAGAAGGCTCCGGCTCGTAAGAAGGCCGCGGCGAAGAAGGCTCCGGCTCGTAAGAAGGCCGCGGCCAAGAAGGCTCCGGCTCGTAAGAAGGCCGCGGCGAAGAAGGCTCCGGCTCGCAAGAAGGCCGCGGCCAAGAAGGCTCCGGCACGTAAGACGGCAGCCCGCAAGGCTCCGGCACGCAAGACGGCAGCGCGGAAGGCTCCCGCTCGTAAGACGGCAGCCCGCAAGGCTCCCGCTCGCCGGCGCTAGCTCACGACTCGACGGGCGGGGCGACGACAGTCGCTCCGCCCGTTCGTCGTTTTGCCCGGCGGTTTTGCCCCAGACTCTCGGGGTGGACCTTCGCATCTTCGTCGAACCGCAGCAGGGCGCTTCCTATGACGATCAGCTGTCGCTGGCTCGTCACGCCGAGGCGCTCGGGTACGACGCCTTCTTCCGGTCCGACCACTACCTGAAGATGGGCGAGGGCAGCGGGTTGCCTGGCCCAACCGATTCGTGGATCACCCTCGCCGGCCTCGCCCGCGAGACCGAGCGGATCCGGCTGGGCACGATGGTCAGCGCTGCCACCTTCCGCCTCCCAGGCGTGCTCGCCATCTCGGTGGCCCAGGTCGACGCCATGAGCGGCGGCCGGGTCGAGCTGGGCCTGGGCACCGGCTGGTACGAGAGCGAGCATCGGGCGTATGGCATTCCGTTCCCGCCACAGTCGGAGCGGTTCGCTCGGCTCGAGGAGCAGCTGGCGATCATCACCGGCTTGTGGGAGGCAGCCGACGGCTCGTCGTTCTCCTTCGAGGGCGACCACTACGCACTCGTCGACAGTCCCGCCCTGCCGAAGCCCCACCAGCGGCCTCGCCCACCGGTGATCGTCGGTGGCTCCGGCCCGGTGCGCACGCCCCGGCTGGCCGCCCGCTTCGCCGACGAGTACAACGCCAGCTTCCTCTCGCTCGAGCGCTTCAGCGCCCAGTGCCGGCGGGTGCGCGAGGCATGCGAGGCAGCCGATCGCGATCCGGCGTCGATGGTCCTCTCTGTTGCGTTGGTGCTGTGCTGCGGCAGCGGAGAGGATCAGGTGGCCGCGCGGGCAGCGGCCATCGGCAGGAGCCCGGAGGAGCTCCGGAAGAACGGCCTGGCCGGCACGCCCGCGGAGGTCGTCGACAAGATCGGCCGCTACGCGGAGGCCGGCGCCACTCGCGTGTACCTCCAGACCCTCGACCTCCATGACCACGACCACCTGTCGTTGGTTGCTGCCGAGGTCATGCCGCTCCTCTGATGACCGACATGCGCATCGCGACGTGGAACGTCAACTCCCTGAAGGCTCGCCTGCCGAAGGTCGAGGAGTGGATCGACTATGCCAAGCCCGACGTGCTCTGCCTGCAGGAGACGAAGGTCGGCGCAGACGCGTTCCCGTCGATGTCGTTCGCGTCCCTGGGCTACGAGGTCGTCCACCACAGCGAAGGCAGGTGGAACGGCGTCGCCATCGCGTCGAAGGTCGGCATCGACGACGTCGTCGACGGCTTCGCCGACGGTGACGAGCCCGACCGCGAGGCTCGCCTGCTCACGGCCACGTGTGCCGGCGTGCGGGTGGCAACCGTCTACGTCCCCAACGGGCGGGTGGTCGGCCATGAGCAGTACGACCACAAGCTTCGGTGGCTCGCCCGGCTCCGCCGTCACGTCGATCTCGTCGCTCGTCCCGACGCCGACGTCATGGTCTGTGGTGACTTCAACGTGGCGCCCGACGACCGCGACGTCTGGGATCCGTCCGCCTGTCACGGTGGCACGCACGTGAGCGAGCCAGAGCGGGCCGCCGTCGCCGATCTCGAGGCGTGGGGCCTCCACGACGTCCTGCGAGCCCAGCACGACGAGCCCGGCCTCTACACGTGGTGGGACTACCAGGCGGGGGCCTTCCACAAGCACTGGGGCATGCGCATCGATCTGATGCTGGCCAGTGCGTCGCTGGCCGACCGGCTCGAGTACGTCCTCATCGACCGAACCGCGCGCAAGGGCACGAAGCCGTCCGACCACGCCCCCCAGTTCGCCGACTTCAGTGGGCGATGAGCCGGCTGAAGAAGCCGCCCTTGGCCCGCTTCGCCTCGGCCAGACCCATCAGCTCCATCAGGCGGTGATCGATCGTCTCGACCTCGATCTTGTCGATGAAGAGGTCGACGTCGGGGCTGCGCTCGACCTCGTCACGGCGATCGTCATGGGCGGTCAGGATCACGACCTTGCGATCGGGACACTGCTCCTTCAAGCGCCGGGCCGCTTCGAGGCCGTCGATGCGAGGCATGTTGAGGTCGACGATGGCCACGTCGTAGCTGTCCTTGTCCTTGGCCAGCGCCAGCAGCTCGGTCGCCGAGGTGGCCGTGCCGACCAGCTCGATGGTCCGGTTGGAGAGCCGGATGGTCATCTCGATCGACCGCAGCTCCGACTCGTCGTCGTCGCACAGCAGCACGCGGATCCGGTGATCGGTCAGGTCGAGTGCCATGGGCACCTCCTCGGTTGCACCAGCCCTTCCCGCAGCGCAGTGGGATGATGCCGTTTCCGGTCCGATGTGACCGATGTCTCGGCCGAACAGGGGCGATGACCAGGGGATTCAGGAGGCGAGGTGCTCGGCGACGACCCTGAGGAGGTCGGCGCCGTAGCGCTCCGCCTTCACCGGACCGAGACCGGGGAGGGCGAGCAGCGCGACGCGGGTGCTGGGCCGAGCCTCGGCCACTGCGGCGAGGGTGGTGTCGTGGAAGATCACGTAGGCCGGCACGCCGGCAGCTCGGGCCGCGGCGCTGCGCCATGCCTTGAGGGCGGCCAGCACGTTCGGATCGGCGTCGGCGCCGATGGTGATGCCTGGGCGGCGGCTGCCGCGACCATCGGTCGCCCGCAGGCGGCGACGCTCCTCCTGGATGCGGTCGAGCTGGTCGCGCAACGATCCGCCAGCGGCGATGGCCGACCGGGCCGCTTCGATGTCGTCGAGCCAGGGCGATGGTTGGCGCGGCAGCCGGCGCTCGCCGTAGGTGCGCTCCTTGGCCCACGAGCAGTGCAGCTCCTCTTCGGCCCGGGTGACGGCGACGTAGAGCAACCGCCGCTCCTCGTCGAGGGCATCGTCGCCCTTGGCCCGGCTGATCGGCACCAGGCCCCGCTCGAGCCCGGCCAGGAACACCACCGGCCACTCGAGGCCCTTGGCGGCGTGGAAGGTGGCGATCTCCACGGCGTCGGCGCCGCTGTCGCCGGCATCGCCCCCGACTGTCGCGCTGAGCCAGGCCGTGAACCCGTCGACCCCGGCCGAGGGATCGAGCGTGAGGTACTCGTGGCCGAGGCGCACCAGCTCGGCCAGCACCGCACGCCGGTCGGCAGCGGGACCGTCGTCACCGAGCTCGGCGATCTCGCTCGCCAGATCGGCGAGGCCGGCGCCCAGGCCGCCGCGCGTGCTGGCCATCTCGCCGAGGGCGGACTGCACCTCGGGCTGCTTCAGGAAGGTCGCCCCGCCCCGGACCCGGAATGGGATGCCGGCAGCGCGGAATGCCTCTTCGAGCAGCACCGCCTGGGCATTGGTGCGGACCAGGACCGCGATCCGCGACCACGCGCTGCCGGGGCGGCGCTTGCCGCGAACGGCCCGGGCGATGCCCTGGGCCTCGTCGCGGTCGGAGCCGTAGTTGCGGATCGACGGCACCGGCCCGTCGGGGCGGTGCGGTCGGTGGTCGGTGCGCACGCCGCCACCGGCCAGGACGCCGGCCGCCACCGCCAGGATCTGCGGGCTCGACCGGAAGTTGTCGTCGAGTCGCACGACGGTGGCACCGGGCTCCCGGCGGGCGAACTCGACGAGGTGGGACGGATCGGCGCCGTTCCAGGCGTAGATGGCCTGGTTCGGGTCGCCGACCACGCACAGGTCGGCGTTGTCGCCCCGCCACGCGCCGAGCAACGCCGCCTGGGCCGGGTTGACGTCCTGGAACTCGTCGACGAACAGGTGGCGGAACCGCCAGCGCTGCGCTGCCGCGAACGCAGGGTCGGCCACCAGCGAGTCGATGCACCGCAGGAGGAGGTCGTCGAAGTCGACCACGCCGCGCCGCCGCTTCTCGTCCTCGTACCGCCCGTACAGCGCCGCCATGGCCGATGCCGAGATCGGCGGCTTCCGGCCAGCGGCCGCGACCGCTGCCTCATACGATGCCGGGCTGACCAGGCGGGCCTTTGCCCATTCGATCTCGGCGACCAGGTCGACCGGCTGGACGGTGGCGTCGCGGCGCCCGCGGGGGCCGAGGAGACGGGCGAGGAAGCCGACCTTGCGCTCGAGCAGGGTCGGTGGCGCCTGGCCGGCATCGGCCCACCGCTGGCGCAGCTGGGCGTAGGCGATGGCGTGGAAGGTGCCGGCGGCGACGCCCTCGCGCACACCGAGCGCGCCGAGGCGGCCGCGGAGCTCACCGGCCGCCTTGCGGGTGAAGGTGAGGGCCAGCACGTGGCGGGCGTCGGCGCTGCCCTCGGCGACCCGGTAGGCGATGCGGCGGGTCAGGACCCGGGTCTTGCCCGATCCGGCCCCAGCGAGGATCACCAGGGGCGCGCCTGTGCTGGTGACGGCCTCCGCCTGTGCGTCGGTCAACCCATCGAGCACGCCCTCCACGACGAACGAACGTACGACGGGGGTGTGACAGGAACGCGGATGGTCGCAAGTAGCTTCGGCCTGTGCCCCATGTCGCCGTCACCGCGCTGGGGGCCGACCGGCCCGGCATCGTGGCGGCCGTCACCGGGGTGCTGATGCGCCACGGCGGCAACCTCGAGGACACGGCCATGACGAACCTCGGGGGTCACTTCGCCATGATGCTGATCGTCGACGTGCCGACGGCCGAGACCGCCGAGGTCCTGGAGGCGGCCTTGGTCGCCGAGGTCGGCGTCCTGGGCCTGACCGTGGCCGTGCGGCCCATCGCCGAGGTCGACACCGACGACGAGGCCGGCGCAACCAGCTGGGCCCTCTCGCTCTACGGCGCCGACAAGCCGGGCATCGTGCACCACGTGGCCCAGCTGCTCGCCGACCACGGCGCCAACATCGTCGACCTCAGCACCCGTGTGGTCGGCGCCGGCCCCGACCACTCCTACGTCTTGCTGCTGGAGCTCGATCTGCCGACGGACGCCGACGTCGACCGGCTGCGCATCGAGCTGGCGGCGCTGGCGGCCGACATGGGTGTCGAAGCTCACCTGCGGGCCGACGACGCCGACGTCCTGTGACCGCACCGTCCGCCGACGGACCTTGATCAGGCCCGTCCTCCATCTGCCGCATCCGGTGCTGGCGACGCCGTGCGCGCCGGTGGGTGAGATCGACGAGCGGGCCCGGCATCTCGGCCGGGACCTGGTCGACACCATGCGGGGCTCGGGTCACTCGGTGGGCGTCGCCGCGCCCCAGATCGGCGTGTCGTTGCGAGCGTTCTGCATCGACGTCAGCGGGCACCCGAAGGCTCGTTCCTGCCACGGCGAGCTCGTGCTGTTCGATCCGGTGGTGCTCGAGGCCGAGCACCGGGATGTCGGGCGGGAGGGGTGCATGAGCGTGCCGGACCTCACTGGTGACGTCGCCCGGGCGACCCGGCTCGTCGTGCGTGGCCTGGATCTCGACGGCGAGGAGCGCACGTTGGAGCTGGACGCCTTCGAGGCACGCGCCGCGCAGCACGAGCTCGACCACCTCGACGGGCTGCTGTTCCTCGACAGGGTTGTTGCTGACGACCGGGTGTTCCGCCGGCGCGTCTATCGCTAGCTTCAGGCCGTGGCCTTCCCCGCGAAGCTGCTGAACGAAGGCGAGGAGGTCGTCGTCGACCTCCGGCCCCATTGGTGGTTCTTCGCCGGGCCGGCCTCGCTCCTGGTGCTCGCGCTGCTCGCCCTGATCGCCGTGCGTGCTGTCGGCGACTGGGCGGTGCTGGCC
This sequence comes from Acidobacteriota bacterium, assembly GCA_019510095.1. Classification (GTDB taxonomy): domain Bacteria; phylum Actinomycetota; class Acidimicrobiia; order Acidimicrobiales; family CADCSY01; genus JAEKLB01. The sequence continues at coordinate 31,982 of JAEKLB010000059.1, read as the reverse complement.
GCAGCCGGCGTCGTGCTGGCCGCCCTGCTCTGGTTCGCCGGTCGCTACACCCGCTGGGCGACCACCAACTTCGTCGTCACGACTGACCGGATCGTCTACCGGAGTGGGGTGGTCGCCAAGCACGGGATCGAGATCCCGCTCGACCGCGTCAACACCATCTTCTCGCACCAGAGCATCTTCGAGCGGTTGGTCGGCGCCGGCGACCTGGTGATCGAGTCGGGCGGCGAGCACGGCGACGAGGCCTTCTCCAACATCCCCCGACCAGCGCGGGTGCAGAACCAGGTCTACGCGCAGATCGAGGCCGATCAGCAGCGTCGCTTCGGTGGCGTCCCCGGGCCGGATCCGATCGCGCAGCTCGACCGCCTCGACGACCTGCGACGCCGGGGCGTGATCACCGAGGCGGAGTTCCAGGCCAAGAAGGCCAAGCTGCTCGACCAGCTCTGAAGGTGCGTGTCGTCAGCCTGGTGCCGTCGGTCACCGAGACCCTTCTGGACTGGGGAATCACGCCGATCGCGGTCACTCGGTTCTGCGAGCAGCCGAGCCTGCGTGCGGTCGGTGGCACCAAGGACCCGGACGTCGACGCCATCGCCGCGCTCGCGCCCGATGTCGTGGTCGTCAACGTGGAGGAGAACCGCCGGGAGGACGCTGACGCCCTCGCCGAGCGCGGTGTTCCCCTGCACATCGTCGGCCAGATCGAGCGGCTGGAGGACGTGGCGGAAGAGCTCCGTCGGTTGGCGCAACGCCTGGACCGGGTCGACCTGCCCTCCGAACCGGTGCTGCCGCCGGCGTTGCCCATCACCAGGCGGGCGTTCGTGCCGATCTGGCGGCGGCCGTGGATGACCATCGCCAGTGGCACCTATGGCGCAGCGATGCTCGAGCGGCTGGGGATCGCGTCGGCCTACGCCGACGCCGACGCGGTCTTCCCCGAGACGACCCTCGACGACGCGGCCGCGCGGCGGCCCGACCTGGTCGTCGCACCGAGCGAGCCCTATCCGTTCGGTCAGCGTCACCAGGCCGAGCTCGAGCACGTCGCGCCCGTGGTGTTCGTCGACGGGCAGGACCTCTTCTGGTGGGGCGCCCGGACGCCACGGGCGCTGGCCCGCCTGGCCGCCGTGTTGCACGCACGCGCGACGGAGGGCCGGGACTGAGTCCCGGCCCTCCGTGTCAGGTGCGCCGCCTGTGGGGCAGAAAGGGGCGCTGACGATGTGGTCAGTAGCGACGGTCCTCGATGACGGTGTCGCTGTGCCCACCCCACGGAGCAAAGCTGCTCCAGAAGAGCATCGACATGAGCAAGCCGATAGCGCCGACGACCATCAGAACGACACCAACGGTGTCGAGGTTCACGCCATTGGTGGTGACGTTGACGGCGAAGGTGAGGATCGCACCGGCTGCCAGAAGGAAGATGCTGATCCCAATACCCATGGTGTGCCTCCGGGTTGATGGATGCTGCTGTGCACCACCGGTACCCGTGTGGAGGGCCGCTCAAAACCCCACGTCGAGCGGTCAGACGGTTTCGACGGGGTGGTCGCGACCGTACTGTGATGCGTCGTGACAACCGTCGTGTTCTTCCACGCCCATCCCGATGACGAGTCGATCGCCACCGGCGGCACCATGGCCCGGCTGTCCGACGACGGTCATCGGGTGGTGCTGGTGCTGGCGACCCGAGGTGAGCTCGGCGAGGTCGCCGACGGGTTCCTCGGCGAGGGCGAGACGCTCACCCAGCGCCGCGTGGTCGAGACCGAGGCGGCCGCCGCCATCCTGGGCGTCGCCCGAGTCGACTTCCTCGGGTATCGCGACTCGGGGATGATGGGCGAGCCCTCGAACGGCGATGCCGATGCGTTCTGGCAGGCCGACGTCGAGGAGGCGGCCGGGCGACTGGCTGCCGTCCTCGAGCGGGAGCACGCCGAGGTGCTCGTGACCTACGACGACCACGGTGGCTACGGCCATCCGGATCACATCCAGGTGCACCGGGTCGGGGTCCGGGCCGCGGAGCTAGCCGGGACCGCGAGGGTCTTCGAGGCCACGATGAACCGCGACAGCTTCCGACGGTTCCGTGACGCGGCGCCGGAGGCAGCCGCCGATGTCCCAACCGACGACGCCGACTTCGCCGACACCATGGGCACACCTGAGGCCGACATCACCACTGCCGTCGATGTCGTCGACGTGATGGATCGCAAGCGGGCCGCCATGCGCGCCCACGCCAGCCAGATCCCCGACGATTCCTGGTTCTTCACCATGCCCGAGGAGCAGTTCCTCGCTGCCTTCGGGCAGGAGTGGTACGTACGCCGAGGCGCGCCGCCGCGCACGGGCGACTTCGAGCGATCGTTGCTGCCGTCACCGCAATAGCCTCTGGTCATGGCAGACGACACCGTTCGGTGGCGGGGGCTCAACCACCTCGCCCTGGTCACCGCCGACATGGACGCCACGGTCCGCTTCTGGCACGGCGTGCTCGACGCCCGTCTGGTGACAACCATCGGCACGCCGGCGTTCCGGCACTACTTCTTCGAGGTGGGGCCGGGCGACACGGTCGCCTTCTTCGAATACCGCGACCAGCCGCTCGACCGGTTCGCCAAGCCGGCCGGCATCCCGTACCGCCAGGCGTCGCAGTTCGATCACCTCTCGCTCGACCTGGCCGACGAGGACGCCCTTCATCGGCTCCAGGCCCGTTTGAAGGAGCATGGCTGTGAGGTCACGGACGTCATCGACCACGGGGTGATGCGGTCGATCTACTTCACCGATCCGAACGGCATCGCCCTCGAGGCGTCGTGGTGGGTGACCGATCCCACCGGCCGCCCGACCGACTTCGCCGACGAGCGCCTCTTCGCCGACGCCGACCCGGTGCCGGCCGTGCGCGAGCTCCGGTCGGGCAACCGTCTCGACCACACCGTCGCCACCTCTCTGGTCGACGATGTCACCGAGCTGTCGCCCGCCTAACCTGCTGCCGTGTTCGCCGCCCCTGTCCACAGCTGGTGACCTTCCGCGACCTCCACGTCGCCTGGGCATGGGTGGTGATCATCGCCAACGGCGCCGCTGGCCTCTGGGCGCTGGGCGCCCACCAATGGCCGGCTCTTCGCACCCGTGCCCTGTGGTGGTTCACGGTCTTCGCTGAGGCCGCCATGTTCGTCCAGGTGGGCCTGGGCGTCGCCGCCATGAACATCGACCACCTCACACCGGTGAAGTTCCACATGTTCTACGGCTTCGTCGCCCTCTTCGCGGTGTCCCTCCTCTATTCGTACCGGACGCAGCTCCGCCATCGGATCTATCTCCTCTACGGAGGCGGCGGCCTGTTCATCATGGGGCTCGGCCTCCGAGCCGTCCTCGTCGGGAATCGGTGAGGTCGTGAGGTTCAGCCTGTGGTGTGGCGTCTCGCGGCCGTGGGAGGCGCTGGTTGCTGACGCGACCCGTGCCGAGACCATGGGTTGGGACGGCGTATGGCTGCCGGACCACTTCCTCGAGCTCGACGGGAGTGCGGGCCGCCCGGAGTGCCTCGCCCAGCTCGCCGCCCTCGCCGTGGCCGTGCCCCGCGTTCGTCTCGGCTCGCTGGTGTGTGCGATCACCTACCGGAACCCGGGAGTGCTGGCCAGCCAAGCGGTCACGGTCGACCGGATCAGCGGTGGCCGCTTCGTGCTCGGCCTCGGGGCCGGTTGGCAGGCCAACGAGCACCACGCCTACGGCATCCCGATGCCCGATGTCACGGTTCGGCTCGACATGCTCGACGAGGCGGCGCAGGTCGTCCGTGGTCTGCTGGCGGGGGAGCGGGTCACCTTCAGCGGCGAGCACTATCAGCTCGACGACGCCTTGGCGCTGACGCCTGCACAGTCGCGTGTCCCGTTGCTCATCGGGGGCGGTGGCGAGCGCCGGACGCTGCGAAGCGTCGCCCAGTGGGCCGACGAGTGGAACACGTGGGGTGGGCCCGAGGTGCTGGCGCACAAGGGCGCTGTCCTCGACCGTCACTGCGAGGACGTTGACCGCGACCCGGCGGAGATCCACCGTTCGGCGCAGATGGCGGTCTACCTCGATCGTGAGCCCGATCCGACCATCCGGTTCCCGGCGGTGAGCGGTTCGCCGGCGCAGCTCCAGGAGCTCATGCAGGGCTACGCCGATGCCGGTGTCGGCGAGTTCGTCGTCCGCGACGAGACCTTCGGTCCACGCGGGCCGGCGCGTGACGACCTGCTCGACCGGTTCCTGGTCGAGGTCGCCGCGCCCTTTCGCGAGTAGCTCGTACTTTGGCGACTCGTGGGCTTCCCGCCCCTCCGAGTCGCCAGAGAACAGGGGGTGTGGCTCAGAGGTCCCATGCCAGGCGGTGGCCGTCGCGGGTGGCGTCGGACATGCGCCGGGGATGTGACGCATCGCCGATCACGTGCAGCGCCGGCACCGTGCCAGTGAGGGCGGCGACGAGGTCGTTGCGCGAGGTCCTACGGGTCACGGGGACCACGGCGGCGACCTCGGTCACGACGCGGGTGTCGCCCGTGAGCACGTCGTAGACGGTGGCCGTGTGGTCGCCGATCTCGCGGACCCAGCTGTTGGGGGTGAGGGTGACGCCGAGGGCGGCGAATCGGCGTAGCTGGTGCGGCCGCTGGTTGCCGACGAGGCCCTGGCCGACCATGGGATGGCGGCTGAGGAGCTCGACGTCGGCGCCGCGGGTGGCGAGGACCTCGGCCAGGTAGCTGGCGTGGACCTCCTCTTCGAGCACCAGCACGGTGCCGTGGGGGGCGAGGTCGGTGGTGAGGACCACCTCGGGGGCGTAGACGAAGTCGCGGTCCCAGCCGGGGATGGGATCGGTGACGAAGCCGGTGGCGCCCGTCGGGTCGAAGGCGGCGCCAGTGGCGATCACGACGACGTCGGGACGCTCGCCGAGCACCAGCTCCGCGGTGGCCGTGGTGCCCAGGTGGACCTTCACGCCGAGGTCGTCGAGACGGCCCGCCCACCAGTCGGCGGCGTCGGCGACCTGTTCGCGCCCGGGGATCACCTTCATCAGGTGGAGGGCGCCGCCGAGCCGGCCGGCAGCCTCCATGACGACCACGTCGTGGCCCCGCATGGCCGCGACCCGAGCCATCTCGAGGCCGGCCGGCCCGCCACCGACGACGACGACGCGCTTCGGCGCCGTGGTCGGGGTCAGCTTGGTGACGCCGAAGGTGATCTCCACCCCGTTGGTCGGGTTCATGACGCAGCCGCCACCGCCGGAGCAGCCCTGGAGGCCGATGCACGGCCGGATCTCGTGCGCCCGGCCCTCGCGGGCCTTGCGGCCGATCTCCGGCTCGGCGAAGAAGCCGCGCGTGCCGCCGACCATGTCGATGGTGCCGGCCGAGACCAACGCCTCAGCCTTGGCCGGGTCATGGAACCGCCCGGGGCACCCGAAGACGGGCGTGGCGGAGATGGCGTTGCGCACCTTGGTGATCGCCTCCATCTCCCAGTGGTCCGGGAGCTGGTACGGGGCGATCATCACGTCCATCGAGTGGTAGGTGCCGATGTCGAGATCGAAGAAGTCGGCCAAGCCGCTCGCCTCGATCAGTGACGCGACCTCGCACATCTCGTCGGTGCCCAAGCCCCCGGGGAGCATCTCGTCGCACATCAGGCGGAGGCCGACGGCCCGATCGTCGCCGATGCCGCGCCGCATCGCCTCCAGCACCTCGAAGGTGAACCGAAGCCGGTTCTCGAGGCTGCCGCCGTAGGCGTCGGTGCGCTTGTTGTAGAAGGGTGAGTAGAACTGCTCGGCCAGGTAGCTGTGGCTCGCGTGCAGCTCGACGCCGTCGTAGCCGGCGATCCTGGCGTTGCGGGCGTTGTGCTCGAAGGCAGCGACCACCATGGCGATGTCGTCGGTGCTCATCGCCTTCACCGGCACCAGCAGCGGTGTGTACGGCGCGCCCAGCATGACGCCCTCCACCGGCGGCAGCGACGTCGACGACATCGGCCCGCCGTGCATCCCTTCGTGGTCGCCGTGGTTGCCGGCGTGCATCAGCTGCACGAACATCTTGGTGCCGTGCGCCTGCACCGCCTCGACGACCGGCCGCCACGCCTCCGCTGACGCCTCGCTGAAGAGCTGCCACAGGTGGGGGTACTCCGAGGTCGGGTGCACGATCGTCCCGCCCTGGATGATGAGGCCGATCCCGCCCCGCGCCCGCTCCGCGAAGTAGTCGGCCGTGTTCGGCGCCGGCAGGTTGAACCCCGGCGCCGTCGGGTCGGGCGCGACGTACCCGGCGCCGTGGGGCGTGTAGTACAGCCGGTTGGGCACCGTGACCGGGCCGACCTGCAGCGGCGAGAACACGTGCGGGAAGTGCTGGTTGGTGGCGACGTCGATGGTGGTCATGGCCTCCCCCTTGCCGACGCGGCCCTGCCCACGGCCGCGGCGCGGGAGCGTACAGTCCGCATGTCCGTTGACGACGAGGGGGAAGTCCATGGCTGAGAAGCTCACGCCAGATGCCGCGGTCTCGATCTACCGGCGCATGGCGACCATCCGCTATGGCGAGGACCGGATCATGCGGGGCCTGGGGGCCGGCGAGTTCGCGTTCAGCTACTACCCGACCCGGGGGCACGAGGCGATCGCCGCCAGCCTCGGTGAGGCCTTGCGCACCGAGGACTACCTCAACATCACCTATCGCGGATTTCACAACGCCGTGGCAAAGGGGACGCCGCTGCGGGAGGTGCTGGCCGAGATGATGGGCAAGGCCACCGGCACCTCGAAGGGCAAGGGCGGCCCGATGCACCTGTCAGACCCCAACTCGGGGCTGATGGTCACCACCGGCGTGGTTGGCGCTGGCGCGCCGATCGCGGTGGGTCTTGGCCTGGCGGCGCAGCTCGACGGCGACGGCCGGGTGTCGGTGTGCACCTTCGGCGACGGCGCGACGAGCATCGGGGCGGTGCACGAGGCGATGAACCTGGCCGCGGTGTGGAACCTGCCGGTGGTCTTCGTGTGCGAGAACAACGGCTGGGGCGAGCACACCGTCCAGGCCGACTACACCAAGACCCAGCGACTCTCCGACCGGGCGGCCGGCTACGGCATGGTGGGCGTCACCGCCAACGGCACCAGCCCCGTCGATCTCTTCCCGGTCATGGTCGAAGCCGTCGAGCGGGCCCGCGGTGGTGGCGGCCCCACGTTCGTGGAAGCGCTGACCGCCCGGCACTTCGGGCACACGTTCGGCGCCCCCCAGGCCTATCGCCCGGCCGAGGAGCTCGCTGCCGCCCAGGCCATCGACACCGTCGCGGCCTTCCGCCAGTGGCTGCTCGACAACGGCGCCAGTGACGAGCCGACCCTGCAGGTGATCGAGAAGGAGGTGGCCGAGGCCATCGAGGACGCCGTCGCCTTCGGCAAGGAGAGCCCACCGGCGCCCAACAGCGAGCTGCTCGTCGATGTGTTCGCCAACGTCTCGGAGGTGCCCCAGTGACCGTCACGACCGCAACTGAGGAAACGACGCTCGTCGGAGCCGTCAACCAGGCCCTGAACGAGACCATGGCCGCCGATCCCAAGGTGATCCTGCTCGGCGAGGACATCGCCGATCCGGCCGGCGGGGTCATGAAGGCCACCCTCGGCTTGTCGACCCGCTTCGGCACTGACCGGGTGCGGGCCACGCCGATCTCGGAGCAGGCGATCATCGGCGCCGCCATCGGCGCCTCGCTCGCCGGCTATCGGCCAGTCGCCGAGATCATGCTCATGGACTTCTTCGGCGTCTGCATGGACCAGGTGGCGAACCACGCCGCCAAGCTTCGCTACATGTCGGGTGGTCGCACCAACGTGCCGATCACCATCCGCACCCACGTCGGTGGGGGCCGTCAGTTCGCGGCCCAGCACTCCCAGTCGCTCGAGGCGTGGATGATGCACATCCCCGGCCTGAAGGTGGCGGTGCCCAGCACCCCCGCCGACGCCAAGGGCCTGCTCACCTCGTGCATCCTCGACGACGACCCGTGCATCCACATGGAGTCGATGATGGCCTTCTACACGCCGGGCCCGGTTCCGACGGGGTGGTTCGCCATCCCGCTCGGGGTGGCCGACGTGAAGCGCGAGGGCACCGACGTGACCATCGTGACGTGGGGCTGGCAGGTCGGCGAGGCGTTGGCCGCGGCCGAGGCGCTGGCCGCTGACGGCACCTCGGTGGAGGTCGTCGACCTCCGCACGCTGGTGCCGCTCGATCGCGGCGCGATCCTCACCAGCGCGGCCAAGACCGGGCGCGTCCTCGTCGTCCATGCCGCCACCCAGTTCGCCGGCCCTGGCGCCGAGATCGCCGCCATGGTCCAGAAGGAGCTGTGGGGCCAACTCGCCGGGCCGGTCGAGCGGCTGGGTGCGGCCTACGCCCCCATCCCGTTCGCGGCGGGGCTCGAGCAGGCCCTGTTCCCGAACCGGGACACGATCGCGGACACCGTCCGCAAGATGCAGTAATGGCCGAGGTATCGATCGCCATACCGAGGGCCGGCCAGGCCACCGTCGAGGGAACGATCAGCCAATGGCTGGTCGCCGACGGCGCGTCGGTGACCGAAGGCCAGACCCTCTACGCGCTCGAGACCGACAAGGTCGAGATGGAGGTCGCCGCCCCGGCGTCCGGGGTTCTGTCGATCGCCGTAGAGGCCGGCGGCCCCTACGACGTGGGCACCGAGATCGGCCGCATCACCACGGCCTGACGTCGGGGATCAGGCGGAGAGGCGCTTCTCGAGGGCCGCCAGCTGGTCACGGAGCTCGCCCGGAAGGCGGGAGCCGATGGCGGCGTAGTGCTCCTCGATCTGGGGCACCTCCTGGCGCCACCGCTCGTTGTCGATCGAGAGCAGCTGGGCGAGGGCCTCGGCCGAGAGGTCGAGCCCGGTGGTGTCGAGGCTCTCCGCAGTCGGCACCCGGCCGATGGCGGTGTCGGCGTAGCCGGCGGTGCCCGCAACCCGCTCGAGCACCCACTTGAGCACCCGCGAGTTGTCGCCGAAGCCGGGCCACAGGAACTTCCCGTCGTCACTCTTGCGGAACCAGTTGACCCAGAACAGCTTGGGCAGCTTCGACGGGTCGCTCTTGGTACCGATCTCGAGCCAGTGGGCGAAGTAGTCGCCCATGTTGTAGCCACAGAACGGGAGCATGGCGAAGGGATCGAAGCGAAGGTTGCCGACCGCGCCGGCGGCGGCGGCCGTGGTCTCCGAGCTCATGATCGAGCCGAGGAACACGCCATGGCCCCAGTCGAACGACTCGGTCACGAGCGGGACGTTGGTCGCCCGGCGACCACCGAAGAGGATGGCCGAGATCGGCACGCCCTTGGGGTCCTCCCACTCCGGTGCGATTGAGGGGCACTGGGCGGCGGGGGCGGTGAAGCGGGCGTTCGGGTGAGCGGCGGGCGTCTCCGACTCCGGCGTCCAGACCTGGCCCTTCCAGTCGACGAGCCGGGCCGGCGGCTCATCGGTCATGTCCTCCCACCACACGTCGCCCTCCGGCGTCTCGGCGGTGTTGGTGAAGATGGAGTTCTCGTCGAGGGTGCGGATGGCGTTGTAGTTCGTCTTCTCGGACGTGCCGGGAGCGACGCCGAAGAAGCCGGCCTCCGGGTTGATGGCGTAGAGCCGGCCGTCGTCGCCGAACTTCATCCAGCAGATGTCGTCGCCGATCGTCTCGACCTTCCACCCCGGGATGGTCGGGATCAGCATGGCCATGTTGGTCTTGCCGCAGGCCGAGGGGAAGGCCCCGGCGACGTACTTCGCCTCGCCTTCGGGCGAGGTGACCTTGACGATGAGCATGTGCTCGGCCATCCAGCCCTCGTCGCGCGCCATGGTCGAGGCGATGCGAAGGGCGAAGCACTTCTTCCCGAGGAGGGCGTTGCCGCCGTAGCCCGAGCCGAACGACCAGATCTCGCGGGTGGCGGGGTAGTGGACGATGTACTTGTTGTCGGCGTTGCACGGCCACGGCACGTCGGTCTGGCCGGCCGCCAGGGGGGCGCCGATCGAGTGCACGCAGGGCACGAAGTCGCCGTCGCCGAGGACGTCGAGGACCTGCTGGCCCATGCGGGTCATGATCCGCATGTTGACCACGACGTAGGGCGAGTCGGTGATCTCGATGCCGATGTGGGCGATGGGGGAGCCGAGGGGGCCCATGGAGAACGGCACCACGTACATGGTGCGGCCCTTCATCGAGCCGGCGAAGAGGGCGCCGAGGGTGGCCCGCATCTCGGCCGGATCACGCCAGTTGTTGGTGGTGCCGGCGTCGTCGGGATCGTCGCTGCAGATGAACGTGCGGTCCTCGACGCGCGCGACGTCGGCAGGATCGGACCGAGCGAGGAAGGAGTTGGGCCGCAGCTCGGGGTTCAGCCGTTGGAACGTGCCGCTGTCGAGCAGGAGCCCGCACATGCGCTGGTACTCGTCCTCGGAACCGTCGCACCACTCGATCGCGTCGGGCTGGGTCAGCTCGGCGATCTCCGCTACCCATGTCAGCAGCGTGCGGTTGGTGGTCCGATCAGTACCGGTTTCGAGAAGCGTCAAGGTTCTTTCTCCGAAGGCGGTGGGTCAGTCGAACCCGGGCGTACCCATGTCGATCTCTGACCCGAGGCGAAGTCGAGTTGCCAGACCGCTGTCGTCGAGCTCGAAGATGACTCGTTGGCCCTGCCGGAGCATCCGGAAGACCGAGCCGTCGAGGGCGCCGGTGGCCAAGTCGTGCTCGGACAGGTCGGTATCACGCACCAACACGCCCTGACCCGTTCCTGGGTCGTACGACTTCACGACACCCTGCATCCGCACTCCAACACTCGTACGCTGCGAGCCATCGAGCCTAACGGTGCCCCTTCGTGACCGACGAATTGCGCATTGTCGGGCGCCTCGCAGCCCGTTTTGGGCCTCTGATCGGGGATGATTGTGCCGTCGTCGACGGCCTTTTGTTGGCGATCGACCCCGTCGTCGAGGGCGTCCACTTCGACACTCGTGCGGCTGCCCGTGACATCGGATGGAATGCGGTTGCGCGAAACGTCAGTGATCTGGCGGCAATGGGAGGACGACCGCGTCACGGGCTGGTGTCGCTCCTCGTGCCCCGGGCATGCGAGTGGGATCCCGAACAGGTGCTCGACGGCGTCGCCGAGGCAGCGGCCGCCCACGGCCTCGTGATCGCCGGCGGCGACATCTCGTCCGGACCGGCGTTGGTGGTGACGGTGGCGGTCACCGGGGCGGTCGATGACGGTGACCCGGTGCTGCGCTCCGGCGCCCGACCCGCCGACCTGGTGTTCGTGACCGGCCCACTCGGGGAGCACCCGACGAGGATCCGGGCCCGGCTCGCTGAGGGCGAAGCCGCCCGGCGGGCGGGTGCCACCGCCATGATCGATGTGTCCGACGGCCTGCCGCTCGATCTCCGGCGTCTGGCCAGCGCATCGGGCGTCGGCATGGAGCTCGATGCCATTCCCGTCGCCGAGTCCGGTGAGTGGGACGACGGTGACAGCTACGAGCTGGCCTTCACCGCCCCTGATCCGGCAGCGGTGTACGCCGGCTTCGAGGCGGCCGGCCTGGAACCGCCGTTCGAGATCGGCACCTGCACAGCCGAACCGGACCTCCTCCTCCTGAACGGCGAGGACCTCCCCGAGGGGGGCTGGGTCCACTACTTCTGAGGGGCAGACTGCCGGGCATGCCGGTGGCCATGACGATCGCGGGGACCGACTCGGGAGGCGGGGCCGGCGTCGCCGCCGATCTCAAGACGTTCGAGGCCCACGGGGTGTGGGGGACCTGCGCCGTGGTGGCCGTCACCGCCCAGAACACGGTGGGCGTCCAGGCGATCGAGACCTTGCCGGCGGCCCTGGTCCGCCAGCAGGTGTTGGCGGTCGCCTCCGACATCGGTGTCGACGCGGCCAAGACCGGGATGCTGGTGTCGGCCGGGCTCGTCCGAGCGGTTGCGGCGGTGGTGGCCGAGGCGGGGATCCGGCGCCTGGTCGTCGACCCGGTGCTCGTGTCGAAGCACGGTGACACCCTGCTGGCCGACGACGCGATGGTTGCCCTCCGTGACGAGCTGCTTCCGCTCGCCGCGGTGGTGACGCCCAACATCCCCGAGGCGGCTGCGCTCAGCGGGATCGAGATCACCGACCGGGAGACCATGGCCGAGGCTGCCCGCCTCCTGGCACGAACGGGGGCGGGCACCGTGCTGGTGAAGGGAGGGCACCTGGGTGGCGACCAATCGCCCGATCTCGTCTACGCCAACGGGGAGGGCACGTGGCTCGAAGGGGCTCGCATCGCCGGCCGCCACACCCACGGCACCGGCTGCGTCCTGTCGGCGGCCATCACCGCCGAGCTGGCGCGGGGCATGGATCCGGCTGACGCCTGCGTGGCTGCCAAGCGCTTCGTCGAGCGGGCGATCGCCGCTGGCGTCCCGATGGGCCGCGGCATCGGGCCGGTGAACCCCGGGTGGGGCCGCGAGGGCGCCTGAGGGCGGGTCAGGCGGTGGGGCGAGGCTGCTGCGACACCTTGGTGACCTTGCCGGCCTTGATGCACGACGTGCACACGTGCAGGCGACGGGGCGCGCCGTTCACCAGCGCTCGCACGCGCTGGATGTTGGGGTTCCACCGACGCTTGGTGCGACGGTGAGAGTGGCTGACGCTCATTCCGAATGAGGGGTGCTTGCCGCACACCTCGCAGACCGCTGCCATGACGCGAGACTCCCACACACTGCCAATAGGGACCTGGAAACGATAGCAGTCGATGGCCGCGACTGCCCTAGCGGCGCCAATTGCCAGAGTACGCTCGATCCCCGTGGCCGGGGGTCTGACGGCGGACGACCTGCGATCCGTCATGGTCAGCTTCCGCGATCTGTTGCGGTCGCACCAGGAGCCGATCAACCGGCTGAACGTCTACCCGGTGCCCGACGGCGACACCGGCACCAACATGGCCTTGACCATGGAATCGGTGGTCAGCGCCCTGGCCGACGTGCCCGCCGGCGACATGGCGGCGGCCTGCACGGCCATCGGGCACGGCGCCCTGATGGGTGGTCGGGGCAACTCGGGCGTGATCCTCTCCCAAGTGCTCCGGGCCATGACCGGCCGTTGTGCCGGTGGCCCCGAGGCTGGCCCGCTGGTGGTGGCCGAGGCGCTGGTGGCCGCTTCGGCCAGCGCCTACGAAGCGGTGAACCGCCCGGTCGAGGGGACGATCCTCACCGTGCTCCGGGAGGCCTCCGCCGCGGCGGACCTCGCGGCGGGCGGCGGGGCCGACCTGGCGGGGGTGTTCGACGCCGCTCGTGTCGCCGGGGCCGATGCGCTGGCCCGGACTCCCGAGCTGCTTCCTGTCCTGAAGGAAGCCGGGGTGGTCGACGCCGGGGGGGCGGGCTTCCTGCTGCTGCTCGACGCCGCCCTGCACGTGGTGGCCGGCCGGCCCCTGCCCGAGCCGCCGGCGGTGCAGGAGCCGACGATCCCGATCGTCGCCCACGGCGGCGGCGGTCATGAGGCGTCCGACCTCCGCTACGAGGTCATGTACCTGCTGGAGGCCGACGACTCGACGGTGCCCGTGTTCAAGGAGGTGTGGGCTGGCATCGGCGACTCGATCGTGGTCGTCGGCGGCGACGGCCTGTGGAACTGCCACATCCACACCGACGACATCGGCGCTGCCGTGGAAGCGGCGCTCGACGCCGGCCGGCCCCGCAACATCCGGGTCACCGATCTCATCGAGCAGGTCGAGGAGGAGCGCTGGGTCAGGGAGGCCGAAGGCGGTGACGACGGCCGCCGACGTGATCGTGCTGCCCAACAACAAGAACATCGTCCCGGTCGCCCTGCAGGTCGACGCCTTGACGACCAAGACGGTCAGGGTCGTGTCCACCCGTGGCATCGCCGAGGGCTTCGCTGCCCTCGTCGCCTACGACCCCGACGCCCGCGCCGATCCGAACGCGCTCGACATGCAGAAGGCGGCCGAGGCGGTGGTCGCCGGTGAGGTGACCCGGGCCGTCCGTGACTCGACCGCCGATGGCGTCGCCATCACGACCGGCGACTGGCTCGGCATCGCCCGCGACGGGATCAAGGTGGTCGACCAGTCGCTCTCTGACGCGGTCACCCGCCTGCTCGGCGAGCTGGTCGATCCTGACCACGAGCTGGTGACCCTGGTCGAGGGCGAGGGCGCCTCAGTGGGCGACACCCGGCACGTCACCGAGTGGCTGCACGAAAACCACCCGGACCTGGCGGTCGAGGTCCACCACGGCGGCCAACCGCTCTACCCCTACCTCATCGGCATCGAATAGTTCCGTTCTGTGTCGCCCGCGGGCCCGTAGCGGGCCCGCGGGCGACACAGAACGGGAAGGTCATTGGCGGGCGAGGGCGGGCTCGGCGACCACGTGGGCGACGGGGATGCCGTAGTGCCGCATCCGCTTGACCACGTTGTTGGCCAACCAGTGACTCAGCCCGACCGGCAGGGTCGAGACGATGATCTCGTCGAAGCCCTCCCGGCGGAGGACGTCACCGACGCCGTAGACCGGGTTGGCATCGCCGATCTCGCCATCGGCCTCGATGTCGCTCCCTCGCAGCGACTCGATGATCGTGTCGAGCCGTTCCTTGGCCTCGGTCCGCGCGATCTCGTCGGTCCAGAAGCCGCTCGGGTGCGAGGCAGGCACCAGGATGTGGAAGGCGACCTCGCCCTCGTCCTTGCGGCGGTGGAGCTCGGCGAGCAGATGGGGCTCGGCGAGCGTGCGGTTGGCCACGACCAGGATGCGCTTCATACGCACCTCCCCGCTGTCTGGGCGTGCGGTGGCGCCCGTGGACCTCAACGCTACGCCCGCGCCAGCAACCGTTCCACGACGAGAGCCACACCGTCGTCGTCGTTGGAGGCGGTCACCTCGTCGGCCATGGCGAGCACCTCCGGGTGGGCATTGGCCACGGCGACCCCGGTGCCGGCCCAGGCCAGCATCGGCAGGTCGTTGGGCATGTCGCCGAAGGCCACCACCTCCTCACGATCGATGCCGTGGCTGTCCGCCAGTCGTTCCAGGCTGAAGGCCTTGGTGATGCCTGGCCCGGAGACCTCGAGCAACCCGCCAGCGAGGGTCGAGGTCCCGTAGGTGACCGTGGCCAAGCCGGCGAAGGCGGTGAAGACGTCCTTGGCCGCGTCGAACAGCTCTGGCGCCGTCATCTCGGAGTGGCGCACGAGGAGCTTCACGACCGGGGCGGCCAGCAGCTCCTCCATGGCGCCGACGCTGGTGTTGGGGATCTCGACCCGGGGCACGAACGCCGGCTCGTGGGAGAACTGCAGCCCTCGCTCACAGGCGAAGACGACCTCGGGCATGGCTTGGCGGAGCTCCTGCACCAGTCGCAGGGTGGTGGCCGAGTCGATCGTGTGCTCCTGCACGACGCTGTTGGTGTGGAGGTCGTAGACGATGGCGCCGTTGGCGCAGATCGCCACGCCGTGGTGGCCGGTGACCTTGGCGATCACGTCCATCCACCGTGGGGGGCGGCCGGTGACGAACACGAACGGGACCCCGGCCCGTTCGGCGGCGGCCACCGCGGCGGCGCTGCGGGCCGAGATCGTCGAGTCGGATCGAAGCAGGGTGCCGTCGAGATCGCTGGCGATCATCCGGACGGTCACAGGTCGACTCTACGGTTGGGTCGATGTCGAAGGGCCTGGGTGATCTCGCGACGTTGCCGGTGAGTCGGCTCAAGGTCACGCCCAAGAAGCTGGAGGGGCTCACCGAGCTGGGAATCTCGTCCGTGCTCGACCTGCTGCTCCACTACCCGCGCCGGCACCTCGACCGCACCAACCAGGCGGCCATCGGCGCGGCGGCGGTGAACGAGGAGGTCACGGTGCTGGCCCGCGTCCGCCGGGTCAACAGCCGGCGGTCGCGCGCCGGCAAGTTCTTCCTCGAGGCCGACCTCTTCGACGGCAGCGGCTACCTCAAGCTCGTGTTCTTCAACGCCGTGCACTACTACCGCAGCTTGCTGGCGGAGGGCACCGAGGTCGCCGTCTTCGGCAGGATCGAGATGTCCGGCGGCCGCCGGACGATGAAGCACCCGGTCGTCGACCCGGTCGGCGACCGCACGGCCCGGATCGTGCCGATCTACCCGCAGTCGGAGAAGCAGCACCTGACCACGTGGGACTTCGGGCGTTGGATCGACGAGGCCCTGCGCCGCATCGACCACCTCGACGATCCGGTGCCGGGCTGGGTGCTCGATCGCTTCGCGCTCGTCGACCGCGACACGGCGATGCGGAGCTTCCACCTGCCGGAGACGATGCAAGAGGTCAACGCCGCCCGGAAGCGGTTGGTGTTCGACGAGCTCTTGCGCATCCAACTCGTCCTGGTGCGGCGCAAGAAAGAGCTCGAACGCACGTCGAAGGGCATTGCCCATGTCCTCGACGGCGATCTCGTCGGCCGGTTCCACCGGCGCCTCCCGTTCCCGCTCACCCGGGCCCAGCGCGACGCGATCCGCGAGATCGGCGACGACATGGCCAAGCCGGTGCCGATGCACCGGCTCCTCCAGGGCGACGTCGGCTCGGGCAAGACGCTCGTCGCCGTGAGTGCGTTGCTCCTCGCCGTCCAGGGTGGACATCAGGGAGCGCTGATGGCGCCGACCGAGGTGCTCGCCGAGCAGCACTACCTCGGCGTGCGGGCGCTGCTCGAAGGACTGACGCTGGCCGACGACAACAACCTGTTCGGCGACCGCCCGGTGGGCGTCGAACTTCTCACCAACCGAACGACCGCGGCGGAGCGGACCCGGCTGATGCAGTCGCTCGCCGACGGCGATGTCGACATCCTCATCGGCACCCACGCCCTGATCCAGGAGAAGGTGGCGTTCCGCTCGCTCGGTGTCGCCGTGATCGACGAGCAGCATCGGTTCGGCGTCGAGCAACGGGCCGCGCTGCGCGGCAAGGGTGAGGGCGAGACCGTCCCCGACGTGCTGGTGATGACGGCAACGCCGATCCCCCGCACCGCGGCGATGACGGTGTACGGCGACCTCGACGTCAGCGTCCTCGACGAGCTGCCGCCGGGCCGCACGCCGGTCACCACCATCTGGGCTCGAGGACCGCTCGAGGAAGTCGAGGCGTGGTCACGGGTGCGGGCCGAGGTCGAGGCCGGTCACCAGGCGTATGTCGTGGCGCCGCTCATCGACGAGTCGGAGAAGCTCGAGGTCCGCTCGGCTCAGGAGACCTACGACTCCCTGCGCGAAGGCGAGCTGGCCGGATTGCGCCTCGGGCTGCTGCATGGCCGGGTGCCGGCCAAGGAGAAGGAGGTGGTGATGGAGGCGTTCCGCAACGGCGACATCGACGTACTCGTCGCCACCACCGTCATCGAGGTGGGCGTCGACGTGCCGAACGCGTCGGTCATGGTGATCCTCGATGCCGATCGCTTCGGCATCGCCCAGCTGCACCAGCTCCGCGGCCGCGTCGGCCGTGGTGCCGCCGTGTCGTGGTGCTACCTCGTGGGTGCCGGCGCGACGCCGGAGTCGGAGGAGCGGCTCGGTGCTCTCGAGCGCTCGACTGACGGGTTCGAGCTGGCCGAGGTCGATCTCGACCTCCGAGGGGAGGGCACGATCATGG
Organism: Acidobacteriota bacterium; assembly: GCA_019510095.1. Classification (GTDB taxonomy): domain Bacteria; phylum Actinomycetota; class Acidimicrobiia; order Acidimicrobiales; family CADCSY01; genus JAEKLB01. Next base: position 14,558 of record JAEKLB010000059.1, on the reverse strand, counting down.
GTGTCCACCAGAAGGGTCGCAACGACCTCCGGCTGGCGTCCTTGCGCCGTGACCGCGAGTGGGTGGCCCGGGCACGGGAGATCGCGTTCGAGCTCTACGACGCCGGCATTCCCGAGCACCTGGTCGACGAGCTCGACTTGCTGTTGCCCGAGGGCGACGAGGAGGCCGACGCCGGCGCCGAGTTCCTGTTCAAGTCGTAGGGAATTCGCCCGCGGCGGGAGTCACACCTTCGTCGGCACAACGGCTGCCAGCCGCGGCACCGCCGGACCCCACGCCCTCTCCAGGAATCCGGCGGGGTCTGGGCCGACGGGCCTGGCCATGACGGTGTCGACCCCGATGGCCGCGAGCGCCTCGCCGCGGCGAACGATCTCGCCGGGGTCGTCCACGTCGTCGGGAAGCAGCAGCGTGACCGTGACGTCGATCTCCCCGGGGTTGCGCCCGACGTCGTCGCAGTGCCGCCGCAGGACGGCCAGCTTGTGCTGGATCTCATCGGGTTTGCCGTTGATGTTGCAGGCGTCGGCGTAGCGGGCCACGAGCCGCAGCGTCTTCCGCTCGCCCCCGCCACCGATGAGGATGCGAGGCCGGGGAGAGCTGATCGGCGGTGGCGAACACAGGGTCTCGGCCAGTTGGTAGTGCTTCCCCTCGAACCGGCCGTTGTCGTCGCTCCACATCTGGAGACAGATCTGCAATGCCTCCTCGAGGCGCTCGAACCGTTCGGCCAAGGGCGGGAATGGCACTCCCAGGCCGAGGTGTTCGCGCTCGTACCAGGCGGCGCCGATGCCGAGCTCGGCCCGGCCGCCCGACAGCACGTCGAGCGTCGTGACCGACTTCGCCAGCAGGCCGGGATGGCGGTACGTGACCCCGGTGACCATGAGGCGCATGCGCAGCTGCTGGGTCACGCCTGCGACGAACCCAAGCGCGGTGTAGCCCTCGAGCATCGGCTCCTCGGCTGGCCACGCCCGTTCCATCTGGAAGTAGTGGTCCATGAAGTAGTGGTCCATGAACGACAAGGTCCGGATGCCGATCGCCTCGGCCGTGCGCGCCACTGCCGTCACGGTCGGGCCGATCGAGGCCGGGCCGCCGGGCCAGGTGAATCGGGGGACGTGCACGTCGACGTTCATGATCGAGGGTCTCACATCGGGGGCGCGTCGTGCCGAAGATCGAGGTCAGTGCCTGCGAGGTGGCTCCGCGGAGCCAGCGCCCTGACGCGTCGAATTCCGGGCCCGGTTACCGGCAGGTGTACCGAATCAACGCCACCTCGGCAGTGGTCCTTCAGATCGACCCTGGCGGCGCGACCCGCTTCACGTTCTAGCTACCGATCATCAGGAGCCGGCGACGAGCTTGAACACGCCACCGTTGAGTGATGTGGCGTAGAGCTCACCGGCGCTGTCGACGCCGAGTGAGGTGACCACCGGCGTGCCGGCGCTGACCTCGATCGGCGTGAACTTGCCGGCCGCCTGCACCAGACCGGTGAGGTGGCCGGTGCAGAGGTCGGCGAAGACGTAGATGCCCTTCAACGCGGGCAGCGCCGCGCCCCGGTACACGTAGCCGCCCATCACCGCGCACTTGCCACCGGCGTGGGGGAACTCGTAGACGGGCGGGGTCGATCCTGCCGGAGCGGCACCCCGCAGTCGATGGTTGGCCTCGACGAGCGGCCACCCGAAGTTCTCGCCGCCCGTGGAGCGGTTGACCTCTTCGTAGTGGCCCTCGCCCACGTCGCCGATCCACAACGCGCCGGTCGTGCGGTCGATCGACGCCCGCCACGGGTTGCGCAGCCCATAGGCCCAGATCTCGGGGCGGGCACCCGGCCGCTTCACGAACGGGTTGCCAGCCGGGATCGAGTAGCCGAGACCCGCCGCCGGCTTGGGATCGATCCGCAGGATCTTGCCCATGAGCGTGCTCAGGTCCTGGGCCCGGCCCAGCTTGTCGCCGTCGCCGTTCCCGTCGCCGAGGGCGATCCAGAGCATTCCGTCGGAGGTGACGTCGAGCCAGCCTCCGTAGTGGTGTCCCCGCTTGGTGCCGGCGATGGTGAGCACCTCGCGTCGCGAGGCGGGATCGGCAGTGACGGTGTCGCCGACGACCTTGACCTTGTGTTCGACGATGTGGCTGGCCTTGGCCTTGTCGACGTAGTGCACGTACGACGTGGTGCCGTCGGGCGAGAAGGCCATGCCGAGGAGGCCCTCTTCGGCGCCAGTGGAGACTTGGCCGGTCAGGTCGAGGTAGACGCCAGCGTCGGAGCCATCGGGGCGCATGGCGCGCACCTTGCCCAGCCGCTCCATGACATAGAGGTTCGGGTCACCGGCCCGGGGCACCAGGCCGGTCGGCTGCTGCCGAGTAGCGACGCGGGTGAGCTTCAGCTTGGCCGCCGGAGGGGCGGGTGCCGCCCCCGCCAGTGGCATCGGCGCGCCGAGAGCGCACACCAGGACGAGCAGGAACCCGAGTCGCCGTTTCACGGTGCAGCAGGGGAGCACATCTCACCGGTTCCGTGTCGGATCGTGCCGCGGCGAGCGGGACGATCCGACACAGAACGGGATGACTTTTCCTAGCGCCTGCCGCGGTAGCGGTTGCGCTGCTGCTGCCGGCCCGGGGCCGGCTTGGGCCCCTGATGGCGGCTGGTAGCCGGGCGGGCGGCCTCGGCAGGCGCCGAACCGATGGTGGCGCCGGCGCCGGGGTCGGCCAGCGAGTCGACGTCGGGCTCGCTCAACCCGGACGGCAGCTGGAGCGCCCGCTGCAACGTGCGGGCGTCCTTGAGCTGGTCGCGGCCGACCAGGGAGACGACCACGCCGGCCGCACCTGCCCGCCCGGTGCGGCCAGAGCGGTGGACGTACGACTTGTCGTCGCCGGGGATGTCGTAATGGACGACGCAGGCGATGTCGTCGACGTGGATGCCGCGGGCGGCGACGTCGGTGGCCACGAGGGCCTGCACCTTGCCGGCGGCGAAGGCGGCCAGCGCCCGCTCGCGCTGGGCCTGCGAACGGTCACCGTGCAGCGGGGCCGACGACACGCCGAGCTTGTTGAGGGCGGTGCTGAGCCGGTCGGCCCGGTGCTTGGTGCGGCAGAAGACCACGGCCGGCCACTGGGCGCTCACCACGGCCTTGGTCAGGTCGAGGCGGTTGGGCTGCTCGGCCTCCCAGAAAAGGTGGCGGCTCGGCGTGGCGTCCTCGGCTGCGGCCACGTCATGCACGGCGGCATCGCGCTGGTAGTGCTTGATGAGCACGTCGACGTCGCCGTCGAGCGTGGCCGAGAAGAGGAGCGTCTGGCGGTCGGCGCGCACGAGGTCGAGGATCCGGCGGACCTCGGGGAGGAAGCCCATGTCGGCCATGCGGTCGGCCTCGTCGATCACGACGATGCCGACGTCGTCGAGGACCAGCTCCCGCCGGTCGAGGAGGTCACGCAGGCGACCGGGGCAGGCGACGACGATGTCGACGCCTCGGCGCAGGTCCTTGATCTGGTTGCCGAAGCCGACGCCGCCGTAGATGGCGGTCGAGCGGGGCCCCTTGGGCCCGCCGAGGAGGTTGATCTCCTCGCGGATCTGGGCGGCCAGCTCGCGGGTCGGCGCCAGCACCAGGGCGGTGGGGCGCCGGGACTTGCCTTGCTTGACCAAGGTCACCAGCGGGATGCCGAAGGCGATGGTCTTGCCCGAGCCGGTGGGAGCGCGGCCGCAGATGTCGCGGCCGGCGAGGGCGTCGGGGACGGCGGCTGCCTGGATGGGCAGCGCCTCGGTGATGCCTCGGGCATCGAGGCGAGCGGCGATGTCGCCGCGCACGCCCAGGGCGTGGAAGGTGGGGGGCACGTTGTTCTCCGAATCGATCGGGCAAGTGGCCGCGACCGGAATTCCGGGGAACGACCCGCCGGCTCTGCACGAGCCGAGCGCTCACCAACCTGGTGAGGATGGGCGAAGGGTACTGGCCTCCCTGCCGTTCCTTGGTATCGGTGGTCCGCTCAGCGGATCGGGGACACCAGAGAACGGCAGGTGGGGCGGTTCAGTCCTCGAGCTCGGGGAGGAGCAGGTCCCAGCGGTCGAGGCAGTCCTCGCAGCGGTAGACGACCACCTGGCCCGGCGCCCAGCCGAGGTCGTCGGGCTTGGAGAGGAGGTGGGCCCGGCCGCCACAGTCGATGCAGTCGATCACCGCCTCGGGCTCCATGGCTGGCACGCTACGGCCGTGCGGGTGGTGGCCGGCGAAGCGCGGGGCCGCACCCTCGTTGCGCCTCCCGGCCGGGCGACCAGGCCCACCGCCGACCGGGTGCGGCAGGCCACCTTCAACGCCCTCCACAGCCTCGAGGCGGTCGAGGGCGCCACCGTGCTCGACCTGTTCGCCGGGTCCGGGGCCCTCGGCATCGAGGCGCTCTCCCGTGGTGCCCGCCACGCCACCTTCGTCGACAACGACGCCGGCGCCCTCGCCGTGGTCCGCCAGAACCTCGAGGCCACCGGCTTCGTCGACCGGGCCACGGTGCTCCGGGCCGACGCCGAGCGCCACGAACCGCCCGAACCGCCCGGATTGGTGCTGCTCGATCCCCCCTACGCCTTCGGCGACGACCAGTGGATGGCGGTGCTGGACCGCCTGGCGGCCTCGACCGTGGTCGTCGAGTCGGACCGCGAGGTGCCGTTGCCGCCACGCTGGATCATTCTCCGTGCGCGGAGGTACGGAAGTACGGTGGTGACGATCGCTCGCCAGGAAGGGATTGCGCAGGCGTGAGCTCCGTTCTCTATCCGGGTTCGTTCGACCCGATCCACAACGGCCATCGTGAGCTGATCGAGACGGCCTCGTACCTCTTCGACCGGGTCGTGGTGGCCTCCATCCGCAACCTGCAGAAGAGCGACGGCCTGTTCAACCTCGAGGAGCGGCAGGCCATGATCCGCGAGTCGCTCGAGCACCTCGACAACGTCGAGGTGGTGTCGATGGCGAAGCTCACGGTCGACGTGGCCAAGGAGAACGGCTGCGACTTCATCATCAAGGGGCTCCGCGCCGTCACCGACTTCGACAGCGAGATGGCCCAGGCCCAGATGAACCTGACGATCTCGGGCATGCACACCCTCTTCATCCCTTCCGGATCGAACAGCTCGTTCATCCAGTCGAAGTTCGTCCGCGACGTGGCCAGGTTCGGAGGGGACCTCTCGGCCCTCGTGCCCGCCCCCGTCGAGACCATGCTCAAGCTGAAGTTCGGCGCGTGAACGAGCACAGCGAGCGAACCATGGGCAACGCGCCACTGCGGAACAGTGGCGCCCGAAGGGACTCGCTGTGAGCGGCTTCGACGAGGACGACGAGGGCATCGACTACTTCGACGCCCACGACGACGATCACGCCCCGGCAGCCACGACCGATGTCGAGACCCTCCTTCATCGAGTCATCGACATCGTCACCAACGCCCGCCCGATGCCGTTGTCGGCGTCGGTGATGATCAACCGCGACGAGCTCCTCGAGATCCTCGACGAGGCCATCGCCCGCATGCCCGAGGAGCTGCGGGCCGCCCGTTGGCTCATGAAGGAGCGGGAGGAGTTCCTCGCCAAGGTGCAGCGCGAGGGTGACGACATCCTCGACGCCGCCCGGGTGCGGGCTGAGCGCATGGTCGAGCGCACCGAGGTCGTGCGCACCGCCCGCCACACGGCCCGCCAGGTGGTGGACGAAGCCGACGAGGCCGCCCGGCGGCTGCGCCACGAGGCCGAGGACTTCTGCGACCAGAAGCTGGCCCAGTTCGAGATCGTCCTCGACCGCACCATGCGGCAGGTGCAGGCCGGTCGCACTCGGCTCTCGACGGTGCCCCTGCACAGCGAGGAGCCGGAGAGCGACGAGGACCTGGCCGCCGCCGGCTTCTTCGACCAGGACCAGACCTAGCCGTGGTCCGCCCCCTGGTCCTGGGGGTGGCCGACCTCCTCCGGCGCCCGGGGAACCAGCGCGACGAGGAGCTCGTGGTCCCCCTCGGCGGGCTCGAGGTGCTCGGGTCGAAGGTGCCCGACGGGGAGCCGGTGACGCTCGACCTACGTCTCCAGTCGGTGAACGAGGGGATCGTGGTGACCGGCACGATCGCCGCGCCGTGGGAGGGCGAGTGCCGGCGCTGCCTCCGGGCGGTGCGAGGCACGGCGGAGGGTCGGGTCCAGGAGATCTTCGAGGAGCACCCGGTCGAGGGCGAGACCTTCAAGCTCGACGGCGACCGCATCGACCTCGAGCCCCTCACCCGGGAGACCGTCCTGCTGGAGCTGCCCCTGGCGCCCCTGTGCCAGGACGACTGCGCCGGCCTCTGCCCCGAGTGCGGGGCCGACCGCAACACCACCGACTGCGGCCACACCCTCGAGCCCAGTGACGACCGCTGGTCGGCGCTCGGCGAGCTCCGCTTCGACGACTGACTTCACCTGGTGGGCGGCTCGCGGGGTGGTGCGAGACCTCGACGGCGAAGGACCGCGGCACGCCGATGGTGCGGCGTCGGCGCCAGCCATTATCCTCGGCCGGTCCCCGCAGTACCAGGAGCAGGTAGATGGCTGTCCCCAAGAAGAAGACCAGCAAGGCCAAGGGCCGGAGCCGGCAGGCGGCCAACTGGCGCCTCGCGGTCCCGAGCCGCAGCCTCTGCCCCAACTGCGGCGCAGCCAAGGTGCCCCACGTCGTCTGCCCGACCTGCGGCCACTACCGCGGCCGCCAGGTCATCGACGTCCTCTAGGGCCCCGGCCGAGCCCCGGCCCATGCTTCCCGTCGCCGTCGACGCTGTCGGCGGGGACAAGGCACCCGGCGAGATCGTCACCGGCGCCCGGCGCGCCGTCGACGAGCTGGGTGTCCCTGTCGTCCTGGTCGGCCCGCCCGACCGGATCGGCGACCCCCACGGCCTCGACGTGTTCGCCTGCACGGAGGTCATCGAGATGACCGACGAGCCCGGGGGCGCCGTCCGCCGCAAGAAGGACTCGTCCCTGGTGCGGTCGGCCGAGCTGGTCCGCGACGGCAAGGCCAGCGCCATGCTCTCGGCCGGCAACACCGGCGCGGCCATGGCCAGCGCCCTGCTGCGGATGGGCCGGATCAAGGGCGTCGCCCGCCCGGCGATCGCCCTACCGATCCCGGTCTCGGGCACGACCCCCACCGTGCTGCTCGACGTCGGCGCCAATGCCGAGGTCCAGCCCGAGTGGCTCGTGCAGTTCGCCCAGATGGGCCAGACCTACTTCCAGGCCCGGTTCGGCTCGCCCGGCGAGGCCCCGCGGGTGGGCCTGCTGTCCATCGGTGAGGAGGACTCGAAGGGCACGCCACTGGTCAAGGCCGCCCACGAGCTGCTCCGATCGACGGCCAATGTCCGGTTCGTCGGCAACGTCGAGGGCCGCGACCTCATGACCGACGAGGTCGACGTGGTGGTCACCGACGGGTTCACCGGCAACGTGGTGCTGAAGACACTCGAAGGCGGGATGCGGTTCGTGCAGCGGGCCATCCTCGAGCGCTTGACCGCCACCGAGGAGCTCCGGAAGGCCTTCGAGGTGGTCTGGCCGGCGCTCGAGCCCCTGGCCGTCGAGCTCGACCCCGAGACCTACGGGGGCGCCATGCTCCTCGGCGTCGACGGTGTGTGCATCATCAGCCACGGATCCTCCAGCGCCCGGGCCATCGTCAACGCCTGCGGGGTGGCCAAGGAGATGGTCGAGGCCGACCTGGTCGGCCACCTTCGCCAGGCCGTGGCCACCGGCTGAGCCGCCAGGTAACCCGAATACCGGGGTTTGCCGTCGGTACACTCCGCCGCGATGCCTGCCGAGACCCATGTTGAGCAGGGCCCGATGGACCGCGGGCAGGTGTTCGAGCTGATCAGGGACCGTCTGGCCGACATCCTCGAGATCGACGCCGCCGGGATCTCCGAGGGGCAGTCGTTCACCGACGACCTCCAGGCCGACTCCCTGGCCCTCATCGAGCTGGTCGAGGCCATCGAGGAGGAGGTCGGTGAGCGCACGGTCGGCTTCCGCATCGAGGACGAGGACCTCGAGGACCTCAAGACGGTGCGAGACGCCGTCGACTACGTCTGCGCCCGCCTCGCCTCCTGAGCTGGGTCCCGACGACCCGGCCCATGAGGCGCTGGCCCACCGGCTGCACCACCGGTTCAGTGACCCGTCGCTCTTGGCTGCCGCCCTCGCCCATCGCAGCTGGGTGGCCGAGTCGCCCGGCGCTGCGTCCAACGAGCGGCTCGAGTTCCTCGGCGACGCCGTGCTCGGCCTGGTGGTCACTGACCACATCTTCCGGACCTATCCCGAGCTCCCGGAAGGCGAGCTGGCCAAGGTCAGGGCGGCGGTCGTGAGCGCGGCGGCGCTGGCCTCGCTCGCCGACCAGCTCGGCTTGGGTGAGGCCATCCTGCTCGGCAAGGGGGAGCAGGCCTCGGGGGGCCGGGAGAAGCCGTCGATCCTGGCCGATGCCTCTGAGGCGCTCATCGGCGCGGTGTACCTCGACGGCGGCTACGACGCTGCCCGCGACCTCATCCTCGACCTGCTGGGCGAGCGCATCGAAGAGGCCGCCGCCGGGCCCGGCGGCAACGACTACAAGACCCGTCTCCAGGAGCTGGCCGTCCGCACGTTGGAGGTCATGCCGGAGTACGTGGTGGTTGATTCGGGGCCCGACCATGCGAAGCGGTTCTTCGCGTCGGTCCGGCTGGGCCCCCAGACCTTCGGCGGCGGCGAGGGACGATCGAAGAAGCAGGCCGAGCAGGCGGTAGCCCTGCTGGCCTGGGAGGCGTTGCGCACCAACGCAGACGGGACCGGAGCGAGCGTGAGCGATGCCTGAGCTGCCGGAGGCGGAGACCATCCGCCGTGACCTCGAGAAGGAAGTGGTCGGCAAGCGCATCAAGTCGGTCGAGGTGCGGGGCCTGCGGTCGATTCGCCGCCACGCCAGCAAGAAGGCCTTCGCGTCCCGCCTCGAGGGCCAGAAGATCGAGGGCATCTCCCGCCGGGGCAAGAACATCCTCATCGACGTGGGCGACGACATCCTGGTCGTCCACCTCGGGATGAGCGGCCAGCTGCTCCGGGCCCAGCCCAAGGACGTCACGCTCAAGCACACCCACGTCGTCATCACCTTCACCCAGGGCGGCCAGCTGCGCTACGTCGATCCCCGGACGTTCGGCGAGCTCTACGTGGTGAGCAAGGAGAGCTTCAAGGCCGAGGCGCCCGAGATCTCGAGCCTGGGCTTCGACCCGGTCGAGGACGTGGTGGCGTGGGACACGTTCGGGGCGCAGCTCGTCGCCCGCAAGGTCAAGCTCAAGACCCTGCTGATGGACCAGAAGTTCATCGCCGGGATCGGCAACATCTACTCCGACGAGATCCTGTGGAACGCCGGACTTCGGCCCGACCGCTCCTCCGAGACCGTGTCGACCCAGGAGGTCCGCCGGCTCTACCGGGCCATGGGTGAGGTGCTCCAGGAGGCCATCAAGATGCGTGGCTCGTCGCTTGCCGACGAGCAGTACCGCGACTTGTTCGGCAAGGTGGGCCAGTACCAGGCCGAGCACAAGGTCTATGGCCGCGAGGGGCAGCCCTGCCGCCGCTGCCGGCACACGATCGAGCGCATGAAGTGGAGCGGCCGGTCGGCGTTCTTCTGCGCCGGCTGCCAGGTCTGATCCAACTCAGCCCTCCCCGTTCTTTGGCGAGTTGCCCAGACGATGTGCGGGCAAGTCGCCAAAGAAGGGAGTGGCTAGGGGGCTGACCTGAGCGCGGTGACGACGCGGTCGATGCCATCGTCGTCGACGTCGAGATGGGTCACCAGCCGGACCACGTTGGGCGCGATGGTGCCGGCGAGGACGTCGTGCTCGGCGAGGTGGCCCAGCAGGCGGTCGGGGTGCTCATGCGGGAAGCACACGATGTTGGTCCGCACCGCGGCCGGGTCGAAGCCGGCGCCGGGCCAGCGCCCCGCCACCGCGTCGGCGAGGCGCCGGGCCCGGGCGTGGTCGTCGGCCAGGCGGTCGACCATCGTGCGCAACGCCACCAGCCCGGCCGCCGCGAGCACGCCGGCCTGGCGCATCGAACCGCCGAGGCGGGCTCGCTCGGCCCGGGCCTCGTCGATCACGGCGGTCGGGCCGGCGAGCAGCGAGCCCACCGGGGCGGCCAGTCCCTTCGACAGGCACGACATCACGGTGGTGGCCGGGGCGGCCAGGTCGGCGGCCGAGACAGCCGTCGCCACCGCGGCGTTGAACAGCCGGGCGCCATCGAGGTGCACGGGTAGCCCGAGCGAGCCGACGGCTCGCAGGTCCTCGAGCGGCCAGCACGCACCGCTTGCGGCCATCGCCGTGTTCTCGATGCAGATGAGGCTGGGCACTGGCTGGTGGTGGCCGGCAGCCTCCATCACCCAGCGGATGTCGTCGGCCCGGAGGCGACCGCCGTCGTCGTCGATGGCATGGAGCTGGGCGCCGGAGTTAGCCGCCGCCGCTCCGTTCTCGTAGGCCACCACGTGCGACCGCCGGCCGGCGACCACGCTGGTGCCCCGCCGGGCCTGGACCCGAACGGCGAGCTGGTTGGCCATGGTGCCTGACGGCACGAACAGCGCGGCCTCCTTGCCGACCATCGACGCGTACAGCTCCTGGAGGGCGTTGACGGTGGGGTCCTCGCCGTAGGCGTCGTCGCCGACCTCGGCGTCGGCCATGGCCTGGCGCATCGCGGGCGTCGGACGGGTGACCGTGTCCGAGCGGACGTCAATCGGCACGACCCGATACAACCACGCTCACCCGCCGGGGTTGGTCGCCTCCACGACGAGGAACGCGATGGGGAACCGGTACAGGCCCCGCTGGGTCGACGCGAACTTGGCCAGGTGGGTGGTGACGACCGCCCGGGCCTCGTCGAGCCGCTCGGGCGGCACGCCCATCACCTCGAGCAGCGCCGCGTCGACGACGGCGTCGGCCGAGGCCCGCACGACGACGGCGTGGGGCGTCAGCCGCACACCGGTGAAGCCGGCCTTCTCGAGCAGGACGGTGGTGTGCACCAGCTCGCCGAGGGTGAACGGCCCGACCGGGCTCTTGCCTGCCGCTGGCGGCGGCGCAGGCGGCAGCAGTGGCTGCAACGCCGTGCCGACGTGCCAGGGGTTGTGGTTCGCCGGCTGCCAGCAGGCGAACACGAAACGGCCGTCGGTGCGCAGGTGCTGGCGGATGTTGGTGAAGGCGGCGACCGGGTCGTCGAAGAACATGACGCCGAACTGGCTGGTGGCCACGTCGAACGGCCGGCCGGGGATCTCGTCGTGTTGGGCGTCGGCGACCTTGAAGGTCACGTTGGCGGCGCGCGCGTCCTTGGCCCGCTGGGCGGCCAGAACGGTGAGGGGATGTGACAGGTCGATGCCGAGGGCGAGGCCCTTGGCACCGACGGCGCGGCCGGCGGCGATTGTGGTGCCACCCCCGCCGCTGCCGATGTCGAGCACCTTCTCGCCCGGCTTCAGCTTCAGGGCCTCCAGCAGCACCGGCGTCACGACCCCGGTCAGCTGCTCCCGCTTGGGCCAGGAGGCCGCGAACCGTTCGTCGTTCCAGCGGCGCCGCTCCGCCTCGTTCGCCATCACCACCATCACAGCATGCGTCGTCCCGGCTGTTTTGCGGGCGTTGTCATACCGGCGCCCGAGGGAATTTCCTTGATCCACAGGGTTGCCCACTGGTTGCCCACAGGCATGCCGTCGTACGGTCGCCGTGTGGCAGTCACCACGACCTACGCGCTCGTCAGCGAGCGCCGCGTCGTCGACTCGCAGGCCCGCGGTCTCCATACCGCCCTGATGTCGGCGTATGCCCCGTTGGCCCTCAGGGCGGTGCTGGGTGAGGTGCTGGAGCGGCTTCGGGCGGTCGGCGGCCAGTGTCACGACAGTCCTTCGCTGAGCCGGCGGGTCAGCGCGGTGCGGGCGACCGCGGGCAGCTACCTCCTCGCTGCCGACGAGCTCGACGGCGCCGGGCTGCCCGCGTCGTACAGCACCGCGTTGCTCCGCGAGGCCCGCGACCGCGTGTCGGAGGAGCTGCGCGGGCTGTTCCTCGCCCACTGAGCCGGCGCGGCCGCCCCGCCGCGGCTAGGAACGTGCCGTGGGCATGAGCCGGCTGCACCTGGAGGTCGTCGATCGTGGTGACGACCTCGAGCTGGCGATGGTGGTCGACGGTGTCGAGCTCGCCGATCGGCTCGACGGCATGGGCATGGATCCCGACGTCGTCCTCGAGATGCTCCGGGGCAGTGATCAGCCGCAGCGCGTGCAACTGGTGCGATGCGGCTGCGGTGACGACTCGTGCGGCGCGGTGACCGCGGTCGTGCGGCGTGATGCGGATGCGGTCGTGTGGGCCGAGTTCGAGTCGTCGCTCGGCGACGACGTTCCCGCCGAGCTGCGCTTCGATCCGACTCGCTACGACGACGAGCTGGCCAGGATCGACGGCGACCGCTCCTGGGAGCCGGTCGAGCGGCGGTACGCGCGACAGGCGATGGCGCTCGTGGACGAGGCGGTGCACCGGGCGCTGACGTGGCGAGGCTTGACCTTCGTCCAGCCCCCCATGGCCGGCAAGCGCTGGCGCATGTGGCGCCCCACCGACTTCTGACCGTGCGGGAACCTGGGAGCGGGCGGCGACGTCCAACGCGGGTGATGCGAATGCAAGCACTTGTGGTGGGTGTCCTGTCAGCCATGGTCGTGGCCGCGTGTGGCAGCGACCACTCGACGATCGTCGCCGACGAGCGTGGTCCCGGCGCCCACGACGTGGTCTTCCGGGTCGAGCAGCGCGGTGGCTTCGTGAGCCCCGAGTCGACCTTCGGCCGAACACCGAGCGTCGCCGTGTACGGCGATGGCACCACGTTGGTGCCCGGCGCCATGATCGAGATCTATCCCGGGCCCGCGTACGTGCCGCTGCAGCGAGGGTCCATCACCGGCAGGGAGATCGAGCGGTTGGTCGACCTCGCGGACGAGCTCGACCTCACTGGCGCCTCCGTCGATGCCGGGCAGCCGCCGGTGGCCGATGCTCCCGACACGGTGGTGACCGTCAGGACGCGGGCCGGCCGGCTGGTCGAGCACCGGGCGAACGCGCTCGGCATGGACGCTGGCGGATCGGGCGCCCTGACCTCTGCGCAGCAGGATGCCCGGCGACGGCTCCAGCGGTTGGTCGCCGAGCTGGAGTCAGCCGCCGGCGCCGTCGGCAGCGAGGAGTACGTCCCCGACGGCTACCTCCTGCGCGCCCGTCCCGCGGAACCGGCGGCCGTGCCCCAACCGGGGGAGCCGAAGCCCCGGGTGAAGCCGTGGCCGGTCGCGTCGGTCGACCTGGCGGCGGCGACCGACTGCCTCGCCGTCACCGGTGGCCCCGCCGATGACGTCCGCACGACGATGCGCCAGGCCGACCAGCTCACCTTCTTCACCCAGGGCGGCCAGTCGTACCGGGTCGTCGTGCGACCACTCCTGCCCGACGAGGACGGCTGCCCCGCGAAGGGCTGAGGAGGGGGGCCGACGACCGGCTCCCACCGCCGCATGCGCGCGCGCGTGTCAAGGACCCTCTACCGTCGCCCGTGGCGTGTACCTCAAGACTCTGACCCTCAAGGGCTTCAAGTCCTTCGCTGACACCACCGTTCTCGATCTCGAGCCTGGGATCACGGTGGTCGTCGGGCCGAACGGCTCCGGCAAGTCCAACATCGTCGATGCCGTCGCCTGGGTGCTGGGCGCCCAGGGGCCCCGCACGGTGCGGTCGTCGAAGATGGACGACGTCATCTTCGCCGGCTCGGCCAACCGCCAGGCCCTGGGGCGGGCCGAGGTCCACCTGACCATCGACAACTCCGACGGCATCCTGCCCATCGAGTTCTCCGAGGTCACGATCAGCCGCACGTTGTTCCGCAACGGCGACAGCGAATACGCCATCAACGGGGTGCCGTGCCGCCTCCTCGACGTCCAGGAGCTGCTCTCCGACTCCGGCGTGGGTCGCCAGCAGCACGTCATCGTCAGCCAGGGCCAGCTCGACGCCGTGCTCAACGCCCGGCCCGAGGACCGCCGCCTGGTGATCGAGGAGGCCGCCGGGGTCCTCAAGTTCCGCAAGCGCAAGGAGAAGGCCGAGCGCCGGCTGGAGGCGACCGAGGGCAACCTGCTGCGGCTGTCCGACCTCCTGCGGGAGGTCCGTCGCCAGCTCCGGCCCCTCGAGCGCCAGGCCGAGGCCGCCCGCCGCCATGGCGACCTGGTCGCCGAGCTGTCGGCCATCCGCCTCCATGTCGCCGGGCGGGAGCTGGCCTCGCTCCGCTCCCGGCTGGAGGCCGGCGCCGAGTCGCGCAACCGGCTCGCCGGCGAGGAGTCGTCGTTGCGCTCCGAGCTGGCCCGGCTCGATGCCGCCGTCCTGGCCGCCGAGGCCGAGCTGTCGGCCATGGGCGCCGACGACCTCGGGGAGAGCCTGGTGCAGGTCGAGCGGCTCCACGCCCAGGCCAAGGGCCTGGCCGGGGTCATCGCCGAGCGCACACGCGGAATCGAGCGCGACCGGGCGGTGGCGGTCGACCAGGCCGTGATCGCCACCCTCGAGGCCGAGGCCGCCCGCCTCCGCGAGGAGCTGGCCGAGGCCGAAGCCCAGGGCGAGCGGTTGGTGCCCGACGCCGACCGGTTGGTCGAGGCCGAAGGGTCCCTGGCCGAGGAGCGGGCCGACTCCGAGGCTCGGTG
>JAEKLB010000153.1 GCA_019510095.1 Acidobacteriota bacterium | reverse complement strand
CCCTGTTGGCCATGAGCGCAGCGGGCATCGATTCGCTGTCGAAGGGCCGGTTCACGCTCGGACTCGGCACGTCGGGGCCCCAGGTGATCGAGGGCTTCCACGGCGTCACCTTCGACCGCCCGATCGTCCGGACCAGGGAGACGGTCGACATCTGCCGCCTGGTGTGGGAGCGGGAGCCCCTCGAGTACCAGGGCCAGACGATCCAGCTCCCCGCGCCGGGCGGCCGGCCGCTCAAGATGATCAGCCCGCCCCTGCGGGCCCGCGTGCCGATCACGATCGCGTCGATCGGTCCCAAGAACGTCGAGCTCACCGCCGAGATCGCCGAGGGGTGGCTCCCGATGTTCGGGTTCTTCCATCCCGACCGTTGGCGCAACGTGTGGGGTGAGCCCCTCGACCGCGGTCTGGCCAAGCGGGCGGCCGGGCTCGGCCCGCTCGACATCGTGGCCGGCGCCGAGGTCGCCATCGGACCCGACGGCGAGTCGCACCGGGAACGGGCCCGCAACCTGGTGGCCCTCTACGTGGGCGGCATGGGCTCGCGCGAGCAGAACTTCTACAACAACCTGTTCCGCCGCTACGGCTACGAGGACGAGGCGACCGCGATCCAGGACCTGTTCCTCGACCGCAAGCGAGCCGAGGCGGCGGCCGCCGTGCCTGCCGACTTCATCGAGGCGACCACCCTGTGCGGTGACGAGGAGTTCGTGCGGGCCCAGGTGACCCGCTACCGCGATGCCGGCGTCACCAACCTCATCGTCCGGCCGATCGGCGACGACAAGGTCGGCACGCTCAAGAAGCTGCGTGCGATCGTGGACGAGGCGGCGAAGTGAGCACCACCGACGAGGAGCGGGTACGGGCTCTCATCGCCCAGGTCTTGGCCGAGAACCCGCCGGCGAGCACGCCGACCGAGGACTTCCTCCAGGCCCGGTACGACGCCGGCCTCGCCTGGACCTGGTTCCCCGAGGGCTTCGGCGGCCTCGGTCTCTCGCCCAAGATGCAGACGATCGCCGATCACGCCTTCGAGGACGCCGGCGCCCCCAACACCCGGGCCGGTGCGATCGGCTACATGATGACCGGCAGCGCCATCGCCACCCACGGCAGCGACGACCTCAAGCGGCGCTTCCTCCCGCTGATCTACCGGTCGGGTCCGGTGTGGTGCCAGCTGTTCAGCGAGCCGGGAGCCGGCTCGGACATCGCCGGCCTGTCGACTCGCGCGATCAGGGACGGCGACGAGTGGCTCGTCAACGGCCAGAAGGTCTGGAGCAGCGGGGCCATGACCTCCGACTGGGGCCTGTTGATCGCCCGCACCGATCCCGACGTGCCGAAGCACGACGGCATGACCATGTTCCTGCTCGACATGCACCAGCCGGGCGTCGAGATCCGGCCGTTGCGCAACATCGCCGGCACCGCGCACTTCGCCGAGACCTTCTTCTCCAACGCCCGCGTCGCCGATGCCAACCGCATCGGCGCAGTCGGCGAGGGCTGGCGGGTCGTGCTGACCACGCTCATGGCCGAACGCCTCAACTTCAACCTCGACGTGGCCGGCGCTGGCGCGCCCCGCCCCGGGGCTCCCATGGAACGGGCCCGTGAGCTGTTCATCGAGCGGGGGCGTCATGACCCGGCCCGCCGCGAGGAGTTCATGAGGGTCTGGTCGATGGCCGAGATCGTGCGGCTCGGCAACCGCCGAGCCGACGACCTGGCCAAGGCGGGCAACCCCGGCCCCGAGGGCTCGATCGGCAAGGTGACCAGCACCGAGCTCACCAAGAAGGTCGCCAACCTGACGATGTCGCTCCTCGGTGCCGACGCGCTGGTGCTCGACCACCCGTACGCGATGCCCGGCGAGAACCACGCCAGGTTCGAGGGCGCCCACTGGGACTTCCTCGCCAGCCCGTCGAACACGATCATGGGCGGCACCTCGGAGATCCAGCGCAACAACATCGCCGAGCGAGTCCTCGGCCTGCCCAGCGACGTGCGCCTCGACAAGGGCATCCCCTGGCGCGACGTCCCCCGCAACGGCTGACCGCGCCACCGCACACCCAGCCAGCCAGCCAGCCAGCCAACTCGCGATGGATCATCGGCAGATCTGCCGATGATCCATCGCGAGTTCGGGAGCTAGTTGGGCAGGTGGATGTTGCGCACGGCGGTGACCGCGACGATGCGTTGCGCGGCGAGGCGCTCGGCGGCGGCCTCGGTGCCGATGCCCTCGGCATCGGCGGTGGCGAGCACTGCCGCGGTGGTGGCGTGGATGCGGGCAACGGCCTGGCGCGCCCGCCCGGCGTCGTAGCCCCGCAGCTCCTCGGCGATGTTGATGACGCCACCGGCATTGGCCACGAAGTCGGGCACGTAGAGGATCCCGGCGTCGGCCAATCGGTCGGCGTCAGCGTCCTCCTCGAGCTGGTTGTTGGCGGCGCCGACGATCGCCGCGCAGCGGAGCTCCGGGATCGTGCGAGCCGAGAGCACGGCGCCGAAGGCGCACGGCGAGAAGATGTCGCACGGCACCGTGTGCGCCGACGCCGGGTCGACCACGTTTGCGCCGTGCTCGGCGGCGAGCGCATCGACTCGATCCTTGGCGACGTCGGCGATCGTGAGCCGGGCGCCCTCGTCGGCCAGCAGGCCGACCAGCGCCGACCCGACCTTGCCGACACCCGACACCACCACGTGGCGATCGGCGAGCGAGCTGTCGCCCCATCGGTGGTCAGCAGCGGCGTGCATGGCGTGACGGACGCCGAGGGCGGTGACCGGCGACGGGTCGCCCGAGCCACCGAGGCTCATCGACGTGCCCGTGACATGGCGTGTCTCGCGGCGGATGAGGTCCATGTCGGCCTGCGTCGTGCCGACGTCCTCAGCGGTGAGATAGCGGCCGGCGAGACCATCGACGAATCGACCGAACGCCCGGATCAAGGCTTCCGATCGAACGGCTGCCGGATCGCCGATGATCACGGCCTTGCCACCGCCGAGATCGAGGCCGGCGGCGGCGTTCTTGTAGGTCATCCCTCGCGACAGCCGGAGCACGTCGACCAGCGCCTCGTGCTCGCTGGCATAGGACCGGAAACGGGCGCCACCGAGCGCGGGCCCGAGAGCAGTCGAGTGGATGGCGACGATGGCGCGAAGTCCGCTCGTGGGCTCGTGGCACCACACCAGCTGCTCGTGGCGCTCAGCTGCCATCGCCTCGAAGACCGCCACGGGGCGGAGGCTACCCAGCCACCGACAACCCCGACCCGGCGCCGATCGGCCCGCCGCCGCGCGCCGGCGAGGGCCCGTGGATCAGGCGGCCAGGACTGACTCCCGATCGGCCACCGGCCAGCGGACGGCGGTCGCCCAGCCGGCCAGCTCGAAGAGGCGGATGAGCCGAGCCGAGGAGTCGAGCTGGCCGGGACCGATGCCGTGCCGGGCACACGCGGGGGCAGCGTGATGGCTGTTGTGCCACGACTCCCCCATCGTCACGATCGCCAGCGCGGCGACGTTGGTGCTCTGGTCGCCGGTGTCGTGCGGTCGGCGGCCGAACGTGTGGCAGATCGAGTTGATGCTCCAGGTGGCGTGGTGGATGAGGCCCACCCGCACGACGCCGGCCCACAGGAACGCCGTCAGCCCGGCCCGCCAGGATCCGCCTGACAACAGCCACCCGGCAAGCAGCGGAAGCCCGAGCGACGCGATGGCGAACACGGGAAAGAGTCGGCTGAGCACCACGAGGTCGCGATCGCGCAGGAGATCCGGGGCGTAGCGCGAGGCCGCCGCCTCCTCGCCCGCGAACAACCAGCCGAAGTGGGCATGGAACAGGCCGCGCGCTGCGCTCATCCCGCCTCTCGCGCCGACGTGGGGCGAGTGGGGATCACCGTCGCGATCGCTGAAGACGTGATGGCGGCGGTGATTGGCAACCCAGCCGATGAGCGACCCTTCGACTGCCATCGAGCCGGCGATGGCCAGGACGACCTTGAGGGGGCGGGCGGCAGTGAAGCTGCGATGAGCGAACAGGCGATGGAAGCCGACCGTGATGCCGTGACCGGTGACTGCGTAGAGCACGAGCCCGATCACCAGGTCCCGCAGGTGCACGACGCGACCCCACAGGAGCGGGATGGCGATGACCACCACGAGCGGCGGCGCAGCGATGAAGATGGCCGTGACGGTGCGGTCGGCAACGCGGCGCCACGCGGGGAAGTACGTGATGGACGGCGCCGCCGTCGTGTCTTTCGCCTGCATTCGTCGCGCTCCGTTTCTGGTGTGGAGCGTCACCGGGGTCTCGAGCGACGAATTGAGGATCGCCGCTTCGGCCGGTACGGATCCGAAGGGCCATTCGGACGATACCGGACATCGAGGCTCGAGCGAAGTCACCGGAGCGAAGTTCTTCCTCGGTGGAGCCTCACTGGCAACATGGCGGCCGTGGAGCAGATGCCGTTGACCACGAAGGCCAGTCTCGGTCGCCGATTCGCCGCCCGCTTCATCGACGCCCTGGTGATGCTCGTCCCCGTGGTGGTCGTGACCAACGCCATCGGGCGCGGCTTCAACATCGGGACCACGAACACCGGCACCGACCAGTTCGTGGCCACCGCCCTGGGCGTGCTCCTCACCTACGGCTACTTCGTCGTCCTGGAGGCTCGCCAGGGCCACACCATCGGCAAGCGCCTGCTGGGCATGACCGTGCGCGGGCCCGAGGGCCTGCCCACCCTCGAGCAGTCGGCGCGGCGGAACGTGTTCATGTTCCTCGCCATCCTCCCGGGGCCGATTGGAGGCGTGGTGGCGCTGGCCACCTACGCCAGCATCGCCGTGAGCGTCGCCCGGGACCCACAGGGTCGCGGCCGCCACGACCAGTTCGCCGGCACGACGGTGAGCATGACGTGAGCGCGCCGCCGATGAGCGCCGCCCGAACGTCGTACCTGGAGGCGGCTCGCCAGGTCGCCGACGTCGTCGCCGACGAACGGGTCGCGGCACGGTGGGACGATCCCGGCGCCCTCGACGGCATGACGGTCGGCGCCATCGCCTGCCATCTGGTGGGCGGGCTGGGCAGTGTCGGCCCCTTCCTCGACGCCGAGGAGCCCCCCGGCACACGGGCCCTGACCGCCGACCGGTTCTTCGCCGGGGTCTCCACCGATCTCGACTCCGATGTCCACCGGGGCGTCCGCAACGGGTCCCAGGAGCAGGCGGCGGTCGGGGCGACCGAGCTCGCTGCGCAGGCCCGCACCCTTGCCGACGACCTCGCCCGGCGCCTCCCGCTCGAACCTCTCGAGCGGCGGATCACCGCCATGTTCGGCCTCGAGATGCGCCTCGACGACTTCCTCGTGACGAGGCTGGTGGAGCTGACCGTTCACACCGACGATCTGGCCGTCAGCGCCGGCATGCCGACGCCACCTCTCAGCACCGTGACCGCCGGCTACGTCGTGGACTGCCTGATTGGTGTGGCCAGGCGGCGCCATGGCGACCTCGAGGTCATCCGGGCGCTCACCCGTCACGAACGGGCCAAGGCCGCCGTCCTGAAGGTGTTCTGATCGCGGCGCGCTGAGCTGCTGCTACGGCTCCATCACGACCCAGCCGCGGCGTTGCAGCTCGGCGGCGAGCCGCTCGGAGGGCAGCGCCCGAAGCGCCTGCTCCGTCGCCGACAGGCGAACCGCCGGCGCAGTCACAGCGCCCTCGGGGCCCCTGGCGTCCCCTTCCTCCTGCAACTGCTCGATGAACGCCGCCACCTCGTCGCGGGTGAACTTGCCTGCAGCCTGGCGTTGGGTGAACCCCATGGGTCCTCGGGCATCGCGGAAGTCGCTGTGCCCCGCTGCCTGGAGCAGGGCC
>JAEKLB010000152.1 GCA_019510095.1 Acidobacteriota bacterium | reverse complement strand
CATCGAGGCCCGGCTCGCGGCGCGCGACGTCGGGGCCGCGGCCGAGGCCGAGGCCGACCGCCAAGCACTGCTCGCCGAGAAGGGCGAGGACGCGAATGCCAGCGAGGCCAAGGTCTCCCTGATCCGGAAACGGACAGAAGGTACATAACCGGGAGCGCGACGGACGGTCACGCTCCGTGAGTATGACCGGGGTCGTTCGAGCTAGCTGATCCATGGTCAGCAAGCGCCTGGGCATGGTCCTTCCGGGCCATTTGGCGTGGAAGCGAACGACAGCCCATTCCCTTCCCTGACCAGGTGTTTTAGGGTGAGCAGGTGCTCCACCGTGTCGTCTACCGCGCGTTCGCCCGCCGGCCGCTCCTCGCCCTTCTCGCAGGAACGCTCAGCGTGCTCGGAGTGTCCACCGTCGGCTCCACCTTCGCCACGACCGTGAATGGGATGGGCGGGTTGGTGCCCGGCGCGGTCGTGACAGACGTCGTGCCTGTCGTCGACAGCGGCACGACCCTGTTCACGGTCGACCTCCACTACAAGATCTCTGGCCTGACCTGTGGCGGCGCGACCCCGGACGTTGATCTGCATTACGAGACGATCACGGCCCAGGGCGGCAAGAGCGCGTTCAAGACAGCGGTCTGCACCGGTGGTGCGCTCACGTCGGGCGGTACCCGCGACTCGACGACGGGCATCATCGACGTCACGGTTTCCCGTCCCGTCATGAACCACCAGGATGGCTGGGCGGAGACCTGGCCCAACGAGACCATCAAGGCGTACGGCGAGCTTCGTGCTTCTGGCACCCTGGTCAACAACTCGATGGCCGACACCCAACGATCGGACGGCACCTACAACACCGCGTTCCCGGTGAAAATGCCGTCGCAGCCGGTGTGGATCGGTGTCGGCGACGGCTACACGTCGACGGTGAACCAGCTCGACTCCCAATGCCCGTTGCCGACGGCCCCGTCGACCAGCCCGCCGCTGACCTGCAACATCAACCTCAACGACACGTCGGCCTCGTGGGTGACCACGGCCGTCAGCCAGGCCAACGCGCAGTTCGCCGTGCACGACCAATGGCAGATCCAGCCGATCTACCTCGCTGACTCGGCAACCCGGGCGGCCGACTTCGCGACGGATGACAACCAGACGCAACTGGTGAGGATGCGCGCCGCGTTGGCGACCCGCGCCCCCCAGCAGAACTCTCGCCAACCCGGTTCGTGGAACTGGGTCGGCGTCACCGCCGGCCTGCTCGACGCCGGGGTCATGGATGCCCTCCTCAACCCGACGACCGGCTGGTACTACCGCAACGGGAACAACCCGACCGGCAACAGGGCCCCGTGGGACGTCGCCCAGAACCAGCTGTCGGCCTGCCCCACCTACCCGACCATGTCGGCGGCCACCACCGCTTCCATCACCAACGGCCTGCTCAACGTCGTGAAGCAGGCCCAGTTGGCTGACCCCAACGTGCGCATCGTGCACCCGCTGTATCCGTACTGGGCTGAGGCCAATGGGGCCAACAGCGGCTACACCAACCCCTGCCGGCCGGCGACCGTGGCCGCGGTGGACGCCCTCGACAGTGCGGCCGCCCTTGCCGGCCGAACCGGCGTGCACGGGGTTGTCGACGTCGATTGGCGCCGCGCCTTCGACCCCGCGCCGACGGGGTCGGGCACCGGCGCGAACAGGAGCGGCTCGGTCATCCAGCTCAGCCGGCCCTACGGCTTCCCGTACCTCGGCCCCGACGGCGCCAGCCAGGGTGGCATTGTCATCGTCAACGCCATCGTGCCGTCGCCGCCCGTCGTGTTCTACGAGTACGTACGGGATGGGGAATCGATCACCTACGACGTCAGGGATCAGGATGACAATGGCTGGTTCAACCAGCCGCTCGACATTCACTGGACCGGCATGGATCCGAACACCGGCATCGTCACCGATCTCGGCGTCACCCACATCGGTCCCCCTGAGGAGGGCCTGACCGAGTGGACGAGCCCCGACTTCTGCAAGACGACGGCGTCCGGCGACCAGATGTGCGCCTATGCCCAGACTGTCGACGTCAACGCTGACTTCACCGCCCCGCGTGTCATCTTCTCGGTGAACGACTCGGTGGCGACCAGCACGAACATCACGCTGACCACCGGCGGCGACCCAACGACGAGCTGCGACGGGGTCGACGACGCCGGGGCCGACCCAGCCTCCGGATTCACCAGCTGCTCGGTGGCGGCGACCGACACGACCTTCACCGACACGACCACGACCATCACCTATGTCGTGACTGCCATCGACCAGGTCGGCAACAGCGGCTCGGTGACCTACAAGGTCACGGTGCCCGGTAAGCCGAGTGACACGATCCCGCCGGTGATCCGCGATTACCCGGGTGTCGTGGCCGGTACGAACTATTCGTCGCCGCCGTCGGTCCCGAGCTCGGGCTCCTGCATGAGCTTTGCCACCGACGCCGGCGGCAGTCTCCTCAAGACCTGCACCTTCACCACCTCGTCGTCACGGGTCGTCGGCTCGCTGCTGCCCACGTCCACCTGGAACATGGTGCTGAAGGCCTGCGACGGGGCCGGTAACTGCACGACCAAGACCGAGACCTGGACCACTCTCGCCGTCACTCCTGTGCTCAATGGCCGGATGACGGGCGGGGGTTCGGTGGCAGGCACGGGCGCCGGCGCCCACAGCGGCACCGAAGTCCTCCTGGGTTCGCCCACGCCGTCACCCGGCGCGACGGTCGCTGCCGGCGGGCTGGTCGGGGCGACCTACTCGGACGAGTCGCCGATCGCGACCACCGGTGCCTATGCCCCGTCGATCAAGGTGAGCGACGCCAGCGGGCGACCGGTGGCAGCGGTCATGAAGCCGTTCACGGTGGGCGCGCAGACGGTGCTGACCGCACAGTTGCCTCTCGACATCCCAGTCGGGACCTATACCGTGGTCGCCAAGGCGTGGGACACTGATCAGAACAAGGCCGGCGGCGACTACGACGTCCTGACGTGGACAGTCATCGTCGCCCCGACCGGGGGCACCGGCGACGTGACCGCGGTGACGGGCAAGGTCAGCACCGACTTGACGTTGCGTTGCAACGGCAGCCCGAACCAGCTGTCGGTGAAGTGGGGCAAGTCGCACTTCGACCTGTCGTGGGTCTCGCAGATCGTCTGCTGGAACGACCCGACCGTCGACCCCAAGAAGCCGGCGGCGCCATTTGACAGCCTCTACGGATCCGGATCGGGATCGCTTTGCATCGTCAACGACGACGTGAAGGCCAAGAAGGCGCCATGCGGCACCGGCACAATCGAGTGGGTGCTCGTCGATGCCGGCGAGCCGGGTAGCCATGACACCCAGCACGTCGTCGTGAAGGACGCCACCGGAAAGGTCGTGCTCGACTCGAGCGGCACGTTGACCGACGGCAACCTCCAGGCCCATGAGGCCGAGGGCAAGGGCACGAACAACAACGGCCAGGTCAACGGCCCGAACGGCCACAGCGGCAACGAGGTGCTGATCATCAGCACCTCGCCGGTATCGGGGTCGACCGTGTCGCCGGGTGCTCTGATCAGCGCGACCTACTCCGACGAGAGCCCGATCGCCACGACGGGGACCTTCGCCCCGAAGGTTACCCTCATCGGCCCCGGCGGGCCCGTCCAGATCTCCCTGAACCCGTTCACCGCGGCCAAGATGGTTACCCTCACCGCCAACCTGCCCGCGTCGTTGTCGTCGACACCGGGCGTGTACACGGTTGCCTTCACCGTCTGGGACACTGATCAGAACAAGGCCGGCGGCGACTTCGACACGGTCACCTGGACCTTCACGGTGCGTCCCAGCAGCTAGGGCCCACGCCTTAGCTGCTGCGCTTTCCCGTAGCCAGCTCTACACCCGTGCGATCGAGCGTCTGGTCGATGCCCAGTCGGATGGCGATGTCACGGCCCGCCTCGACGAGCTCTACGTCGCGGACGATTCGGCGCTCGATGGCCGGATCGTCCACGGCCAGCGCCGAGCGATCGGGTCGCCGTGCGCCGGTTGCCCATGTGGCGCGTACGGGGGCTGCATGACGACTCGGTCGTGAACGTGTCCCAACTCGTCACGCTCGACAAGGCCGACCTGACCGAGCAGTTGGGGCAGCTCATCGGGCGACCATGCGGCGAGTCGAGCCGGGTCTCCGCCGGGTGCTCCAGGTGGCGTGAATCAGGGTGGGTGTTCAGGGAGCGGTGAAGCGCCACTTGAGCACGAGTGACGCCGTTCGGCCCTGGAAGGCGTTGTCGTAGCCGATGCCGGTGGTGCTGTTCGAGCCGTTGTCGGGCAGCGTCACCGTCAGCTTCAAGAAGATCCGTGAGCCGACGGCGAAGCTGCTGTCGACGTGCAGGGCGTCGTTGGCCGTGGTGTAGCTGCTCGAGAACTGTGCGAGCGTCCCGTTGAAGAGCGTGCCGGTGGAGGTGGTGCGACCGACGTCGCTGAACCGTTCGACCTTGAGCTTCAGTCCCGAGCAGAGGTTGCCGGTGCCGCCGTTGCGAGTGGTGCCGGCAACGGCGCTGGTGCATGCCGTGGGAGCGAAGACCGAGACGTCGTTGCCGTCGGCGTCGCTGTCGGGATCGGCGTTCCAGAGCGTGAGGTTGACCGTGTCCGGATGACCAGGCGTGATGTCGCTCAAGTCGAAGAGGCGGTCACAGGTGTTGTCGCTTGGTGCGCCCTTGCCGTTGGCGAAGCACGTGTCGCGACCCTCCTTGGTGTTGCCGACCACGAACGCGGTGGTGACCTTGGCCGGGGGCGGGACGGTCGTCGTCGTTGTCGGCGCGGGGACGGTGGTGGTCGTGGTCGGCGGCGCGGTGGTGGTTGTGGTCGGCGGCACCGTCGTTGTCGTCGTCGGCGGCAGGGTCGTGGCCGGCAGAGTTGTCGGCGGCGTCGTGGTGGCCACCGGCTTCTCGGTCGTCGGTGTCGGCTTCTCGGTGGTGGGCACCGGAGGCAGTGTGGTCCCGGGCGACGGGGCGAGCGGGCGCTCGGTGGTGGGCGGCGAGGTGGTCGCGGGCGTCGGTCCTGGTGTCGTGCCGGTCGTCGGCGCCGGCGTGGTGGTCGGCGGCGACGAGGGGATGTTGTCGGGCACGCCCGGCGTCTTGTCGGCGGCCACCGTCTGCAGCAGGGGGAAGGGTTGGGTACCGGCGCCGACGGTTTCCACCAGGGGGGGCGGGCCGCCGAGGAAGGCGAAGGAGCTGCGGCTCTCGTCGAAGGTGTCGTCGAGATGGGGGATGACGGTGTTCTTGCTCACCTGCGGCCGCTGCCCCAGGAACGTGTCGCCGGCGTCGCCGGCGCCGAGCGGCCGCAGGACCCTCGTCGGGAGCACAGGCGGCGCGGCGAGGCCGAAGATCGGCTGCCCGGCGCCGAGGAAGGCGGTGCCGCCCTTGGGTGCGGGGTGGAACGATCCGAGCTCGTTGCCCAGGCTGAAGTCGAGTGCCTTGGTGTCCTGGGAGATGATGGGCACCATCGACTTGGGGAGCGTCGGGAACTGCAGCGAGGGGACCTCCCACGACATCGGGTTGTAGATCGGGCGGTTGGCCGAGTCGGGGAAGACGGTCTGGATGCCGGGCGCGCCGCTGGGCGTGTCTGAGGGGGCGGCCCGTTGCATGGCACCGGCGACGGCGGAGAGCGGTCCCAGTAGCACCGAGGCAGTGATGGCGGTGATGGCGGCGATGCGCTTCACGGGCCCGATTCCCACGGCCGTCGCTGGGCTCCGCTGGCCGCCACCTCCGGGAGGGCGAGCGGCTCGAGCTCGGGTTCCGGCTCGGGCTCGAGGTAACGCCGGCCCCAGGCGTAGGCGAC
>JAEKLB010000058.1 GCA_019510095.1 Acidobacteriota bacterium | reverse complement strand
CGTTCTTTGGCGACTCGTGGTGCGGCGGTGCCCACCAGTCGCCGAAGAACGGGGGGATCCTCGCGTCAGGAGGGGATGCCCAGGCCGCCGACGGCGAGGCCGAGGGCGCTGCCCAGGACCTCGAGGTCGTCGCGACCGCTGGTCCGGAGGGCGTCGTAGACGACCTCCTGGGGGCGGGCGAGGTCGAGACCGAGCAGCAGCATCTCCGCCAGCGAGAGCAGCGCCGTGACCGCATCGACGGCGTGATCGTCGCCGTCGAGGGCCCGGTCGACCGCCGCCGCGATCGTCCTCTCGAGGGCGACGCGTAGGCGATGCCCCTCGATGTGCAGCCCGTGGGCCGCCGCCTCGGCCACGACCTGCACGGCCCCGTCGTAGGCGCGAGCGTCCCAGCCGTCGGTCTGGGCCAGGATCTCGGCTTCGAGCCGGCGACCGAGGGCCATCTCCGCCGGGAGGCGGAGCGACGGCGGCAACCGGTACCCAGCGGTGGCCAGCGACGCCAGCTCGCTCTGGTTCTCGGCGTAGAGCCGCGCATAGGCGCCGGCGAGGCGGGCCTCGAGGTCGGCCGCCGCGCCGGCGACGATCTGGTCAGCGGCATCGGGCAACGCCCGCTCGAGGCCGAACTCACCGAACTCCGATCCGACCGTGCCGAACTGCTCGGCGAGCAGCCGCAGCAGGGTGGTCACCCGCTCTCCCTGGTCGAGGGCGTCCAGCATCGCCCGGATCGCACCATCGTCACGGCTCGGATCGGCGTCGCGCACGGCGCCGAGGACCTCGAGCCCGCCCACCTCGGGCACGTCCCAGCACGCGACGGGACCGGGCGGGGTGCCCTCGAGGAGGTCGGCCAGGGCGAGGTGGGCGACGACCCGTTCGGGCTCGACCCGAGCGGTCTGCACGTGGCGCCGCCACACCCGGCGGCCGTCGCCCTCCCCTGGTTGGTTCGACACGGCGTGGCTGAGGATGTCGAGGAGCTCCTCGAGCGGGGGGGCCTCACCCACCTCGCCGAGCAGGTCCATGGCCCGGGCTGCGTAGCGAAGGCACTGCAGCGTCTCCAAGCCGGCGAGGTCCCAGAAGAACCAGGCACACGAGGTGAACATCAACAGCGCGTGGCGCTGCTGCTCGAGCAGTGTGAGCGCCTCGACCTCGTCGCCGATGACGTGCTCGGCGATGAAGGCGTCGGTCGTGCTGGTGCCGAGGATCACCTGGATGTACGCGTCGCGCGCCGCCCACGGCTCGCGCAGGACCTTCGATCCCCGCCGCTCGAACACCTCGATCCCGAAGTCGCGGAGGAAGTCGAGCGCCTCCCGCAGCGGGGCTCGCCATGCTTGATTGGCGCCGGGATGGCCGCCTGTGGAGCAGCCGCAATCCTCCTTCCACCGACCCACGCCGTGGACGCACGACCAGGAGCTCAGGCCGACCTCGACCTGCCACTCCGGCGGGTTGTGGCGGAGGAAGCCGGCCGCCGTCGTCACGTGCAGGCCGGCGCGGGGTGCGGCCACCGGAAGGGCGTAGGCCAGCGTGCGCTCGGCGAACTTGTGGTGGTGCCCGAAGGTCTCCCCATCGGCCGCGACGCACGTGAGCCCGGGACGGTTGGCCCGCGCCACAAGGGCCTCCGCCCCGAGGGCACCGACGCCGAAGGCGACGTCGTGGGACAGCGGGCCGTCGTAGAAGATGATGTCGACGCCCCGGTCGGCATCGTCGGGATCGACCCAGCGGTACGACCGGCTGGTGTCGACCGACCCGTCGGTGACGTCGTGCCACGGCCCGTGATGGGACAGCAGGCTTGCGCCGCTCTCGGGCAGGTGGCGCACCCGGGCCGCTTGCCCGGGAGCAAGGATCGTGAAGCCAACGCCCTCGTCGGCAAGGACTCGGAGCACGTCGTGGTCGACGGCCGTCTCGGGCAGCCAGATGCCCTCGGCGTCGCGGTTGAACCGGTTCCTGAAGTCGGCCATGCCCCACCGGATCTGAGTCCGCACGTCTCGTTCGTTGGCCAGCGGCAGGATCACGTGGTTGTAGGCCTGGGCGATGGCGCCGCCGCCGAGTCCGTCGCCCTGCTGCATGCGGTCGAGCACCGCGGGTTCGTGTTGGTCGAGCCACGACAGCAGCGTCGGCCCGACGTTGAACGACAGATGGGCGTAGTTGTCGACGATTGCCACCACCCGGTCGCGCTCGTCGACGATCCGGGCCCAGCCGTTGGGCCGGTAGCACTCGGCGGTGATGCGCTCGTTCCAGTCGTGGGCCGGCGCCGCCGATGGCTCGGCCGCCACCAGCTCCGTCCACGGGTTCTCCCGGGGCGGTTGGTAGAAGTGCCCGTGCACCACCAACGTCGGCCGCACCACCGCCCCATGCTGCCCCGAGTTCGAGAGGATGGATGCCGGAAACCGGGACTGAGACTCAAGAGCTCAGGCTGAGCGGGCAGCAAGCGCTGATCGGACCCAGCCAGCCAGGAGGTCCGGCGGCGTGCGTGACGTGGGGTGAAGCATCAGCCAGCCGAGCAGCTGGAGCTCTGCGTCTCGAATGCGATCGTCGTCGAAGACGTCGCGCATCAAGCCATGGGTCTCGAACCCATCCCATTCGATGCCGACCTGCATCTCCGGATAGGCGAAATCGAGGAGGCGACCGCGTCGCCCGATCACGACCCGATGCTGCTGTACCGGCAGTGGAAGTCCTGCCGACGCCAGAACGGCGAGGACGTCCAGCTCTCGGTCACTGCCACCCGCCAGCTGGCCCGCCACCCGGAGCGCCAGCGGCTTACGACCGGGCACGATCAGATGGCGACCGGTACGTCGACCACGATCGAGATGCGCATGGGCGCCCTCGGCCTCCTCCGCAGTGATGAGCCGCCGCCGACGAGCGTCATCCAGGGCACGGCCGAAGCCGGTTTCACCGAGCCATGGCAGGCAGTCGACCAGTGTGCGCGGGATGGCCGTAACCGGGATCCCGTCCACTCGCCCGAGATCGGCGAGACGGATCTCTGCGCTCCGGTGATGACGAATGCCAGGGGCATCGATCCTCTTGGTGGGCAGTGTCAACACGTCGATCTCCGGGGGACCGGGAACCTCGAGCCGATGGAGTCGGGCAGCCGTGCGCTGGGATGCCCAGCCGAATCGTTCGTCAGCGAAGAGGACGGCGGCGAGGACTGTCTGCTCGTACGTGCTGGGGACGCCGGCGAACACGTAAACGCGGGGCCGAATCCGATGCCATCGTCCAGCCGCTACCCGGCGGCTGATCGCGCTCCCGGACAGCCCCGAGGCGCGCGCTTGTGCCCATGTGACCAATCCGTGCTGACGCATCGCCAGCTCTTCGATGCCCGCGTCCATCACCTGAGGGTCGCGGAGGGGTGTGACAAGAACCGCGAAACCGACGAATGTCGCTCTGTTCCGCCGCCTGGATGCCGGAAACCGGCACTGAGACTCCGGAACTCGACCTGGGGGCGGGAACAGGTGCGCGAGTTGCGCAGCGGGGCCTCGGCGGCCATCGTCGGGGCCGTGGGAGAAACGAGCGACGCCGCGGTGCTGGTGGAGACCAGGGACCGGAAGATGTACATCACCCTGAACCGGCCCGAGGTGCTCAACGCCCAGAACACGGCGATGCGGGACGGCCTGATCGAGGCCTTCGAGCGACTCGACGCCGACGACGACCTGGTGGTCGGCATCCTCCGGGGTGCGGGCCGGTCGTTCTCGGCGGGCGCCGACATGAAGGAGGCGGCCCACCGGCGAGCGGCCGAGGACGGCCGGCGGTCCGAGTACGGCAACGCCCACTTCCACCTGGCCGACCGGCTGACCAAGCCCCTGATCGCCGTCCTCCACGGCCACGCCGTGGGCGGTGGCCTCGAGATCGCGCTGTGCTGCGACCTCCGGGTGGCCACCGAGGACGCCCAGCTCGGCACGCCCGAGCCCCGCACCAACGGCGGGATGCCCGGCATCGCCGTGCACCGACTGGCGCGCATGATCCCCACCGGCGAGGCCCTCAAGATCCTGCTGACCTCGCACTTCATCAGCGGGCAACGGGCCTACGAGATCGGCCTGGTGCAGGAGGTGGCGCCCGACATCGATGCCGCCATGGCGATCGCCGACCAGCTCGCCGACCAGATGCTCGAGTGCAACCCGATCGCGCTCACATCCATGAAGCAGACGGCGCGCTGGCCGCTCCTGAACGACATCAGCAGCTCGACCCGGTTCCTCGACCTGGCGCGGGGCGGCATGACCCGGCTCGACCGGGGGTCGTTCAACGGCGCCGACTACCTGGCCAAGCGGCGGGCGGGGCGCGAAGGCAAGTAGCCGGGCGCCGGGCCTCCATGCCCGGCGGCGGCCGCGATGGTTCACTGTCGCCATGGGGGCTGAGACGGCGGCGGACGCGGGCGTGCCCCACCGCCCAGCCATCGACGGCGTCCGGGCCCTGGCGGTGCTCGCCGTCGTCCTCTACCACGCCGACGTCAGCTGGATCCCAGCTGGCTTCCTCGGGGTCGACGTCTTCTTCGTCATCAGCGGCTACCTGATCTGCTCGCTCCTCCTCGCCGAGTGGGACGCGACCGGCGGCCTGTCGTTGGGCCGCTTCTGGCGGCGGCGGGCCCGCCGGCTGCTGCCGGCCGTCGTCGCCATGGTCCTGCTGGTGGCCACGTTCACCGCCCTCGCCGTGCCCGGCGCCGCCCACCGGCTGTGGGACGACCTCGGCGGCGTCGCGCTCTACGCCAGCAACTGGTGGCAGGTGCTCCATCACCAGTCGTACTTCGAGTCGTTCGGTCGCCCGTCGCCGGTGCAGCACCTCTGGTCGCTCGGCGTGGAGGAGCAGTTCTACGTCGGGTTCCCCCTGCTGCTCGCCGTCGTGCTGCCCTGGGCCGGGCACCACCGCCGCGTGCTGGCGCTCGCCGCCGGTGCCACCGGCGTGGCCTCGACGGTGGCGATGGCCGTGCTGTGGCAGCCGGGCGTCGATCCGTCGCGGGTGTGGTTCGGCACCGACACCCGGGCGGTCGGTCTCTGCGCCGGCGTCGCCCTCGCCTTCGTCCTCGCCCCCCACCGCCTGGAGGCAGCGCTCGTCGGCCGGCGGGCGGTGGCCATCCTCGACGGGGCCGGGGCGATCGGGCTGTGCACGCTCGCCCTGCTGATGACCAGGCTCGACGAGTTCGGCTCGGCGCTCTACCGGGGCGGCTTCGCCGCCTGCGCGCTGGCGTCGGGTCTCGTGGTCCTGGCCGCCGCCCACCCCGCGACCCGGCTCGGGACGGTGCTCGCCTGGCGGCCCGCCCGCTGGCTCGGCACCCGGTCGTACGCCGTGTACCTCTGGCACTGGCCGGTGATCGTCCTCACCCGTCCCCACCTCGACGTGCCGCTGCACGGGATGCCGCTGCTCGTCCTGCGGCTGGCCCTGACCGCAGGTCTGGCCGAGCTGTCATGGCGCGCGGTCGAGCAGCCGTTCCGGACCGGGACGGCCCAGGCCTGGTGGCGACGGCGCACGCCGGTCGACCGGACCCGGTGGGCGCTGGCGATCACCACGGCGGCGACCGTGCTGATCGCCGGGGTGGCAGGCGCGGCGGCCGACCATCCCCCCACCACCCTGGCGACCGCCATGGCACGACCCGGTGGCGGTGCCGATCGCCTGCTCTCGCTGTCGACGCCGTCCACGACGACGAGCACGAGCACCAGCACGACGACCACGGTCCCGGCGACGGTGCCCACGACCGTGCTCGCCACCTCGTCGTTGGTGTCGGCAACCGCGCCGGCGCCGGTCCCGGAGCCACCGGCGGCCACCCCGCCCGCTCCCCCGGCCGGATCGGTGTTGGCGATCGGCGACTCGGTCCTGGCCGCTTCGGCACGTGCCCTCACCGCGGCCAGCAACGGGCACGTCGTGGTCGACGCCGTCGTCGGGCGCCAGACCTGGGAGGGCCTCGACCTGCTCGAGCGCTACCGCGACCAGGGCCGCCTGCGACAGGTCTCCGCCCTGGTGTGGGCGCTCGGCACCAACGGCCCCCTGTCGGCGTCCCAGCTCGAGCAACTGGCGCTGGTCAGCACGGGCGTGCCGCGCGTCGTCGTCGTCAACGTCCGGGTGCCGAAGCGATGGGAAGCAGAGACCAACACGTCGATCGGCGACGGCGTGCCCAAGCACGGCCGCATGCGCCTCGCCGACTGGCACGCCGTCTCGGGCGCCGGCGGCGTCATCGGCGACGACGGCGTCCACCCGACCCCGCCGGGCGCCCGACTCTTCGCCCGCGTCGTGCTCGAACAGCTCCAGGACCTGTCGGCACCGACGCCCACCACCGCGCCGCCCGCTCCCGCTCCCGCTCCGCCCCCGCCGCCCGCGTCAGGGCCGGCGACCACCCAACCAGCCGCGAGCGATCCGAACGACCCATCGCTAGCGTCGTCGGGCAGATGAACGACCGCTGCATCCTCACCGTGCATGCCCACCCCGACGACGAGTCGTCGAAGGGTGCTGGCACGATCGCCCGCTACCGCGCCGACGGCGTGCGCACCATCCTCGTGTGCTGCACCGGAGGCGAGGCCGGCGACATCCTCAACGACGAGGCCGACTCGGAGGAGGCCCGCGCCGACC
Organism: Acidobacteriota bacterium; assembly: GCA_019510095.1. GTDB lineage: Bacteria > Actinomycetota > Acidimicrobiia > Acidimicrobiales > CADCSY01 > JAEKLB01. Next base: position 14,969 of record JAEKLB010000058.1, on the reverse strand, counting down.
TTGCCGCTGTCCGCGCCCGCGAGCTCGACGACGCGGTGGCCGTCATCGGGTACGACACCCTGCACAAGCTCGGCTACCGCGACTCGGGCATGCCCGAGACCGAAGCCAACGCCCATCCCGACTGCTTTGCCCAGGCCGACATCGACGAGGCGACGGGGCGACTGGTCGCCATCATCCGGGCCGAGCGCCCGCAGGTCGTGGTCACCTACGACTGGGACCACGGCCGCGGCCATCCCGACCACATTCGGGTCCACGAGATCGGCCACCTGGCCTTCGACCGGGCCGGCGACAGCGCCTGGTACCCCGAGGCCGGCGAGCCGTGGGCTCCCTCGAAGCTCTACTACACGGGCGTGTTCACCCGGGGCCGGGTCGAGAAGCTCCACGCCTGGTTCGAGGAGCGCGGTGAGGAGAGCCCCTACCTCCAGTGGATGGAGCGGTGGGCCGAGCGGGAGCAGGACCCGACCCGCCCGGCGCCCAAGCCCGTCACCACCCAGATCGACGTGAGCGACTGGATGCACATCACCCGCGATGCCCTCGCCGCCCATCGCACCCAGGTGCCGACCACTGGGGTCTGGTTCCGCGTGCCGATCGAGGTCCAGCGCGAGCTCTATCCCTGGGAGGACTACACGCTCGCCGCCAGCCGGGTCGGCGGACCGGTCCTCACTCCCACCAGCCCGCCTGAGTCGGACCTCTTCGCCGGCATCGACTGACCGAACGGTCAGTCGCCGATCAGGTCGCCGACCAGCTCCAGCGGCGACTCCGGCTGGCGCGCCGCGGCCGAGCGGACCAGGGCCAGCTTCTGCACGAAGATGACCCACCACAACGCGGCGATCACCCCGGCGGTGACCATGGCGATCCAGAGCCCGAGGGTGCCGACCACCACCGTCAGGAAGCTCACGATGCTGGCGTTGAGGAACGCCGTCGAGAGGGGCGGTTTCTCGGTCTTGCTCTTGAGGATCGGGATGAGCGAGAGGGCCAGGATGCACTGGCTCCCCGCGATGGCGAAGTCCTGCCAGAGCACCCGGCCACTGTACGGCGAGCCCCGAGGGCGAGCCCGTTGACGTTCGGGACGCAAGGACGACACGGAACAAGGGGAACCTCTCGTGCTCGGCCGTCGTTGTGGGACTGGGCGGATGCCCTCCGAGCAGGCGAGGAGAGATCAATGACGGTGACCGAGACCCAGCCGAACATCGACTGGACCGCCGACCACCCGGCGCTCGCCGCCCATCGGGCGCACCGGGCGGCCGACGTCCAGCTGCGGATCGCCGACGTCATCACCCGGTTCGCCGGCTCGATGCCGTTCGTCTACATCCACGCGGTGGCATTCGCGGCATGGATGCTCCTCGCCGAGAGCGATCCGTGGCCCAAGCTCACGCTCGTCGTCTCACTGGAGGCGATCTTCCTGTCGACGTTCGTGATGATCGGCCAGAACCGCCAGGCTGACTTCGCCCAGCGCAAGGCCAACCGCGACTTCCAGGAGCAGGAACGGGAGCTGCGCACCAACACCGAGCTCACCCGGATGATCCACGAGCTGACCGCCGCCATCCACGCCCAAGTGGTGAAGCCGAGCAGCTAGCGGGGGGCGAGCCAGACGATGCCCAGCGGTGGCAGCGTGAGCACCGTCGACTGGGGCTGGCCGTGCCACGCTCGATCCTCGGTGGTGAGAACCGGGCCCACTACCGTGCCGCTGCCGGCGAACTCGGTGGCGTCGGTGTTCAGCAGCACTTCCCAGTCGCCCGCGGACGGGAGCCCGAGCCGGTAGCCGTGGCGGGGCACCGGCGTCAGGTTGGCCACGCACGCGACCGGCCGGGCATCGACGCCGACGGGGACCCGCAGGAACGAGTAGCACGACTGGTCGGCGTCGTTGGCGTCGATCCACCGGAAACCCTCGGGGGAGAAGTCGCCTGTCCAGAGCGCCGGCTCCGCCTGTTGGATCCGGTTGAGCGCGCCCACCAACTCGTAGACGCCGCGGTGCCACTCGGCGTCGAGCAGGTGCCAGTCGACCGACCGTGACTCCGACCACTCGCGGTCGGCTGCCACCTCGCAACCCATGAACAGCAGCTGCCGGCCGGGATGGGCCCACATCCAGCCGTAGAGGGCCCGGAGGTTGGCGAGCTGCTGCCAGCGGTCGCCCGGCATCTTCTGGAGCAGCGACCCCTTGCCGTGCACGACCTCGTCGTGCGACAGCGGCAGGACGAAGTTCTCGGTGAACGCGTAGAGCAGGCCAAAGGTGAGCTCGTGATGGTGGAAGCGCCGGTAGATCGGCTCCTTCGAGAAGTACTCGAGGGTGTCGTGCATCCATCCCATGTTCCACTTGGCCGAGAAGCCGAGGCCACCGAGGTGGACGGGACGGCTGACCCCCGGCCACGCGGTCGACTCCTCGGCGACGGTCAGCACGCCCGGATGCTCAGCGTGCACGACGGTGTTGACCTCCTGGAGGAAGGACACCGCCTCGAGGTTCTCGCGGCCGCCGAACTGGTTCGGCACCCACTCACCCGCCTCGCGGGAGTAGTCGAGGTAGAGCATCGACGCCACCGCGTCCACCCGCAACCCGTCGATGTGCAGCTCCTCGATCCAGTAGAGGGCCGAAGCCATCAGGAAGTTGCGCACCTCGTTGCGGCCGAAGTTGAAGACGAGGGTGCCCCAGTCGGGGTGCTCGCCCTGGCGAGGGTCGGCGTGCTCGTAGAGGGCGGTGCCGTCGAAGCGGGCCAACGCCCAGTCGTCCTTCGGGAAGTGCGCCGGCACCCAGTCGACGAGCACACCGATCCCCCGCTGGTGGAAGGCATCGACCAGCGCCCGGAAGTCGTCGGGCGACCCGAAGCGTGCGGTGGGGGCGAAGTACGACGAGACCTGATAGCCCCACGATGGCGTGTACGGGTGCTCGCTCACCGGCAGCATCTCGACGTGGGTGAAGCCGCGGTCGGCGACGTAGTCGACCAGCTCGACCGCCAGCTCCCGGTAGGTGAGCGGGCGGTCACCCTCCTCGGGGACGGTGCGCCAGGAACCGAGGTGCACCTCGTAGGTCGACATCGGCAACCGCAACGGATCCGACGCCGTCCGCTGGTCGATCCACGCCTGGTCGCGCCACTCATGCGACGACGAGGTGACGATCGACGCGGTGCCCGGCGGGTTCTCGGCTGCCTTGGCCATGGGATCGGCCTTCAGCCGCAGCTGGCCGGCCTGGGTCAGCAGCTCGAACTTGTAACGGGCGCCCTCGCCGATGCCCGGCAGGAAGATCTCCCACACCCCGCTCGAGCCCATCGACCGCATGGGGTGGATGCGCCCATCCCACGAGTTGAAGTCACCAACGACGCGCACGGATCGGGCGTTCGGCGCCCACACCGCGAATGATGTCCCCTTGGTTCCCTGGTGCTCCCGGACCGCGGCGCCCAACATGTGCCACAGGTCGCGGTGGCGGCCTTCGTTGAACAGATGGATGTCGAGCTCGCCGATGGTGGGCCAGAAGCGGTACGGGTCGTCGAGATCGAAGCTCTGGCCGTCCGGGTAGCGCACCCGCAACCGGTAGTCGCCGACATCGCCGACCGTCGCGCGAAAGAGTCCATCGGGGTGAACCCGCTCGGCCTCGATTCGCTTGCCACCCACCAGCACGCTGAGCGCGACCGCCCCCGGCCGCCAGGCCATCACCACGCCCTTGTGCAGCCCGAGCACGCTGTGCGGGTCGGCATGCTCGACGCGCGCGATTCGATCGAGGACAGGGTCGTGACCAGGGCGACTCACGTCAGGGCTGCCTCCTCCAGGATGCGGCGGACGGCGGATTGGGGAATCCCTACCCAGTCGGGTCGATGGGACGCCTCGTACCCGACCTCGTAGACGGCCTTGTCGAGCAGGAAGGCGAGCAACGTCGTGGCATGGTCGGTCTCGACCGGTGGCAGCAGCACGGCGATGCCTTCCGTCTCGTTGTAGCCCTTGAGGAACGACAGCGCGTTGCGGCGTTCCCAGTCGCTCGCCAGCTCGTGGGCCTCGGGGTCGTCGGCGTAGCCGAAGTCGCGGATGGCGACCTCGCTGGCGTAGTGGAGGGAGCGGAGCATCCCGGCCACGTCACGCAACGGGGACGAGGGACGCGTGCGCTCGGCCAGCGGTCGCGCCGGCTCACCCTCGAAGTCGAGGACGTACCAGCCGGCGTCGGTGCGCACGACCTGGCCGAGGTGGTAGTCGCCGTGCACCCGAATGGCGAGGCCGGGGTGCACGGCTCGCAGACGGTCGTACACCGCGCAGACGGCCGAGACGTCGAGGCGGTCACTCGGCACCCGGGCGAGGTGCTCGAGCATGTCATCGGCCCACGCCGACGGGTCAGCGGGAGTTGTCGCGAACGCCGTGCTCATGGCCAGGTGCATGCGAGCCGTGACCCCACCCAGCCGGCGGGCCTCGGGCCCGAAGTCGCCCCCCGCCTCGTTCGGCTTCACCCGGGCGTCGTACAGATCGCGCAACGAGGTCAGGGCCAGTTGAAAGCCGTCGACCGCGCCGACCAGGAACTCATTGACGACGGCGAGATGCACGGCGCCATCGCGCCATTCGGCCAGCAACGGTGCGACGTGGTCGAAGCCCACGCCCAAGAGGCCACGGGTGGTCTCCACGTCCGGGTTCGGCCCGTCCTCCAGCTTCCGGAACAGCTTGAGGATCAGCCGCTCGTCGAAGACCACCGAGGTGTTCGACTGGTCGGCTCCCATCGGGCGCGACCGGTCCACGGCGGCGCCGGGCATCGCCTGCGCGAGCAGGAGCGGAGCGAGCTCGGAGTCGATCACCGCGTCGTAGGCCATGGCCGGGCCCTGGGTGGTCTCCACCAGGCCCAGGACCGCATCTCCCTTGCCGTCCAGGAAGGAGTCGTGGGCATCGATGGCCCGCAGGCCGATGGCCAACTGCCAGCGGCGGCCAGCGGCTTCGACCACCACATGGACCAGGGCGGGCCAGCCCGACTTGAGGACGGTCATCGAGACGACGGAGTGAGCCCCGGCACTGTCCTGGTCACCCGCGAACCAGCGCTGCCGCGGCAGATGGTCGGCGAGCGCCGCCTGCAAGGTGCGTTCGTCGATCACACTCGCGCCTCTTCGGCGGGGGCGGGCAGCAGCTCGAACCAGAAGAAGCCGTAGGGCGCGAGCGTCACGAAGTACGGCAGCTCACCGATGGGCGGGAACGGCACTCGTCCGAGCAGCTCGTGTGGCGTGTGACCCTCGAACTGCCCGAGGTAGAGCTCGACCGGCTGGGCGAAGCGGGAGAGGTTGAAGACGCACAGCACGATGTCGGGCTGGCCGTCGTCACCGATGGTCTGCCGCACGAAGGCCAGCACCGACGGGTTGCCGGCATTGAGGAGCTCGAAGCTGCCGACACCCATGACCGGGTGCTGCTTGCGGACCTCGACCATGCGGTGCACCCATTGCAGGAATGACGACGGGTTGCGCAGCTGGGCCTCGACGTTGACCGACTGGAACCCGTAGACCGGGTCGAGCACCGGCGGTAGGTAGAGCTGGGCGAAGTCGGCGCGCGAGAAGCCACCGTTGCGGTCGGGTGTCCACTGCATCGGCGTGCGCACGCCGTCGCGGTCGCCCAGATAGATGTTGTCGCCCATGCCGATCTCGTCGCCGTAGTACATGACCGGCGAGCCGGGCAACGAGAACAGCAAGGAGTGAAACAGCTCGGCGACCCGGCGGTCGTTGTCGAGCAGCGGGAACAGCCGCCGCCGGATCCCCATGTTCAGCTTCATGCGGGGATCCTTGGCGTACTCGGTCCACATGTAGTCGCGGTCGTCGTCGGTGACCATCTCGAGGGTGAGCTCGTCGTGGTTGCGCAGGAAGATGCCCCACTGGCAGCCGTCGGGGATCGCCGGCGTCTCGGCCAGGATCTCGGTGATCGGATAGCGCTGCTCCCGCCGCAGCCCCATGTACATGCGGGGCATGACCGGGAAGTGGAAGCACATGTGGAACTCGTCGCCGTCGCCGTAGTACTGCACGACGTCGGCCGGCCACTGGTTGGCCTCGGCCAGGAGCACCGTGCCGGGGTACTTGTCGTCGACCTCCTTGCGGATCCGCTTCAGGTACTCGTGGGTCTCCGGCAGGTTCTCGCCGTTGGTGCCGTCCCGCTCGAACAGGTACGGCACAGCGTCGAGCCGGAAGCCGTCGAGACCGAGGTCGAGCCAGAACCGCATGACGTCGAGCATCGCCTCCTGGACCTCGGGGTTGTCGTAGTTGAGGTCCGGCTGATGCGAGAAGAAGCGGTGCCAGTAGAACTGCTCGCGCTGGGGATCCCACGACCAGTTCGACGGCTCGGTGTCGGTGAAGATGATCCGCGCCTCCGACCACCGCTGGTTGTCGTCGCCCCACACGTACCAGTCGGCCTTCGGGTTGTCGCGGCTCAAGCGCGACTCCTGGAACCAGGGGTGCTGGTCGCTGGTGTGGTTGAGGACCAGATCGGCGATGACACGGATCCCGCGGTGGTGGGCCTCCTGCAGGAAGTTGGCGGCGTCGCCGATCGTGCCGTACTCGGGCAGCACGCTGAAGAACTCGCTGACGTCGTACCCGCCGTCCTTCAGGGGCGATTGGTAGAACGGCAGCAGCCAGAGGCAGTCGACGCCCAACCACTCGAGGTACTCGAGCTTCTCGGTGAGGCCGACGAAGTCGCCCGACCCGTCTCCGGTGGCGTCGTAGAAGCCCCGCACCGCCACCTCGTAGAAGACGGCCTTGCGGTACCACTCCGGATCGGCGACGACGCGGCTCGGCTTGGCCTTCTTGCGACGGGCGGCGCCGGCGCGACCACGTCGCTCGAGGCCGTCCCACTTGCGCGCCTCAGCCATGCTGATCGCTCCGCTCGAGAACCTCGCCTCGAGGGTGAGGTCGCACGTGGAGGAGGTGGGCCGGCGCCTGCTCGGGGTCGAGGCGCACATACGCGCTGGGGCCCTGCCAGGCGAAGAGCTGGCCGGTCAACTCGTCGTACACGTCGAACGCCTGGCCGTCCCGGAGGCCCAGCGCGTCGAGGTCGAGGGCCAGCAGGTCGTCTTGGGCATGGAGCGGGTCGAGGTTGACCACGCACAGGACCACGTCGCCGCCATCGTCGCTCGAGCGCGAATAGGCGATGAGCTGGTCGTTGTTGGTGTGGTGGAAGCGAAGGCCGCGGAGGCGTTGGAAGGCGGCGTGGTCGCGGCGGACCCGGTTGAGCTCGGTGAGGAGGTCGACGAGGGTCTCGCCGGCCAGCTGGCCGCCCCAGTCCCGCTCCTTGAGCTCGTACTTCTCGGCGTTGAGGTACTCCTCGTTGGTGTCGCTGGCCGGCTGGTTCTCGCACAGCTCGTAGCCGGAGTAGATGCCCCACGACGGCACGAGGGTGGCGGCCAGCACGGCCCGGAGCCGGAACGCCGCCGGGGACCCGTTGCGCAACGGCCCGGCGAGGATGTCGGGCGTGTTGGGCCAGAAGTTGGGCCGCATGTAGTCGGCGGTCGGGCCTTCGCTGACCTCCCTGCCGTACTCGGCCAGCTCCCACTTCGTCGTCCGCCAGGTGAAGTAGGTGTAGCTCTGGCTGAACCCGACCTCGGCCAGCTTCGCCATCACCTTGGGACGGGTGAACGCCTCCGCCAGGAAGAGGACGTCGGGGTGGTCGTTCTGGATGGCCGGGATGAGCCAGGCCCAGAACGCCATCGGCTTGGTGTGGGGGTTGTCGACCCGGAAGATGCGGATGCCCTGGTCGATCCAGTGGTCGAGGATCGCCTTGCACGCCTGCCACAGGGCAACGCGGTCCTTCTCCTTCGCCGGCCAGAAGTTGATCGGGTAGATGTCCTGGTACTTCTTGGGCGGGTTCTCGGCGAACTTGATGGTGCCGTCGGGGCGGTGGTGGAACCACTCGGGATGCTCCCGCACCCAGGGGTGGTCGGGCGAGGCCTGCAGGGCGTAGTCGAGCGCCACCTCCATCCCCAACGCGCTGGCCTCGTCGATGAACGCCCGCAGGTCGTCGCGCGTGCCCAGGTCGGGATGGATGGCCGCGTGGCCGCCGAGCTCGGACCCGATCGCCCACGGGCTCCCGACGTCGTCGGGCCCGGGATCGAGGGTGTTGTTCTTGCCCTTGCGGTCGGTGTGGCCAATGGGGTGGATGGGCGGCAGGTACACCACGTCGAAGCCCATCTCGGCGATGGCCCGCAACCGCTTGGCCGCTCGGGCGAAGCCACCCTCCGACCGGGGGAACAGCTCGTACCAGGCGGAGAACAGGGCCCGCTCGCGGTCGACCCAGATCGCCAGCGGCTCCGACGCCGTGACCTCGGCAGGAACGGCCACGCCGGCGAGGGCGGCGGCGACGGCGTCGTCGAGGCCAGCGTTCAGCCGGACATCGACGGTGCAGGTGGTCCGGCCGAGAGCGGCAGCCGCCTCCTCGACCAGTGGGCGGCGCAGCTCGGGCACGTGCGGCACCAGGGCGTCGAGCAGCAGCACGCCCTCGTCGAGCTCGGTCGTGACGTCCTGCGCGGCGCCCACCTTGGCCTCGACGTCGTGCCGCCAGGTGGCGTAGCGGTCGGCCCAGGCTTCGACCACGAGCTGATGGCGGCCGACGCCGACCAGTCGGACCGTGGTCTCCCACCGGTCGTTGCCGAGATCGACCATCGGCCACGACTCCCAGGCGCCCCCGGGTCCACAGGTCCGGACCCGGCCGGCGAGGAGGTCGTGGCCGTCCTTGAAGATGTCGGCGCTGACGGCGACCAGCTCGCCCTCTGCCGCCTTCGGTGGGAAGGTGCCCGACGGCGTACGGGGCCGGACGTCGTCGATCACGATGCGCCCGAGCACACCACCACCCTTCCAGACCCGGTGGGCAGAGGAAACCCGGAGGGTGCGCCGGGCGGAAATCCCGGTCAAGGTCACCACGCTGCGTACCGATGATGCAGCGTGCGCGTTGCATTGGTGCGATCCGCGTAGGTTGACGCCCATCCCAGGCCAGGAGAGGAGAGGCGAACGATGAAGCGCCTGCGCGCTGCCACGATCGGGGTCCGCCTCGGCATCTCCTTTGCCGTCATCGTCGCGTTGTTCGTCGGTGCCGCCGCCGTCAGCCTGTCGGCGGACAACGCAGCGGTGGCGGCCGTGCTGGGCCTTGTCGCGGTGGCCGTCGCCGCCGCGCTCGGCATCGCCGTCACCCGCTCGATCACGAGGCCGGTCGCCTCCCTGGTGGCAATGCTCAAGAGCCTGTTGACGGGCGAGATGAGCGCGCGGGCAGAGCTTGGCAGCGGCCGCGATCTGCTCGAGCTCGCGACGCTCCTCGACACGATTGTCGTCGGCATCGACATGATGGTGAGCAACACCCGCACCGCAGGCCACCAGGTGGCCGCGGCTGCAGCGCAGCTGTCGGCGTCGGCCGAGGAGCTGGCCGCCACGACAACCGAGCAGAGCGCGGCCGTCACCGAGGTGTCGGCCACCACCGAGGAGCTGGCCCGAGCGTCGTCGTCCATCGCCGACACGGTGGATGCCGTCGCCGGGCAGACGGCGGAGACGCACGAGTACCTCGTACAGGCCGAGGGCGACATCGCCATCTCGAGCGAGCGAACCCTCGCCTTGGCCGGCCGGGCGAAGGAGATCGAGTCGATGCTCACGCTCATCAACGAGATCGCCGACCAGACCAACCTGCTGGCCCTCAACGCGGCCATCGAGGCAGCCAGGGCCGGGGAGGCCGGTCGCGGCTTCGCCGTGGTCGCCGACGAGGTCCGTCAGCTGGCGGAGCGGTCGAAGAGGTCGTCGTCGAACATCGCCGCCATCATCGACGGCATCCACGCCGAGACCAATGCCACGGTGATGGCGATGGAGAAGGGCGCCAAGCAGATGCGGGGCGGGCTCGGACTGCTCGAAGAGGTCGCGCACGCGACCGACCAGGTCAGGCTCACGACGCAGCAGCAGCGGTCGGCGACCAGCCAGGTGGTCGAGACCATGGAGCAACTCGCCCAGGTGGCTCGTCAGGTCTCAGCGACCGCCCAGCAGATCGCCGAGTCGTCGGGCTCGCTCGCCCGGCTGGCGCACGACCTCGAGCCCGAACGGGTGGCCGAGACATTGGGCCTGGAGCTGATCCAGTGACGGAGCCCCCAGCGACGAGCGCCGTCGAGAGCGATGCGACCCTCGTGCTGCTCATGCCCGTCGGACACGACTGGTACGCCCTCGACGTGGCGACGGTCCGAGAGGTCGTCGCCGCACCGGTCGTCACCCCGCTGCCCTCGGTCTCTCCCGCCGTGCTGGGCGTGATCAACCTGCGGGGCGAGATCGTGCCCTATCTCGACACCGCCGCGCTGCTCGGCGTCGGCACCTTGACCTCGCCCCTGTTCGCGGTGGTCGTCGAGTCGAGCCGCGGCCTCGCCGCCCTCGGCATGAGCGGTGCCCCCGAGACGGCCCCGGCGCCCGAGCCCCAGGACGACGCCGAGATGCTCTACATCGGCGGCCGGCTGGCCACAGCCGTCGACCTGGACACCGCGCTCGACCCGACAAGGTTGGCCGGTCGCCGGTGAGCCGCGGCACGACCGACTTCCGCCAGCTGTTCGCCGAGGAGGCCGAGGGCCGGCTGGCCCGTCTGGGGCGCCAACTCTTGGAGCTGGAAGTCACCGGCAACGACCCCGAGCTGGTGGCATCGGTGTTCCGTGAGGCCCACACCCTCAAGGGAGCCGCGGCCGTCGTGGGCTTCGACGACGTCGCCACTGTGGCCCACGCCCTCGAGGAGCTGCTCGAAGGCGTCCGCAGCGGCGCCGTGTCCCCCTCGGCGTCACTCGTCGACATCGCCCTGGCCGGCGTCGACAGCCTGACCGGGATGGTGCCCCGGTTGCTCGCCGGCGAGGACTGCTCGGGCGACGCCGCCGCCATCGAGCTCCGGCTGCGCAACTGGTCACCCGGCGATGCCGGCCCCGAGCCGCCCGCGGCAGCGGGATCGATCGTCGTGCCCGAGCCCCAACCGGCGGCCCGCGCCGACGCCGACGCCGTGAGCGTCCCGATCTCGCGGCTCGACGAGCTGGTCCGGTTGGTCGGCGAGTCGGCGGCCGCCAACCTCAGGGTCGGGAGCTTGTTTCGGGACCGCCTGGAGGTCGATCCGGCGACGGTGCCCGAGCTGCGCGACCTGGCGCGCATCCTCCGCGAGCTCCAGGAACGCACCATGCGCACGCGCATGGTGCCCGTGTCGACGATCACCGATCAGCTCCAGCGAGCGGTGCGCGACCTGTCACGATCGTTGGGCAAGCAGGTGCGCTGGGAGGTACGGGGCGACGACACCGAGCTCGACCGCGGCGTGCTCCAACACCTCGCCGATCCGCTGCTGCACCTGATCCGGAACGCCATCGACCACGGGATCGAGTCGCCAGCCGAGCGCCTCGCCGACGACAAGGACGAGTGGGCGACCGTGCGACTGCACGCCATGCAGCTCGGCTCGGAGGTGATCATCACCGTCGCCGACGACGGTCGAGGCATCGACCTGGCCCGCGTCCGGGAGCGAGCTGCTCAGGAGGGACATGCCGTCCGGGACCTGAGCGACGACGACGCCCTGTTCCTGATCTTCCGTTCCGGGCTCTCCACCGCAGAGACGGTGACGGACATCTCGGGCCGGGGCGTCGGGCTCGACGTGGTGCGGGCCGCCGTCGACGCGGCGCGAGGGCGCATCGAAGTCCGATCAGAGCCCGGTGCCGGCACGGAGTTCCGAGTCATCGTCCCGATCACCCTGGCCGTGCTGCCATGCCTCCTCGTGGCGGCCGGCGGGAGGCAGTACGCACTCCCGATGCACTCGGTCACTCTGATCCAGGGCCACCACTCCGATCGTGCCGCCCATGCCGGCGGCCGGCCGCTGGTGTGGGTAGGCGAGACCGCGGTTCCCGTCACCGACCTCCAGGAGGCACTCGGCCTGGGCCGCGCCGGCACCGACGCCGGCCCGGTGCTCGTGGTCGCCGGACCAACCCGTCGCCACGCCTTCCGAGTCGACTCGCTCGTCGGCCAGCGCGATGTCGTGATCAAGGGGCTTGGCGGCGTGCTGCCACGTGTCGACCTGCTCGTCGGCGCCAGCGTCGAGCCCGACGGCAGCATCCTCCTCGTCCTCGACGGGCCCGGCCTCATCGAGCGAGCGAGGCTCGACGACCTGCCGGCGGGGGTCCTGGCGCACTCCCCCGACGAGCTGCCCGCCGGGATCGCCCGCCACACCGTGCTCGTCGTCGACGACGCGCTCACCGTGCGCGAGCTGCAACGGTCGATCCTCGAGCGAGCTGGCTACGCCGTGCAGGTCGCTTCCGACGGCGTCGAGGCCCTCGCCGTCCTCGACCGCCAACCGTGCGAGCTGGTCCTGACCGATGTGGAGATGCCCCGCATGGACGGCATCGCCTTGGTCACGGCCATCAGAGCCCGGCCCGATCTCGCCAACCTGCCGGTGATCATGCTGACATCGCGAGCGAGCGAGGCCGATCGCCAGCGCGGTCTCGATGCCGGCGCCGACGGCTACATCATCAAGAGCGCCTTCGACGAGACCGGCCTGCTGGCCGCGGTCGAGCGGATGCTCGGGACCGCACCGTGATCAGGAGCACCACGCCGGTCCGGGTGGTCGTCGTCGAGGACTCGCTGGTGCAGCGGGCCCACATCGTGACCACCCTCGAGGCCGACGACGACATCACCGTCGTAGGCGAGGCGGTCGGGGCCGAAGAGGCCATCGCGGTCGTGGCCCGGGAGCAGCCCGACGTCGTGACCCTCGATCTCGAGATCCCCGACGGCGGCGGGCAGTACGCCATCGAACAGATCATGGGCAACACGCCGACACCGATCCTCGTGCTGTCGGCCACCGTCGAGAGCCGAACGTCGGCCAGCGCCATCGAAGCCTTGGTGGCCGGGGCCATGGACGCGTTCCCGAAGCCGCGCCGATGGACCAGTCAGGAAGAGGTCGCCCTACGACGTGCTGTCCGGGGCCTCCGGGGCATCGCCGTGGTGCGCCACCCGCGTGGCCGCCTCGCCGGCCTGGCGGCGCTTGCGCCGAACCCGCGACGGATGGTCAACACATCCGTTGACCATCGGTCGCCGGTCCCGAGCGGGGCCGTCGGCAGCGAGCCCGATGGGCTCGTGGTGGCGATAGCGGCGTCGACCGGGGGGCCCCAGGCGCTCGGTGTGGTGCTCGGCGGGCTCGGCGAGCTGCACGCCCCGGTGCTGGTGGTGCAGCACATGCACCCCGACTTCGTCGACGGTCTCGTCACCTGGATCGGCACCGTGTCGGCCCTCCCCACGGTGCTGGCGACGGCCGGCGACCAGCTCCGGCCCGGCACCGTCTACATCGCCCCCGGTGGGGCCCACCTGCGGCTCGGCGCCGACAGGCGCATCGTGCTGGCCCCCGAGCCCGTGACCACCCACCGGCCGTCGGCCGACGAGCTGTTCCGGTCGGTGGCCACGCACGCGGGCGCCAACGCGATCGGCGTGGTGCTCACCGGCATGGGCGACGACGGCGCCGCCGGCCTCCTCGACCTGCGGCAGGCCGGCGCGCTCACGATCGCCCAGGACGAGGCATCCTGCTCGGTGTTCGGCATGCCACGGGCCGCCGGTCTCTCCGGCGCGGTCATGAGGGTGCTGCCACTCGGCCGCATCGCGGAGGCTGTGCTCAACCAGGCCGATCGGTCGCCACGATGAGCGACGGCCACCAGGACGCGTTGGCCGACGCCGCACGCCTCCTGTCGCGACGCGTCGGCTTCCACACCGACCCGAGCGTTCGGGGACGGCTTTCGCACTCGGTCACGGCCGCGGCCAAGGCGCATCACCTCCCCGTGCCCGACTACGTCGCCGCGCTCGACCGGGACCCGGCGGCCCTGCAGGACCTGCTCGATCGGGTCACGGTGCAGGAGACGGCGTTCTTCCGCGACCCTGCCCAGTTCGCCGCCCTCGCCGAACAGGTGCTGCCCTCGCTCCCCGCGCCGACCCGCATCTGGAGCGCGGCGTGCGCCAACGGCCAGGAGGCCTACACCATCGCCATGGTGCTCGACGAGGTCGGCCATGGGGGCTCGACCGTCGTCGCGACCGACATCTCCTCCCAGGCCCTCGACCGCACGCGACAGGCTCGGTACTCCAGCAAGGAGATCAGGGGGCTGTCGGCCGAGCGACGAGAGCGCTACCTCAGCGCCGTCGACGGCAAGTTCGAGATCGTGCCCGCCATGCGGGAGCGGGTCGACGTCGCCCGCCACAACTTGATCGCCGACCCGCCCCCGGTTCCGGCCGGGTCGTGCTCCATCGTCTTCTGCCGCAACGTCCTCATCTACTTCAGCCACGACGAGGTGGTGAAGCTGCTCGACCGCCTCGCCGACTGGATGGCGCCTGGCGGGTGGCTCTTCCTCGGCTACTCCGAGACGCTCTGGCAGGTCAGTGACCGGTTCGACCTGGTGCGGTGTGGTGAGGCGTTCCTCTATCGGCGCCACGACGGCACCGGGGTGCCGGCCCCGCAACGGCGCCGGCCCGCTGCTCCTGCCCGACCGGCAACGAAGCGACCGCTCACTGCCCGCCGCCCATCGCCACCGGCCGCAGCTCCAACGCCCCCAACCGCCGTCGAGCTCCTGGCGGCGGGTGAAGCGGCCATCCAGGCCGGTGACAACGCCACTGCCATCACTGCCTTCCGGAAGTGCACCTATCTCGATCCCGACCAGCCCGTCGGCCATCTCTACCTGGGACTGGCCCTCGAGGCGTCCGGTGACGGAACCGCCGCCCGTCGGGCGTTCGCGGCAGCGAAGCGGGCGCTCGAGATTGGCGAGACCGGCGTCTTGGAGAGCACGCTCGAGGGCTACCACCCCGACGAGCTGGTCCGCCTGCTCGATCTCAAGCTGGCGGCGGAGCGATGAGGCCCAATGCGACAGGATCGAACGTCATGGTCTTCTTCCGTGCCGGCACCACCGACTACGCAGTGGCCGTCGATCGGGTCACCGAGGTCAGCTCGGGTGACGAGATCGTGCCACTCCCCGCGCCGCGACCGGGCGTGGTGGGCTTGCTGCCGATCGGGCAGGAGACCGTGACCGTCGT
>JAEKLB010000151.1 GCA_019510095.1 Acidobacteriota bacterium | reverse complement strand
AAGAGGCCGGGCAGGCGCTCGACGGCCAGCCGGCGCAGCAGGCGGGCGAGGTCGTCGGCGGCGGTGGGGCTGCCCACCTGGTCGTCGATGAACCGCAGGGGCTCGCCGGCCGCCGCTCGGTCGAGCACCAGCTGCACGAAGTTGCCGCCGTGGCGGCTGAACACCCACGAGGTGCGCACCACCGTGCAGGCCGGGTCGACCTCGGCCTCTCCCGCCAGCTTCGACCGGGCGTAGACCGACAGCGGGCCGGTGTCGTCCCACTCGTGGTACGGCAAGCCCTTGTCGCCGTCGAAGACGTAGTCGGTCGACACGTGCACGAGATGGGCGTCGACCCGCCGGCATCCGTCGGCCAGGTGGCGGACGCCCAGGGCGTTGACGGCGTAGGCCCGATCGGGATCACGCTCGCAGCCGTCGACGTTGGTAAAGGCACCAGGGTTGAGCACGACGTCGGGCCGCAGGGTCGTGATGGCACCGAGCACGGCCGTTCGGTCGCTGATGTCGAGCTGGGTCCGGTCGGCGGCGATCACGTCCCAGCCGTCGAAGGCACCGACCAGCTCGCGCCCGACCTGTCCCCCGGCGCCGGTGATGAGGACCTTCATGGTCATGCCGCGACCTTCAACGGCTCCCACCACCACCGGTTGGCCCGGTACCACGCCACCGTCTCGGCGAGCGCCTCGTCCAACGTCCGACGCGGGGCCCAGCCGAGCGCTCGGATCTTGGCGGTGTCGATCGAGTAGCGGCGGTCGTGGCCGAGGCGGTCGGCGACGGGCTCGATCATCGATTCGTCCCGGTCCAGCAGGCGCAGCAGCCGGTGGGTCAGGTCGAGGTTGGTCAGCTCGTTGCCGGCGCCGACGTTGTAGATCTCGCCGGCCTCGCCGTGCGTGAGCACGGTGTGGAGCGCCTCGCAGTTGTCGGCCACGAAGCACCAGTCGCGGATGTTGAGGCCGTCGCCGTAGAGCGGCACGGTGCGCTCGTCGAGGAGGTTGGTGACGAACAGGGGGATGACCTTCTCGGGGAACTGGAACGGCCCGAAGTTGTTCGACGAGCGGGTGATGACCACCGGCAGGTCGAAGGTGGAGAAGTAGGAGCGGGCGATCAGGTCGGACCCCGCCTTCGACGCGCTGTAGGGCGACCGGGGGTCGAGCAGCGAGTCCTCGGTCGACGAGCCGGTCTCGACCGAGCCGTAGACCTCATCGGTCGAGACGTGCAGCACCCGGCCGATGCCGACGCGGCGGGCGGTGTCCATGACGATGTTGGTGCCGAAGCAGTTGGTGTGGATGAAGTCGTCGGGGCCGGCGATCGACCGGTCGACATGCGACTCGGCGGCGAAGTGGGCGACGGCATCGTGGCCCCGCATGGCGGCCTCGAGGATGGCCGGATCGCAGATGTTGCCGTGGACGAAGCGGTAGCGGGGATCGTCGTCGACGTCACGCAGGGTCGAGCGGTTGCCGGCGTAGGTGAGGGCGTCGTACACGGTGACCTGGTCGTCGGTGTTGGCCAGCACCCAACGCACGTAGTTCGAGCCGATGAAGCCGGCCCCACCGGTCACCAGCAGTCGCACGGCCCGCAAGGCTAGGCGACCGATCCAACCCCTCCAGATGTTCTGGCAGGGGAAACCGGACGCTGGCGTCCGGTTTCCCCTGCCAGAACCGGACCAAAGAACCGGACGAGAGAACCGGACGAGAGAGCCGGAGGGGGAAGGCTCAGCCGAGGTCGACGGTGGAGTGGTCGCCGAGGGTGAGGCGGGTGGCGCCGCTGCGGCCGTGGCGGGTGACGCAGGCCTCCCGCCCGAGGAGGGAGTCGACGAGGCGTCCGGCCTGGAGGAGGCGGCTGCCCTCGAGGATCACCGAGTGGTCGACCTCGGTCTCGGCCACCTCGCAGTTGGGACCGATGGCGGTGAACGGC
The DNA here is from genome assembly GCA_019510095.1 of Acidobacteriota bacterium. Lineage (GTDB taxonomy): Bacteria > Actinomycetota > Acidimicrobiia > Acidimicrobiales > CADCSY01 > JAEKLB01. The sequence continues at coordinate 3,959 of JAEKLB010000151.1, read as the reverse complement.
CCGATGAAGCTGTCGGTGATGCGGCACCCGGCGCCGATGACCACCGGGCCCCGCACCGTCGAGCGTTCGATCACCGCGCCGGCCTCGATGACCACCCGGCCCTCGATGCGGCTGGCGTCGTCGACCGTGCCGTCGTTGCGGGGCTCGATCCGCTCGAGCAGCACCCGGTTGGCCTCGAGCAGGGGGTCCTTCTTGCCGGTGTCGAGCCACCAGCCCCGGTGCTCAGCGGCGACCACGGGCTGGCCCTGGTCGATGAGCCACTGGATGGCGTCGGTGATCTCCAGCTCGCCCCGGCCCGAGGGCTCGATGGCCGCCGCCGCCTCGTGGATCCGGCGGTCGAACAGGTAGACGCCGACGAGCGCCAGGTCCGACGGCGGGTCGGCCGGCTTCTCGACCAGGCGGACCACGTGGCCCTCGGGGTCGAGCTCGGCCACCCCGAACTGCGTCGGGTCCTCGACCTTCTTGAGCAGGATCATGGCGGCCGGCGCCCCAGTCAGCCGCCGTTGCTCCTGGCCGAACTCGGGCACCAGGTCGCCGAGTCCTCCCTCGAGCAGGTTGTCGCCGAGCCACATCACGAAGTCGTCGTCGCCGAGGAAGTCGCGGGCGATGAGCACGCAGTGGGCCAACCCGTTCGGCGCGTCCTGGGCGATGTAGGTGACCCGCAGCCCGAAGGTCGCCCCGTCGCCGATGGCGGCCATGACCTCAGCCGCCGTCTCGCCCACCACGATGCCGACCTCGGTGATGCCGGCCGCGGCGATGGCCTCGAGGCCGTAGAAGATGATCGGCTTGTTGGCCACCGGCACCAGCTGCTTGGCGCCGGTGTGGGTGATCGGGCGCAGCCGGCTGCCGGTGCCGCCGGCCAGCACGAGCGCCTTCACGGCCGAAGCTCTAGCACTGTGGGGCCGGCACTGCCTTGCCCGAGGTCGACGTGGCGGCCGGCGCCGTGGTGGTCGTCGAAGTCGCGGGCAGCGGCCGCTGGAGGATGCCGGCGTAGTCCTCGCCGGTCACCAGCTGGACGTCGACGCTGCTGAGGTTGGGCACCGACTGCAGCTCGGCCCCGGCCTTGAGGTAGCGCTGGAGCAGCCGGGCCTTGGCTTCCTGGCCGTCGCCGTACTGGACGATGGTCGTCGAGTGCCGGTAGGTGGTGCCGGGGTCGGCGGTGCCGAACTGGAGCTGGCGCAGGGCGGCGGTGGTCTCAGCCGCCTCGCCGGTGACGCCGCTGCCGTTCATCACCCGCACGGTGATGTCGGTGACCGCCACCGCCTTGTCGCTCTCGGGCGTCACGCCCCGGAACACATCGAGGATCTTGTCGGCCTTGGCCTGGTCGCGGCTGAGGACGTCGAGCGTCGACGCCGCGCCGTGCCGGGTGTTGCTGACCGGCAGCTGGTACTGCTGGATGGTGTCGGGCGACAGCGAGTGGAACTCGCGCCCGAGCTCGAGGATGTGCTTGATCTTCAACGACTTGCTGATCTTCACGTTGTTGACGCCCACCGCCACCAGTCGATTCAGCCGGGCCGGGTTGAGCAGCCCCTTGGCCAGCGCCTCCCGGATGGCCCGGCGGATGAAGTCCTGCTGGCGGTTGATGCGGCCCAGGTCACCGGTCGGGTCGGAGCGCCAGCGCCCGTTCTCCTTGTACTGGAAGTGGCGACTGCGCACATAGGCGAGCGCCTGGTCGCCCTTGAGCTCGACACAGCCGGTGGCCTCGACGTGCAAGCCGGTGACGTGGTCGCGCACCGGGCTGGCCAGGTAGACGGTGACGCCGCCCACCGCGTCGACGAGCTCCTTGAAGCCCTTGAAGTCGACCTGGGCGTAGTGCTGGATCGACACGTTGAAGTCCTGCTTGATCGTGTCGATGAGCCGCTGGGGACCACCGGCGAAGGCGGTGTTGATCCGCTGGCTGTGGGTCGTCCCGGCGATCGGCACCCAGAGGTCGCGGGGGAACGACAGCATGGCCGCCTTCCTGGTGCGGGGGTCGACCCGCACGAGGATGATCGTGTCGGCCCGGGCGTCGCCGGTCTGGCCGGCATCGCCGAACGAGGCCTCGTCGCTGCTGCCGGCCTCGACGAAGGCCCGGGAGTCGCTGCCCACCAGCAGGAAGTTCTGGGGGTCGCCCGGATCGCGCGCGGTCAGGTGGCCGGGGTCGAGGTCGATCCGGGGCAGCCGACCGAATTGGTAGTACAGGTAGCCGAGCCCGCCGGCGCCGGTCAGGCAGCCGACGATGACGACCAGGTTGAAGGCGATCAGCAGGCGCTGGGGCCACGATCGGCGCGAGCGCACAGCGTCAGCGGCCATGGTGGCGGGAGCGTAGACGGCGCCCCTGTGGGGTCCTCATCGCCCCGCCGAGCGGGCCCAGGCCGCCCTCACCAGACCGTGACCGGCTTCGGGGAACGGTGATCACGGGGTCGGCGATCCTTGGTGACGAGCTTCCATCGCTGGTCGCGTCGATCAACGGGGCCAGTGCGCTACGGGCACCTGGCCCCGTCGATCGACTCCTTGCTAGGTCAGCGTCACCTTCACCGGGGCGGCGGCGGTCTCGCCCCTGGTGCCAGTGGCCCCGTTGACGGCCGCGGTCACGACGTAGCAGTACGTCGCCGGCAGCAGGCCGGAGTCGTTGTACGGGCTGGTGGCCGAGCTCGAGTTGACCTTGGTGTAGGCGCCAGCGCCGAAGGCCGGGCAGGTGCCGGTGGAGGGCACCAAGGTCAGGCGGTAGACGTTGTGGACCAGCGTCGAGGTCTTCAGTGGCGTCACGGACGTGGTCGACGGCGTGAAGGTCACCGTCGCCGTGGCGGTCGGCCCCGGCCCGGCGCCCTGGGTCGCCGTCACGCCGGTCGGCGCCAGCGGCGCCTCGTCGACGAGCCGGAACGTCGAGTCGCCCGACGGGGTGTAGGTGCCGGCCACGTCGTCGCCGATCGAGAGGTTGGCCTCGAAGCCGGCCAGGCTCGACGACGCCGTGTTGGGCGTCTCACCGGTCTGGTAGGTGTCGGTCCCGTCCCACGCGTACGACGAGCAGGCGCCGCTGTTGGAGACCTCGGGCACGGTGTCGGTCGGCGTGGAGAGGGTGCACCCGGTGAAGGTGTTGGCGGCGTTGTCGATCGAGGTCACGTTGACGGTGAAGTCGCCCGACCCGGCGGCGGTCGGCCCGAAGGTCGTGCGGCCACCGGTGCCGAAGCGCTCGGTCGGTGCCGCCGGGTTGCCGGCACCCACGTTGAGGGCGTCGTCGCTGTTGGAGTCCTGGAAGACCACCGGCACCACGCAGGTGATGCTGGTGTCGGTCGCCCCGGGACCGGCGACGTCGAAGCTCACCACGCCGTTGACCGGCGCCACGTTGTTGGCGTACTCGTTGCGGTGCGGCGCCTCGCTGGTGGGCGTGCCGTTCACTGAGGAGATCCGCACGTTGCCAGCATCGGCGTCGTCGGGTGCCACCGCCGGCGGCGTGGCGCCGGGGCGGTTGGTCTTGTCGGCCACCGAGCCGCCGTTGCTGTTGACGAACTTGGTGCTGCCGTTGTCGTTGCTGACGTTGGCGCACGGCACCAGCACGATGTCGACCGTCGCCGACGTGATCCCGTTGGCCACGAACGAGCGGGTGCCCGAGTTGGCCAGGCTGTCGGCCGACTGGGGCGAGACCTGGATTCCCTCGTTCTGGCGGTCGTTCGACGGCGTCTCCGCCGCCTTCTCGGCTTGGGTCAGGGCAGTGGCCGAGACCGCTGCGGTACCACCGACGGCGGTGACCTTCTGGATGGCCGAGCTGTTGTCCTCGAGGAACGCGGCCGACTGCGGCGGCAGCGAGCCCGGCTCGGTGAGGATCAGCGGCGCCGTCCGCTTGAAGCCGAAGGGACCGGCGGCCAGGGCGTCGGCGAAGTCAGCGCCACTGGCCAGCAGCACCTCGGAGGCGATGAGGCCGTAGCTGTTGAGCCCGGCCTGGGCGACCTTGGCGGCGGTGTCGTAGCGGTTGGTCCCGG
>JAEKLB010000150.1 GCA_019510095.1 Acidobacteriota bacterium | reverse complement strand
GCCACCGACAAGATCAACCCAAAGCGGACAAATTCTCTGGGTGGTGCGCCGGCTTTCTGCCGCGAACGGCTGACGCGTCGGTCGCTCAGTCGCCGCCCGCGGCGGGCGCCGGAGCCGCGGCCCGGGGTGGGGCATGGGTGGTCCGGAGCGTCCTGGTGAGCGAGAGGTAGAGCACGCCCCACAACGCGGCGATCGACGCGAAGACCAGCGTGACCGGGCGGGGCCCGAAACGATCGGATGCCCAGCCCGAGAGCAAGAACGACGAGCTCATCGACAGGGTCACGAGCGCGAAGTCGGCGGCGAAGACCCGGCCTCGCAACTCGTCAGGCGTCGCCAGTTGGAGCCCGAGGTTCGACAGCATCCACTGGCCGCCGCCGCCGAGGTGGGCAAGGAGCGCGCCGACCATGGCCACGCCGATCACCGGTGAGGCGGCTACGGCGACATAGCCGACGCCATACAGGAGGGCGGCGGCGCCGCAGAGGAAGAGGATCGGCGCGGTCGCCGCCTCGACGGTGGTCGTCGGATCGATGGTCGGCCCACGGCGCCGCAGCCACCGTTGCCCGACCAGGGGGCCGAGCACGGCACCGAGCCCGCGGGCGGCCAGCAGGAGACCGATGCCGGCGTCGCCGTGGTCGAAGACGTCCTTGCCGTACACCGCGAGAAGGGGCAGCACGCCACCGGCCAGCCCGAGACCCGTCTTGGAGAACAGGAGCAGGAGCACCGGCCGGTTCGACGCCGCATACCGGAGGGCGACGACGCTGTCGGCGATCGGGCGCATCGGCGCGGTGTGCGCGTCACGGGGAGCGCTCATCGGCCGGCGAATCGCCGCCACCAGCAGCGCGGCCACGACGAAGGTGACGGCGTCGGCCACGAACGAGGCGCCCCGCCCGAAGAGAACGGTGAAGCCTCCGCCGACCGCGGCCCCGATCGCCAGCATGGCGCCCCAGACCGAACCGAGCAGGGCGTTGGCCCGGGGCAGGTCGGCCGGCTCGACCAGGTTCGGGATGGCGGCCTGGCTGGCTGGGGCGATGAACGCAGCGAGGCCGCCGATGGCGGCGCGGGCGACGAAGGCCAACCACACCGTTCCTTCGCCGACGCCCAGGAGCAGGAGGGCGGCGCCGACCTGGAAGACCGACACCGCCATGATCAGCTTGCGCCGGTCGAAGGTGTCGACCATCGGCCCGGCGAGGGGTGCGAGCAGGAACGCCGGCAACGTGGTCGACACCATCACCAACGACGCTGCCAATGGCGAATTGGTCAGGTCGAGCACGAGGCCGAGAAGGGCGACGTCGGCGAACCAGTCGCCGAGGAACGACACCACCTGGGCGAAGAAGAGCAGGCGCAGGTCGCGGTTCCGCCGCAGGAGATCGACCATCGGATCACGGTAGGCCGACGTGCCACCGGTACGAGGCTGAAATGATGGGCCCATGACCTGGCTCGACGACCTGCAGCTCGACGAGGTGGGGGCAACGCGCGTCACTGCTCATCTCGTCGTCGGACCCCAGCACCACCAGCCGTTCGGCCTCGTGCACGGAGGCGTGTGGTGCTCAGTGGTCGAGACGGTCGCGAGCATCGGCGCGTACCAGGCCGCCCAGCAGTTCGGGCCGGCCACCGTGGTGGGCGTGTCGAACCTCACCGACTTCGTCCGCAGCACGACCGAGGGTCGGGTCGACGTGGCGGGCTGGCCCATCCACGTCGGCCGGTCACAGCAGCTCTGGCAGGTCGAGATCAACCGGTCGGTCGACGGCAAGCTCGTCGCCCGCGGCCAGGTCAGGCTGCAGAACCTGGCCGAGCTGCCCGGTTCTGGTTGACCCCCGTACCATCGAGGAGATGTCAGCGCCGCGCCCCGCGACGATCCTGCACACCTCCGATGTGCACCTCGACCGCGATGACGGTGGGCGTCACCAGCAGGCATTCGCCGCGGCCATCGATCTCGCCATCGAGCTCGACGTCGACGCCGTCTTCGTCATGGGCGACCTCTTCGACCACGCCCGGGTGCACGACGAGATCCTCACGTGGACTGCTGACCAGCTCGACCGCCTCGAGCGCCCGGTCGTGCTGCTGGTCGGCAATCACGACGCGCTGCACGACCAGTCGGTGCACCATCGCTTCGAGGCCGCGTCCCGTTGCAAGGACGTGCTGTTCCTCGACGACCCTGACGGCTCCGTCGTCGAGGTGCCGGGAACGGACATCGTCGTCTGGGGGCGGGCCATGGTCGAGCACGAGCCGGCCTACCGGCCGCTGGCCGGTTCGGTGCCCCGGCGGGAAGGGGCGTGGAACGTGGTCGCCGCCCACGGGCTGATCATGGACGACGAGGGCGAGACCTACCGGTCGTCGCCGATCTATCCCGGCGAGCTCGACGGTCTCGACTGCGACTACGTGGCGCTCGGCCACATCCACGCCCACCGGGTGGTCCGGACGACGCCACTGACCTGCTATCCAGGCGCCACCGCCTCCTCCCGGGACGGCAAGGCCGGCTGCGTGATCGTGGAGTTCGTGCCCGGTGAGGGCGCCGCCCTGCGATGGGTCCCCCTGCTCGCTGACTGACCCTCGCCGCCCCGGCCTTGGCCGCCGATCAGTCGAAGACGACGACGCCCCGGATGTTCCGCCCATCGCGCATGTCCTGGTAGCCCTGGTTGATCTCCTCGAGGCCGTAGGTCTTGGTGATGAGGCTGTCGAGGTCGACCAGGCCGTCGCGGTAGAGCGCCAGGAGCTGCGGGATCGCCACCTTCGGGTTGGCCCCGCCGAAGATCGATCCCCGGATCTGCTTCTGGAACAGCGTCAGCTCGGCCAGCGACAGCTCGACGTGGGTCTCGAGCATGGGGCCGATGGCGGTGACCACCAGGATTCCCGTCTTGCCGATCAGGCCGACAGCCGGGGAGATGAGGTGGCCTTCGGCCACGCCGGTGGTGAGGATGGCGGCGTCGGCCATGTCGCCGTGGGTCAGCTCGCGCACGAGCCCACGGGCTTCGTCGATCGAGCCGGCGGTGTGGGTCGCCCCGAACCGGCGAGCCGCCTCGAGCTTGAGCTCGACCGGGTCGACGGCGATGACATGGCGGGCCCCGGCCGCCTTGGCGCCCTGGATGGCGTTGCTGCCGATCCCGCCGCAGCCGATCACCACGACCGTCTCACCGGCGGCCACCTCCGCGGTGTTCACCGCCGAGCCCCAACCGGTGACCACGCCGCAGCTCACCAGGGCGACCACGCCCATCGGCAGGTCGGCGTCGACCTTCACCACCGACGCCTCGTGCACGCAGGTGTGACGGCTGAAGGCACCGACCTGGCAGAACCGGGCCACCGGCTGCCCGCCGACCGTCGTGCGGTAGGTGCCGTCGGCGATGCTGCCGCCGCCGAGGAGGTGGGCGCCGAGGTCGCACAGGTTGGAATGCCCGCTCACGCACCAGCGGCACCGGCCGCACGACGGGATGAACGAGAAGGCGACGTGATCGCCGGGTGCCACCCGCTCGACACCGTCGCCGACGGCCAGCACGACGCCCGATCCCTCGTGGCCGCCGATCACCGGCAGCTCGACGAGCGTGTCGCCGGTGACGATGTGCTCGTCGGAGTGGCAGAGGCCTGCGGCCCGAAGCTCGACCAGGACCTCGTGGCGCTGAGGGTCGCCGACCTCGATCTCCTCGATGCTCCAGTCCTTGCCGACCTCCCACAGCACGGCGGCGGTGCTCTTCATGCCGCTGGGCTCCTCACGTGCTGCTCCCCGTTCGCTTCAGACCGGCCCGCTCGCCGCGCGCCACCATCTTGAGCGCCACCTTGCGCGACGCCTCGTCGATCATCTCGTCGCCCAGCATCACCGCGCCGCGGCGATCGCCCGTGGTCGCCGCTCCGTAGGCCTCGAGCACGGTGCACGCCCGGTCGAACCCGGCCTGGTCGGGCGAATAGACGTCGTTGGCCAAGGCGACCTGGTCGGGATGGAGCACCCACGCCCCGTCGTAGCCCAGCCGCCGGCTCCGCTCGAAGTGGCGCCGGCAGCCCTCGAGGTCGCGGATCACCGAGTAGGGGCCGTCGATGACCTGGAGCCCGGCCGCCCGGCCGGCCACCAGCACGCCGACCCGAACCGCCTCCGGTATCGCGCCGCCGTCGATCGACTCCGGGAGCTCGAGCGAAGCCGACATGTCGATGGGCCCGAGGATGACGGCTTCGAGCCGCGGGGACGCGGCGCAGATGGCCGCCGCCTGGAGGAGCCCGGCCGCCGTCTCGATCTGGGCCTCGATGCCGACATGGCCCGGCGGCAGACCAGCCTTGGCCTCGACCTGGGTGAGGAGCAGGTCGAGGGCGACCACCTCGGCGGGCGACTGGACCTTCGGCAGCATCACCTCGTCGAGCCGCTCGCCCGTCGCGCCGACCACCTCGATCACGTCGAAGGCCGTCCACGCCGAGTCCCAGGCGTTCAGCCGGACGCACACCACCTTGTCGCCCCAGTCCTGGTCGCGCACGGCGGCAACCGCCTTCGGTCGGGCCGCCTCCTTCTCGGACGGGGCCACGCTGTCCTCGAGGTCGACGAACGCCATGTCGACGCTGAGCGACGGCGCCTTGGCCAGCATCTTGTCGCTCGACCCGGGGACCGACAGGCACGAGCGGCGGGGGAGGGAGCGGCTCCGCGGTGACACGACGCTGGTCTACCTCATCGCCTATGGCCGGAGGTCCTCGGGCAGCTCGTCGGGCACCAGGGGCCCCCCGATCAGGAGGACCTCGAGGTGGGGCGTGCGCACGGTGCGGAACGGCAGGTGGCGAGCGCCCAGGATCGCGGCCAGTCGCCGCGCTCGACCGTCCCGGCGCCCGTACGCGTAGGCCGGGGTCGTGTCGGCCAGGGCTCGGTCGACGTAGGGGCGGTATCGAGCAGACCGCGCGCTGGTCGCGGTGATGTGGAGGTGGCTCTCGTAGGTCAAGCGGTAGGCGATCCAGTAGTCGGCCCACACGCGGTCGACGCCGGCTGCCCGCAGGGCGGCGATGTCGGTGCCGATGTGCCGAGGTCGCTCGGTTCCGAGGTGGTGCAGCCCGGACATCGTCAGCGCCAGGGCGACGCCGGCGAGGGCGAGCAGCAAGGCCGGGCGGCGCACGACCCAGGCCAGGGTGAGCGCGAGGAACGGCAGCGCGAACAGGCCGTAGCGACCCTCGCCGACGAACCAGGCCACCGGGAAGAGGGCATAGAGGAACGGGAAGGCGACCAACCCGGCCAGCACGAGCAGCGGCCGATCGGCTCGGCGGACGACGGCCACCACCACTGCCGCGGCAGCGCCGACGAGGGCGAGGGGCGCCAGAACCGGGACCTGCCACCGCTCCGAGATCGGCACCCGCAGGTCGAGGGCGATCGGCAGCACGCGCCAGAGGAAGCGGCCCATCCCCCCGAGGTACCCCACGTGCTGGGGCTGGGACGGCCGGTCGAGCGAGGGCCAGCGATGGCCGAGGTTGTGCACCAGCCAGGGCAGGGACCCGAGCAGGAACCCCGGGATGGCCGCCGGCGCCCGGGACCAGTCGACCCGCTTGCCCGCCAGCAGCCAGCCGGCAGCCGGGAGGGCGAAGTAGACCACCGTCGGCGAGGTCCAGAACCCGGCCCCGGCCAGGAGCCCGAGCGCCGCCCACGGCCACCAGCGGTGCGGCCGGTCGGCGGCGTGGACCGCTGCCAGCAGGAGGCCGATGCCGAGGCAGATGCTGACCCAGTAGAAGCCGCGCTCCTTGGTGGCCCACCACACGTAGCTGGCCGGCGCGACCCAGCACAGGACAGACGGCGGCCACCAGCCCCGGCTCCAGCGTGCCGGCGTAGTGCTGGGCCCAGTAGAAGGCCTGCCCGTGGCCCTGCGCCAGGCGGTGGGCCAGCAGCCCCACGACGGCTTCGTCGCTGTCGAGGGTCCCCAGCCGCCCGAGGAGCACCCAGAGCCGGAGGGCCAGGCCGGCGACCACCAGGCCGGCCATCCCGGCGCGCCACCACGTCAGCTCCCGGCCGCCTGGCACGGCCCAGCGTGACACAGGATGGGAGTGACGGCCGTCACGACGCAGAAACCCTATGCTCACGTGCCGTGCCACCGGCCGTGGCACCGGGAGACGAGGGGACAGCGTGAAGGATTTCTGGCCGTTCATCATCATCGGCCTGAGCACCGGGTCGATCTACGGCCTGACCGCCGTCGGTCTCGTGCTGACCTACAAGACGTCGGGCATCTTCAACTTCGCCCACGGAGCCATCACCACCATGAGCTCGGTGATGTTCTTCCTCTTCTTCGAGGCCCACGCCTGGCCGGCGTGGTTGGCGCTGCTCGACTCGGTGTTCATCGCCGGCCCGCTCATGGGCCTCCTGATGGAGTCGGTGGCCCGGCGGCTGGTGCACGCCAACTCCGCCTACAAGATCGTTGCCACCCTCGGCCTGTTCCTGAGCGTGCAGTACATCGCCCCCACGATGATCCGCATCGACAATGGCGTGCTCGATCTCCCCGAAGGCGCCGGAGCTGGCCGTCGTGCCCTCTGGCTGCCCACCGGCTCGTTCGGGTTCGCGGGGGTCAACATCGGTTACGACCAGCTGCTCGTGATGATCCTCACCCTGTTCTCGGTGGTGGCCCTCACCGTGTTGCTGAGGCGGTCCCGTCTCGGCGTGCAGATGCGAGCCGTGGTCGACAGCCCCGACCTGCTCGACCTCACCGGAGCCAACCCGGTCGCGGTGCGCCGCGCTGCCTGGGTCCTGGGCTCGACGTTCGCCGCCATGTCGGGTGCACTGCTCGCTCCCCAGATCGGCCTCAACTACGCGGCCCTCAGCGCGGTCGTGGTACGGGCGACCGGCGCGGCCGCCGCTGGTGCGTTCACCGTTCTCCCCCTGGCGTACATCGGCGGCATCGCCCTCGGCATCGCCGAGGCGGTGGCGACCAAGCAGTTCGCCGGCCAGCTGAACTGGGTCTCAGGCCTGCCGCAGTCCATGCCGTTCGTGTTCCTGTTCGCCGCCCTGCTGATCGTGCCCAAGAAGCGGCTCAGCGAGGTGTTCCGGCCGCTCCCGATTGGCCATGCGGTGCATCGGGCCTGGCCGCGGTGGTTCGGTCCCGCCGGCATCGTGGCGGTGCTCGCGGTGCTGATCGGCATCCCGTGGGTCGTCAACTTCACGACGAACTGGACCCGGATCCTCATCTACGTGATCCTCTTCCTCTCGCTCGGCCTGCTGGCAAAGACGTCGGGGCAGATCTCGCTGGGGCACCTCGCCTTCGCCGCGGTCGGCGCGGCCGCCATGCACCACTTCGCCTACTCGGCTGGCATCCCGTGGGGCGTCTCCCTGCTGATGGCTGGGCTGGTCGCCATCCCGGTCGGCGCCATCGTCGCCATCCCCGCCAGCCGTCTCTCGGGCGTCTTCCTCGCCCTGGCCACCTACGCCTTCGCCATCGCGCTCGAGAGCATGCTGTACAAGACGACCGGCATGTTCGGCCTGTCGTCGGCCGGTGTCCAGATCCCGCGGCCGGGGATCTGGGACCTCGCGTCGGAATCGAGGTACTACTGGACCGTCCTCGTGATCATGATGCTCTGCGTCGGGTTGTTCCATCTGATCACCCACAGCCGGCTCGGTCGTCTGCTCCGCGGGCTGGGCGAGTCGCCGCTCGCGCTGGAGACCCAGGGCCTCTCGGTCAACACCACTCGGGTGCTGCTGTTCTGCATCTCGGCGTTCTTCGCCGGCATCGCCGGCGCCCTCTACGCGGCCGGGCAGATCTTCGTGGCCGGTCCGGCGGAGTTCCCCTCGGCGCAGGGTCTCGTGCTGCTCGCCATCGTGATGATCGCGCCCGGGCCGGCGCCCTGGTTCGCCCTCATCGCCGCGCTCGGGTACGGCATCCTCCGGTCCGACATCACGTTCGCTCACGTCACCGAGATCAACCTCATCTCGATCCTCTTCTTCGGCTTCTTCGCCACTCGGATGGCGAGCCGCGCCTACATGAAGAAGGGCCAGGGCAGCTTGTCGCAGCTGGTTCGCCCACTGCTCGACTGGTTCGCCCCTCCGATCATCCATGAGGACGAGCCAGTGGTCGTCGAGGAGCATGCGGTCGCCATCGAGGACGTGGATGCCCATGACCAGGTGCGTGGCGAGGGCCTGAAGGTCACCAGCCTGTCGGTGCGGTACGGCGCGCTGCTGGCGGTCGACACCGTCGACCTGGTCGCGCCGGCCGGCCGGGTCACCGGGCTGGTCGGGCCCAACGGCGCTGGCAAGTCGACGACGTTCGACGCCTGCTCCGGCCTGGTGAAGCCGTCGACCGGCAACGTGTATCTCCATGGCCAGGACATCACCCACATGGGCCCGGCCGGTCGCGCCCGGCACGGCCTCGGCCGCACGTTCCAGCGCGTGCAGTTGTGGAACGCCCTCAGCGTTCACGACAACGTGGCCCTGGGCCGGGAGGGGGGCATGGCCGGCGCCAACCCGCTCCGCCAGCTTCGGGCCACCCGGTCCGAGAAGGCTGAGGTCGAGCGGGCCGTCGAGAGCGCGCTGACCCTCACCGGCATCACTCACCTCGCCAAACGGGAGGTTGGTGGCCTGACCACCGGGCAGCGGCGCCTGGTCGAGCTGGCCCGGTGCCTCGCCGGCCCCTACGACATGCTGCTGCTCGACGAGCCCAGCTCCGGCCTCGACTCGCACGAGACCGAGCGGTTCGGACAGGTGCTGAAGGCAGTCGTGCAGGCCCGCGGCGCCGGCATCCTGCTGGTCGAGCACGACATGACGCTCGTCATGGAGGTGTGCGCCTACATCTACGTGCTCGACGTCGGCAAGCTCATCTTCGAGGGCTCACCCGCCGAGGTCCAGGCCAGCGACCTCGTTCGTGCCGCGTACCTCGGCTCGACCGAGGTGGAGATCGCCGCCACGTAGCGGTCAGGAGAGCGTGGGGCGGAGGGCGTCGAGCGAGCGCTCGCGCCGGCAGCCGGCCCACACACCTGCGCCGTAGGCGAGATCGTCGGCGAGGCGGAGGCCGACATACCAAGGCAGGGCGACGGGCCGGCCGTCTCGCGCCCAGTCGGCAACCAGTGGCGTGATGCTGACCAGCGCCAGCCGACGGGCGCGTCGGGAGACCAGTGCGGCGGCTGCGGTGATCGGCCACCAGCTGCGGCGGGCCGCCTCGAGCAGCCGCAGCCCCGCTTGCGCGTGACCGGTCGCGGTGAGTCGAACGACCTCTGCCGCCTCGAGCTGCTGCCGTAGCGGGGTGGCGGCGCCCGCCGCGACGGCACCACCGGCCCACGGTTGCCCGCACGCGGCGAGGGCCCAGGCCGCGGCCGTCCAGCGCGACATGGCCAGCGGGGCGACGGCGCTGCCATGGCGACGGGCCAGCGGCGCGGCGGCGGTGCCGTAGTCGAAGCGCTGGCGCAGCCATCGTGCGAAGGTCGTTCGGGGTGGGTGCTCGACCACGCCGCCCGGCTCGAACCTGATGGTGTGGCCATGCTCGTGCATTCGCCACAGCAGGTCGACGTCCTCGCCGAACCGCATCGCCTCGTCGAAGCCGCCGGCGCCCGCCAGCGCGTCACGGCGCACGACCAGGGCCGCGGTCGGGACGTAGGGCACCCAGCTCCCCGGACGGACCGGTCCCTCCCGGTCGCCGAGGTCGAGCGGCGAGCGGGCCCGCTCGTAGCGGGCCAGCAGGCCGTCGCCCGCGCTCGATCGCACCCGGGGGGCGACGGCGGCGACGCCCCGGTCGGCGAAGTGCGGAAGCAGGGCCTCGATCCAGCCGGCCTCCGGCACGCAGCCGGCGTCGACGAAGGCCACCAACGGCGTCTGCGCCTGGCGCCAGCCTTGGTTGCGGGCCGCGGCCGGGCCCCGACCGGCGGCGTCGTCGATCACCATGGCCCCGGGCACGGCTGCCAGCGTGGCGGCCAGGCCCGCCGGGTCGTCCTTCACCGGGACGACCACGGTGACGTCGGTGGGGGTGAACGGCCCGTGCTGCCCTCGAGGATGGGCGGCCCCGGCCCGGATGAGGCGGTCGGCAAGGCGGCGCCCGGCGGTCGTCGCCAGCGGCCGCCGGGCCTGTACCAGCTCGGCACCAGCCCGGGTCAGCCGGAACAGCCGCAGCGGGGACCCGCCCAACACCGTCGTCGGGTCGAGCCACCGGGCCTGTCGATCGAGCTCGATCCAGCCGGACGCCGAGCCGGGTTCCGGAGGATGAGTGCCGGCTACCGGGACTGAGTCTCCAGAACTCGGAAGGTCGAGGGCGGTCAGTGGGCCGTCATCCCGGCGTCGACGGGGAGGATGGCGCCGGTGATGCCGCTGGCCGCGTCGCTGCAGAGCCACACCAGGGCGCTGGCGATCTCGGTGGGCTCGAGCAGGCGACCGAGCGGATGGTGCACCGCGAACTCCTCGGCGCTGGCGAGGCCGTAGACCTCGGCGCTGGCGTCGAGCATGGCGGTCCGGGTCGAGCCCGGTGCGACGGCGTTGGCCGTGATCCCGTGGGGGCCGAGCTCCACCGCCAGGCTCTTGACCAGGCCGACCACTCCATGCTTGGCGGCCACGTAGGCGGCCAGCTGGGGCAGGCCGCGGGTGCCCGCCGCCGAGGCGACGGCCACGAACCGCCCCGATCTCGGCGCCGGCCGGCGCAGCAGGGCGGGGACGGCCGCCCGGGCCAGGCGGTACACCCCTTCGAGGTTGATGCCGATGTTGGCGTCCCATGCCTCATCGGGTGTCTCCCACAGGGAGGGCCCGCCCACAACGCAGCCGGCGACGGCCAGCGCGGCGTCGAGACCGCCGAACCGCTCGACCGCCACGCTGACGGCGCCGTCGAGCGCGGGCTGGTCGCGCACGTCGGCCACCACGGCCACGCCGCCGG
>JAEKLB010000148.1 GCA_019510095.1 Acidobacteriota bacterium | reverse complement strand
TGCCCGTCGAGGCCCTGGCCGAGCACCGCTACAGCCGGTGCCCGCCGTGGGACGGCGACATCCCTGTGGCCGCGACGCTGGCCGCCATCCTTGCCGCCGGCTACGAGGGCTGGTTCGAGGACGAGATGGTCGTGAGCATGCCCCGCGCCGAGCGGGCCGAGTATCTCGCGGCGTCGCAGGCGTTCATCGCTGGCGCCCTCGACTCAGCCAACCGGTAGGCGGCCGGCGCCGGCGTCGGCCAGCATCGCTCCCGGCCGGGTCGGGGTCACCAGCACGGCGACGAGCTCGGTCACGCCGGTGGTGGCGCGCCCGGTGACCACGGCAACCTCGACGGGCGATCGCAACCGGAGCTCGAGAGCCAAGCCGAACGCGCCGGCGGTGAGATCGGTGGCATCAGTGTCGGCCGGGGCCACCCGGATGCTGGTGACATCGGTGCGCCGGAACAGCACGGGGTCGCCCAGCACGAGGTGGTCCTTGACGACGATCCCGGCGGGGACCATCACCAGCCAACGAAGCGTGAGGGCATGCAGGGCGCGCACGAGCACGACCGCCAGCGGCAGGCCGGCGGCGAGGGCGACCGCGCCGGCAACCCACGCCCGGGCCGCCAGCAGCAGGGGCCCGGCCAGCACGGCGATCGGGATCAGCAGCCCGGCCAGTTCGACCGGCCCGGCCAGGAGTGACGCCGGCAGCCGCAACAGGTGGAGCCGCTCGTCGCCGTAGGCGGTGCCGTTCACCAACCAACGACCCGTCTCGGGCAGGAAGGCGACGATGGCCACCACGGCTGTCGGGGCGACGAACAGGGTGCCCCGACCGCTGTCGATCGCCGCCCATGCGGCGATGGCAAGGGCGGCGGGGGCGGCGACGCGGATGGCGACCAGCCCCAGGGGGCGGGGGAGGAGCAGGGCGAGGACCACGGCGGCCCATCCGGCCCACAGCAGCAGCGCGGCAACCAGCCGTACCGCCGGGGCGCGCCCGGCGAGGGCATCGGCCACGACCGAGCCGGCGGTGACGGGCAGCGAGAGCCAGGCGACGCGGGCCAGCCACGGCACCCAGGAGCGGTTCGGCACGGCGTGAGACTTGCGCGGAACGCCCCCGATGACCAAGCGTGGTCATGTGACGCTCAAGGCGGGGATGGTCACATCGGTCGGGAGCTTGCCCCATCGCGACGCCGACGCGGCCGCTGCGTTCATCCTCCGCCAGCATCCCGACCTGCCTGCCGCGCCCCAGCTGCCCCGGCGATCGCCGCTCGAGGGGATGATCCCGCAGGCCGCCCGCGGCATCAGTGGCGTCACGGTCAGGGCCGATGGCTCGCTGTCGATCGAGCGCGAGGCGCTCGATCCCAACGGTGCCGCCGCCGCGCTCGACAGCCACTCGCACGCCGGCCTCCTGGCGTTCCTCGCCAGCTCGGCCGGGCGCACCGGCGCAGTCAAGCTGCAGTTGACCGGGCCGGTCACCCTCGGCCTCGCCTTGGCCGACGCCGGGGTCCGGCCCGAGGATGCCTTCCCGGCGGCGGCCACCGCCGTGCAGGTCACCGCCACCGCCCTCCTGAGCTTGGTCCGGCGCCGCCTGCCCGACGCCCCGCTCGTGCTGTTCCTCGACGAGCCCTGGCTCAACCGCGCCGGCGAGCTCCCCCTCGGCGTCGACGGCATCATCGACCTCCTCTCCAGCGCGCTGGCGGTGGTCGAGGACGACGCCATCACCGGCGTGCACTGCTGTGG
>JAEKLB010000149.1 GCA_019510095.1 Acidobacteriota bacterium | reverse complement strand
GAGGTGGCGGAGGATCGTGGTCTTGATGCCGAAGTCGTACGCCACCACCCGGCGGGGCCCGTCGCCGACCGTGTACGGCGTATCGCAGGTGACGGCCGCGACCAGGTCGATGGCGTCGGTGCCGGGCTCGGCGCGGGCCGCGGCCAGCAGCGTTGCTTCGTCACCGGAGCCGAACGCGCCGGCGGTGGCGCCGGCCTCGCGCAGGTAGCGGGTCAACCGCCGGGTGTCGATTCCCGCGATGCCCGGCACCCCGGTGCGACGGAGGAAGGCATCGAGGTCGTCCTCCGACCGCCAGTTCGAGTGCCGCCGCGCCAGATCGCGGACGATGACGCCTCGGCAGAACGGTCGCCGTGACTCGTCGTCGAGCGCGGTCACCCCGTAGTTGCCGATGTGGGGGTACGTGAACGTGATGATCTGGCCGGCGTACGACGGGTCGGTGACGACCTCCTGGTAGCCCGACAGCACGGTGTTGAACACCACCTCGCCGGTGGCGACCTCGGCGGGGGCGCCGATGGCCTCGCCCTCGAACACCTCGCCGTCGGCCAGCACCAGCAGTGCTTCCTGCAGGGTCATCGCTGTCCTCCGACGCGAACCGCTGCGGCTCGCGGCGCTGACGCGCGTCCTGCCTCGCTCATCGCTGTGCCTCGCCGTCGATGACGACCGGCTCGCCCCGGTAGATGGTGTGGCGGGCGCGGCCGGTCATGGCCCGCCCGGCGTAGGGCGTGTTGCGCGAGCGGGACGCCAGGCGTGAGGGGTCGACGGTCCACTGCGCCGTCGGGTCGATGACGCAGAGGCTGGCCGCCGCGCCGGCGACCACACCGGGGGCCTGGATGCCGGCGATGCGGGCCGGCTGCCACGACATCAGGGCGAGGACCCGGTCGATCGGCAGGCCGAGCTGGCTGATGGCCAGCGACAGGGCCGTCTCCAGGCCGAGCATGCCGCAGGGCGCCTCGTCGAACGGGGCCTCCTTGACCTCCTGGGCGTGGGGGGCGTGGTCGGTGGCGATGGCGTCGATCGTGCCGTCGGCCAGGCCGGCCTTCACCGCCGCCACGTCCTCGTCGCCTCGGATCGGCGGGTTGAACTTGAACACCGGGTCGTAGCTCGCCACCTCGGCGTGGGTGAGGGTGAAGTGGTGGGGCGCCGCCTCGGCCGTGACCCGCAGGCCCCGGGACTTGGCCTGGCGGATCAGCTCGACGGAACCGGCCGTCGACATGTGCAGGAAGTGGACGGGCGCCCCGGTGAGCCGGCCGAGGACGATGTCGCGGGCGACCATGAGCTCCTCGGCCTCGGCGGGGATGCCGGGGATGCCGAGCCGGCTCGACCACTCGCCCTCGTGCATGTGGCCGCCGTGCGACAGGCCCTCGTCCTCGCAGTGCTGGGCCAAGGTGATGCCCAGGGCCGATGCGTACTCGAGCGCCCGGCGCATCAGCCGGGAGTCCTGCACGCCGTTGCCGTCGTCGGTGAAGATCCGGACGCCGAGGGCCGCCAGCTCGGCCATCGGCACGAGCTGCTTCCCCTCCCGCCCCACCGTGATGGCCGCCGCCGGCAGGACCTGGCACAGCGCCTTGGCCCCGTGCTCGAGCACGTCCCGCACCACGGCAGCCGAGTCGATCGCCGGCTCGGTGTTCGGCATGGCAACGACCGCGGTGTACCCGCCCAGGGCGGCGGCCCGGGAGCCGGTCTCGATCGTCTCGGCTTCCTCCCGCCCCGGCTCGCGCAGGTGGGTGTGCAGGTCGACCAGGCCGGGGCCGACGATGCACCCCCCGCAGTCGAGAACCCGGGCCGAGGTGTCGATGCTCGACTCGACGGCAGCGATGGCGCCGTCGGTGTCGATGGCCACGTCGGCCTGGCGGCTGCCGCGCTCGTCCACGACGGTGCCGCCCTTCAGGACCAGCGCGATGTCAGCCATGCGCCAGCTCCATCCCCGAGCCGAGCAACCGGAAGAGGACCGCCATCCGCACCGCCACACCATTGGCCACCTGCCTGGTGATCACCGAACTGGGCAGGTCAGCGACCTCGGCTGCGATCTCGACTCCTCGGTTCATGGGGCCCGGGTGCATGACCAGGGCGTGCTGGCTCAGCTTGCGGGCCCGCTCGGCGGTGAGGCCGTAGGTGGACGTGTACTCCCGCAGCGACGGCAGGAGCGACTCGGTCATGCGCTCCCGCTGCATGCGGAGCACGTAGACGACGTCGACCTTGGGCAGCACGTCGTCGAGGTCGTGGCTCACCGTCACCGGCCATCCGACCAGGCTCGGGGGCAGCAGCGTGGGCGGGGCGACCAGCGTCACCGTTGCGCCCAGCGCGGTGAAGGCCTGAACGTCGGATCGGGCCACCCGGCTGTGCTTGACGTCGCCGACGATGGCGATGTGGCGGTCGACCAGCGAGCCCAATCGCTGGCGGATCGTGTAGCAGTCGAGGATGGCCTGGGTGGGGTGCTCGTGCCAGCCGTCGCCGGCGTTGATGACGGAGGCGCCGACCCACTGGGCCACCTGCCAGGGCACGCCGGCCGAGGCGTGGCGCACGACGATGGCATCGACGCCCATGGCCTCGATGGTGGTCACCGTGTCACGAAGCGACTCGCCCTTCTTCACCGACGACGTGCCGACCGTGAAGTTCATGGTGTCGGCCGAGAGCCGCTTGGCCGCGCTCTCGAAGGACAGGCGGGTACGGGTGGACTCCTCGTAGAAGAGCGACACGACCGTCTTGCCCCTGAGGGTCGGGACCTTGGGGATGCGGCGCTCGCTCACCTCGACGAAGGAGTCGGTGAGGTCGAGCAGGTCCTCGAGGCCGCCGGGCCCGAGGTCGGCGATGGAGAGGAGGTGCTTCAGAGCTGTCATCTCCTCTTCTCGTGGATGATGTCGCCGAGGTCGACGCCGTCCTCGTGGACGTCGACGGCCTCGTCCCTGCGGGTCGGGAGGTTCTTGCCGACGTAGTCGGGCCTGATCGGCAGCTCGCGGTGGCCTCGGTCGATCATCACCGCCAGCTGCACCACCCGGGGCCGGCCGAAGTCGTGCAGGGCGTCGAGGGCGGCCCGGATGGTGCGCCCGGTGAAGAGGACGTCGTCGACCAGCACCACGTGCGAGCCGCTCAGGTCGAGCGGGATGTCGGTCACCGCCTCGGGCATCACCGGCCGCAGCCCGATGTCGTCGCGGTAGAGGGCCACATCGAGGGTGCCCACCGGGATCTCGGTGCCCTCGATCTCGTCGAGGGCGGTTGCCAGCGCCCGGGCGAAGGGCACGCCACCGGTCTGCAGCCCCACCAGGACGACGTCCTCGAGGCCGGCGTTGCGCTCGATGATCTCGTGGGCGATGCGGGTCACTGCCCGGCGGACGCCATCGGCGTCCATGACCCGCTTGCGGGCAACGAAAACGCCCCCGTACGGGGGCGTGATCCTGCGTTCGCGTTCAGCCACTCGTCCTCCTGGCCGTATGAGCCTCACAGGACTCATTTCACGGTCAGGAGCGAAGGGTAGCAGCGCCTCTCAGCGAGGTTCGAGGATGACCACGGGGATGGTGCGGTCGGTGCCCTTCTCGTACTCGGCGAACTGGGGGAACTCGGCCTTCTGCCGCTCCCACAGCTGCTCCCGCTCGGCGCCCTCGGCTACCCGGGCGGTGACCGGCTTGACCTCGGCGCCGACCTCGACGGTGGTCTCGGGATGGGCCTTGAGGTTGTGGAACCAGTCGGGGTTGGTGGGGGCGCCGCCCTTGGAGGCGATGACGAACAGCCGGTCGCCGTCCTGGTTGTAGGCCAGCGGGTTCACCCGCTCGGTCCCCGTCTTGGCCCCCTTGTGGTGGAGCAGGAGCACTGGCATGCCCTCGAACGGCCCGCCGACCTTGCCCGCGTTGGCGCGGAACTCCTCGACGATTTGCTTGTTGAAGTCGTCACGCTCGCTCATGGCAGCGAAGCTAACGGTCGATGGTGCAGATCCCGACCCCGCGACTGGTCCTGGCATCGGCGTCGCCCGCTCGGCTCGACCTGCTGCGGCGGGCCGGCTTCGCGCCCGAGGTGCAGGCCAGCACGGTCGACGAGGACGGCGTCGAGGCGGCAACCGTCGGTGACCTGGTGCTCGACCTCGCCGTGCGCAAGGCGGTCGACGTGGCCCGCCACTACGACGACGCTGTCGTGGTCGGCTGCGACTCGCTCCTCGACGTCGACGGCCGGGCCCACGGGAAGCCGACGTCGACCGACGAGGCGCTCGGGCGGCTGCGAGGCCTGCGGGGACGGTCGGCCGAGCTGCGGACCGGCCACTGCGTCATCGACACCCGCACCGGCGCCCAGGCGGCCGCGGTGGCGTCGACCACCGTCCACTTCGGCACCTTCACCGACGACGAGCTCCGCGCCTACATGGCCACCGGCGAGGCCATGGCCGTGGCGGGCGCCTTCACCCTCGACGGCCGGTCGGCGCCCTTCCTCGACGGCATCGACGGCGACCCCGGCAACGTCATCGGCCTGTCGCTGCCCCTGCTCCGCCAGTTGCTCGCCGAGCTCGGCATCGGGATCGTCGAGCTGTGGTCCTGAAGATCGGGCCCCTGGCCCTGGAGACCCCGGTGGTCCTCGCCCCCATGGCAGGCGTGACCGACGCCGCCTACCGCTCGGTGTGCCGCCGGTTCGGCGGTGGCCTGTTCGTGAGCGAGATGATCACCGCCCGCGCCCTGGTGGAGCGGAACGAGCGCACCACGCGGATGGTTGCCTTCGGCGACGACGAGCGGGTCCGGAGCGTGCAGCTCTACGGCGTCGATCCGGCGACGATGGCCCGAGCAGTCGAACGGTTGGTCGACGAGATCGGCGTCGACCACATCGACCTCAACTTCGGCTGCCCGGTCGGCAAGGTCACCAAGAAGGGCGGTGGCGCCGCCCTCCCGGTCCACCACGTGTTGTTCGAGCGCGTGGTGCGGGCCGCCGTCGGCGCCGCGGGGAGCGTGCCGGTGACGGTGAAGATGCGACTCGGCCTCGACGCCGCGACCACGACGGCGTTCCGGGCCGGACGGATGGCCGAGGACGTCGGTGTGGCCGCGGTGGCCCTCCACGCCCGCACCGCCGAGCAGCACTACTCCGGCCACGCCGACTGGTCGGCCATCGCCCGCCTCAAGGCCGAGGTCACCAGCATCCCGGTGCTCGGCAACGGCGACATCTGGGACGGGCCCGATGCCGTCCGCATGATGGACGAGACCGGCTGCGACGGTGTGGTGGTCGGGCGCGGTTGCCTGGGCCGGCCGTGGCTGTTCGCCGAGATCGATGCCGCCCTGGCGGGGGCGCCCGTGCCGCCGACACCCACCCTCGCCACTGTGCTCGGCATCGTGCGCGCCCACGCCCAGGCGCTGGTGGCGCTCCACGGCGAGGAGCGAGGCGTGCGGGCCTTGCGCAAGCACGCGGCGTGGTACCTCACCGGCTATCCGGTTGGTGGCGCCGCCCGCAAGGCCGCCATGTCGGTCTCGACCCTCGGCGAGGTCGACGCCTGGCTCGGCACCCTCGCCCGCCACGGCGAGCTCCTGCCGATCGAGGGGCCGACCCCCCGGCGGGGCCCGACCAACGGCCCCCGTCGCGTGCTGCTCCCCGACCGCTGGCTCGACACCGTCGAGGACCCCTATCCGCCGGCGGGCGCCGAGCTCCTCGTCAGCGGCGGCTGACCTCCAACCGTCGCGAGATCAGGGCATTTCAGGGTCGGCGTGCTCAGTCGAGCTCGGCAAAGCCCTGGCGGATGGTGTTCTCAGTGACGGCCCGAGGGCGGGTGAACTGCAACAGGTAGTCGGGGCCGCCGGCCTTCGAGCCGACGCCCGAGAGTCCCCAGCCCCCGAACGGCTGGCGCCCGACGATGGCCCCGGTGGTCGACCGGTTCACGTAGACGTTTCCGGCCCGGAGCTCGGCGCTTGCTCGGCGGATGGTGGCGGGTGAGCGCGACATGATCCCGGCGGTGA